>JBILHL010000073.1:0-6660 GCA_044350515.1 Crocinitomicaceae bacterium | reverse complement strand
AGGATCAAACTCTCCGTTGTAAATAACTTTGAATTCTTTCCAAAAACTACAAGAATCATTTATTCTAATTTATAAATTTTGCTGTTTCCTTATTTCTCAATACTTCAAAGAACTTATTCTGTGGTTAGCTTTAATCGCTTAATTCGTAACCTTAACCCTTATTTTTCAACAACTCTTTCGTCGTTATCGGGGTGCAAAGATATGTACTCTTTTCATAACTGCAACACTTTTTTTGAAGTTTTTTTAAAAGTTTTTTGTTAACTCCTGAAATTCAATAACTAAGACTTAAAAATAATTTCAAATTAATTTAATGTCAACTAAATTTTAAGATTATTTGTGGAATTTGAGTTATTCCCTCATCTTTGTAGTATATGATGTTTTTCAATAGAAATAGCTACAAATCACTTTCTGATGAAGAAATCATTTCGCTGTACCTTACTAATAAGGAATCGAAAATTATTGATGAGTTCTATAAAAGATATAGTCATTTAGTGTTTGGTGTTTGTCTGAAATACTTAAAGCAAAAAGAAAATGCTGAGGATACTACTTTGGAAATTTTTAATCAAATAGGAAACAAAATTGAAAAGCATAGCATTCAAAATTTTAAAAGTTGGCTTTTCACCATCACGAAAAACACTTGTTTGATGCAACTTCGAAAAAAAAATCCTCAATTTATTGAAATTGACAATGCGCCCGTTTCAGAGGATTATGATGATTCTTTAAGATCTAAAGAAATAAATGAATTAAAACTAAATTTATTAGAAGAGGCTTTAATTGAATTGAACACTGATCAACATTTTTGTATTCGTGCTTTCTATTTAGAAAAGAAAAGTTACGATGAAATAGTAAAGGATTCAAACTACAACCTGAATGAAGTTAAAAGCTTTATACAAAATGGTAAAAGAAACTTGAAAATTATATTAACGAAAAGATACGCAACACTATGAGTTTGTCTCGAAAAGATCTCGAAAAGTACTTTCGAACGAAGGATTCTACATTAAAAAATGCCATTGAACAAAAGGCGAGTGACGACCCCTTTGATTCTGATGCATTGGAAGGTTGGTCTGCTTCTTCTGTTCCTTTAGAAAGTATGAACGCCATTGATCGAAAACGATTTAAAGGAATGTACTATAAATTTGCATTGACAAGTATTCTGTTTTTTGCTGTATCCATCGGCTTTATGTACTTTGTAACTAGTAAAAATGAACAATCCGCAACTAAGAAAATAACTGAAATTAAAAAACCTAATCATAAGTCCATATATAAGGATACGATTACCGCTATAAATTTAAGCCCTGAACAAGAACTTACTCAGCCAAAAACAATCAAAAGAAACTTCCAGTTAAAAAAAGAGAACAATGCTAGTATTTCAACTACAACAGTTCAACCTGATTTAACGACTCAACCTTTACCTATTAAGAAGGCTAATTCTATTCCAGCATCTATTAAACGAAGAGTGAATCTAGCAAGAGAAACATATATTCAAGATTTTAAAGTTGTTGATTATCGTTACTATCGTTCTCGGCCAATTTTCAACGTTGATAATGAAGTTTTAACTGGGACTCCTGCCAATTCAGAAATTTCAACTAATAACAGCGAAGAATCAGAGAACATCGTTGAAATTGCCTATGTTAGTTTTTTAGGGAAATCTTTGAAGTACTTCAGTCAAAATAAGTTCAAAGATGCGTTGAATCGATTTGATTTAATCTTGGAAACCTATCCCGATGATGTAAATGCCTTGTTTTATAGTGCTTTGTGTCATTACAATCTGAATCAATTTAACCTTTGCGAAAAAAGATTGATTGAGTTGAAGAATTCTAAATTCACCAATTTCGACGAAGAACAAGATTGGTACCTACTTCTAACTTATTATTCTTTGCACAAAGACGAACAGTTCTTGGAATTAAAATCTCGTATCATTCAAAGTGGAGGTTTCTATGCTAAAAGAGCTGAAAAATTATAGCAAAAAAAAAGAGACTCATTTCTGAATCTCTTAGCATTGTCTTTAATTGGTTTATTCTTATTTCACAAAAATCTTAGCAGACATTGGAGTGTTGTTCAAGAACATGTTTACAATGTAATATCCGCTAGGAAGGTTACTTGGTAAAGTTATTGATTCTGAATTATCACCAACTTTAGAAATTCCTAAGTTTTTGTGAAACACAGATTTTCCAGAAAGATCTACTATATTAACGTTCATCGCATTTACTTTCAAACTTCTAAAGTTCAATGTTAAACTGTTAATGTCTGCGTTGTAAGATGCTTTAAAAAAAGGATTGAAACTGTTCTCATCAATTCCCGCTGTTGAAGGTGCTGAGATTGTGTGTTGAGACAAGTAAATCTGATCTCCAGAGTCTTGTCCATTTCCATTTGCCTTGTTTGTTGCAACATAAAATTTAACATCACCTGCATTTGTTGCTGGAGCAACCCAAGTCCATGACCAAATTGCTGTTGAAGAAGTATTACTTTGAGAAGTATGATTGGCATATTTTTTAGCGCTACCGTTTACAGATGTATTTCCAGAAGTACCTGTAAAACTTCCAGCCATAGTGTTATCAGAAGTTTTTAAAGCTGTTGCCTGAAAGCCTTTTTTAGAGGGGTTTGAAGCCATAGCAAGAGTAACCGTATAACTTTCACCAACTGTATAGGTTGTAACAGGATTGTTATTTGCATCTAAAACGGTAAATACATTTTCTGTTATTCCACTTTGAGTTGAACCTGAATGACAAGCCGTACAGTTTTGTTCACCTGGTGCACCTGTTCTTCCGGCTGGTGATCCGCCCCCATTTAACGGTGATTTATGAACTCCTTTAATTGAGTTAAAGTCTGTTCTAAATGCAACAAGCGCAATTGATGCTGCAATAAAAATTGAAGGTAAAATTGTTTTCTTCATAGTTAAATTATTAAATTATTATTGAGTTTTTGTAGGTCTAATTATTCTTTTTTCCTTGAGAAATCCAACATTGCACACGCTGAATAACAGAATCTTCTAATGCAGGTCCACCTTGTGGCATCAATTGAAATCCTGATCCTTTCATTGAACCAACTATTGCACTCGCATTGGCTGAAATGTTCGTATGGTTCGTTAATGTGTAACCTGTTGTATTTCCAACGTCATGACAACTTGTACAATTTTGATCAATTATTGGCCAAACTTCAGCTGCAAAAGAAACACTATCAGTGCAATTCGGATCAATCGTAGCTGTTGGAACTTTGTCTTTTGTGCAACCAACTATAATTAAAGCGGATAACAACGGGAATAAAATCTTCATTTTTTAAAATTTAAAAAAGTTGGAGCCAAACCCAACCAAATGATACTGAAAATAAAATACAAAGGAATCGCAAAGCCAGGATACATTTCTGCCATTTCGAAATCTCCATTTATTAAAATTGGGTGCGCGATACTTGCAATTGTCAAAAATCCCAATTTGATGTTAAAAAATAATTCACCATATTTTGGGAGTAAAAAATCAAATAGAAATCTTAAACCAGTTACAATTAATCCAAGTGAAAAATAGGCTGCAATAATTTTCCAAATTGGAAGAACCTTTGAAAAATCAAACAAGTATTTATAATAGCTGTAAGCGTATAAACCTCCGATTAAAGAAGCTATTAAAGCAACGATTGCACCTAAAAAAAAATACCTCTTGAAATTCATTTTTTGATTGCAGGAACAGAATAAGTTACTTTCATTATGTCTGGAACGATGTCACTTTTCTTTCCAACTTTAAAATCCATTCTGTTAACATTAAAGTTTCCTTTGAATGTTATTTTATTTCCAGACTCAGTTACAGTTGCAGGAATCGTTACTGTTTTTGTAACTCCTTTTAAAGTTAAGTTTCCAACGATGCTATATTCACTTCCTTTTTTCTCCACTTTGGTAGAAACAAACTTAATCATCGGGTGTTTTTTAGCGTCAAACCATTCTTCTGTTTGCGCTTTTTTGTTTTGCATTCCATTTCCAGTGCTAATTGAAGAAACATCTATTTTCAAATTGAATTTACACGCATCTAAGTTCGAAGCATCAAAATCAATGTCTCCTTCCATTTTCTTGAAAGTCCCCGATGGATCTTTACTTTTAAAATCGATTGAATGTCCGTCCGTTACTTCAAAATGGTCAGTTGGAATTAATGCAACAGAAGTTGATAATCCTAAAAGGGCTATATAAAGCAAATAAATTGTTTTGTTCTTCATGATTATTTAATTTTTAAAATGAGAATTTTCTACCTACACAAAAACCAAACCTAAATTGACCTTTCAACCAATTTTCGGCTGTGTAAGGTATAAATTGTGTTTCACCTAAACCTGTAGAATTTGTGAAATTGATTGTAAAATTATGTCCAAAAGTAAACCATTCGAGCGCAACTCCTAAGCTGTTTTGATAACCATTTTGGCGAGAATCGGCAGCATTAAATGTGTGATAATATTCCGTCAATAAAGCAAAACGTTTTGTTAAGCGTAATCTGAAAGCGCCACCTAAGGCAAACAATCCATTTTGGTCATCAGCTGCTACATAGTTTCTGTAAACATAAGTGGGCATAAGTGCTATTGAAAAACGATCTCCAAAATGTTTAGCGGCATTCAATTGAGTAAAATAAGCAAAACGATGTGCAGTTTTTGGGAAATAATTCACCTGAGATTCGTCTGTTGAAGATTTCATGTATGTAAACGTTGAACCTGCAACTACTGTCAACGACAACGGCATCTCCCCTTTTTTCTGTTTTAAAATACTGTATTTCACAAATCCATCGAGTAATGAACTGTAAGGAGAAATTGAATTGGGTGCATTTCTTGCTCCTTTTGAACGACCGAATCCAACCATTAAATCATCCGTTATTCCATACTCTAAGGCTATGCGCATGTCAGATAAATTGTCGAATCCAAACATACTTTGCGCACCTCCATTCGTACCTGCGATATCACCAAAACGATGTTCGATTCGCATTTCAAAAATCCCTTTTTCGACTGTCTTTACAGAATGTCCACTGATAATTCTTGTTCCTGAAAAAGTCATTGGCTCTTCTTCTGATTCCTCTTCTGTTGTTACCTCTGCTTCTTGCGAAAAAGTATAATTTGATCCAAATACCAATAATAACAGAAAAGCAAATTTTTTAAATAATTCCATGCGTGTTTTTTACAAAATTATGAAACAAGTTAAATTCGGACGCTTAAAAAGCAAATTAAGTTGCAATTTAGAATCATTCAAGTATTTTTGAAGAAATTTAAATTTTGAAAAGTCTTGAATACTTCTTTTTAAATGCCGGCTTATCGTGGACAAGTTCTAGATTGATTCCTTATTTTTTGTTTTTACTACTTGGCTTTTTAATTGCTTACCTATTACGTAATAAAAAACTAGCAATCAAATGGTTAAACCTATTAAAAAACAGTTTTCTAATTCTTATTCCAATAGGTATTTACTTTGCTCTTTTTCCTATTTACGAAGGCGATGTTATTGATTTAGGAGTTAAGGTTAAAACTGATTTGCCTTTTAATCAAACTAAAACACTTTCCATAGTAGTTCTTCCTGATTGTCCATTTTGTTTGGAAACTATTGCTATTGCTAAAGTCTTAATGGAACGTAATCCGAAATGCACGATTAATTATATTATCGCCTCAAAACCAAATGAAATCCCTCATGGTATTGCGGATAAAATCCCTCAAAAATGTAGTTACAGACTCGAATCAAACATTCTGCAGCTTAGTCAAATTACACATGGAGCCTACCCTACTTATTGTTTGAGTGAAAAGGGAAAACTGCTTAGAGTATGGCGCTCCGAACATTTTGGGACAAAAGCATTAGATGAAATTGAATACTTTTTTAGGAATTAAAATAAGATTTTCAAGTAAAGCTAAATATACCGTTTACAAAACTCCCAAAGTACGATTCCTGCACAAACGCTTACGTTTAAACTGTGTTTTGTACCAAATTGTGGAATTTCAATTACATAATCCGACTTGTTTACTAATTCTTGATTAACTCCATTCACTTCATTACCAAAAACTAAGGCAAACTTTTCTTCCTTTAAATCTTTCGTGTTTTGCAAAAAAACAGTTTCCTCCGTTTGCTCAATAGAACAAATACTATAACCTTGTTTTTTTAATTCTTCACAAAGTGCTACTCCGTCACTTCTATGTTCCCAAGCGATTGTATCGGTTGCACCAAGAGCTGTTTTGTGTATGTCTTTATGTGGAGGGCAAGCAGTAATTCCGCACAAATAAATTTTTTCAATATTGAAGGCATCAGCTGTTCTAAAAAACGAACCAATGTTGTTTAACGACCGAATATCATCCAAAACAACTACAATTGGGTGCTTTTTTTGCTGCTTGAAATCAGCCTCTGAAACACGGTCTAATTCCCACAATTTGAGTTTTTTATTCATCTAAAAATATTTAATATCCTTCAAAAGCAAACTGACGCAGAATACTCAAGTTTCTCATTTCATCATACCCTCCTAAAATCATTCCCTCATTCTCTCATTCCCTCATTCGTCATTCCCTCATTTATCATTCCCTCATTCGTCATTCCCTCATTTATCATTCCCTCATTCGTCATTCCCTCATTTATCATTCCCTCATTCGTCATTCCCTCATTCGTCATTCCCTCATTTATCATTCCCTCATTCGTCATTCCCTCATTTATCATTTACCAACTCCGTCTCT
>JBILHL010000041.1:0-23107 GCA_044350515.1 Crocinitomicaceae bacterium | reverse complement strand
GGTTACCGAATAATTTCCACTTGTCGTAACAGCGATTGATTGTGTAGTTGCTCCAGTTGACCAAGTATTTCCAGTTGTTGAACTTGAGGTTAAAGTAATAGAACCGCCTTGACATAAAGTTGTAGATTCACTTGTAGAAATAGTTGGAGTTGGAGGATTTGAATTTACGGTTACAACAGTCGCAGCTGAAGTTGAACTACACCCACCAGAATTTACGGAAACTGTGTAAGAACCTGATGAGGAAACAGTTATAGATTGTGTAGTTGCTCCAGTTGACCACGTATTTCCAGTTGCTGAACTTGAAGTTAAAGTGATTGAACCACCTTGACATAAAGTTGTAGATCCACTTGCGGAGAGTGTTGGAGTCGTAGGATTTGAATTTACGGTTACAACAGTCGCAGCAGATGTTGAACTACACCCACCAGAATTTACGGAAACTGTGTAAGAACCTGCTGAGGAAACAGTTATAGATTGGGTTGTTGCTCCAGTTGACCATGTATTTCCAGTTGCTGAACTTGATGTTAAAGTGATTGAACCGCCTTGACATAAAGTTGTAGATCCACTTGCGGAGAGTGTTGGAGTGGGAGGATTTGAATTTACGGTTACAACAGTCGCAGCTGACGTTGAACTACACCCACCAGAATTTACAGAAACGGTATAAGACCCAGCTGTGGAAACAGTTATAGATTGGGTTGTTGCTCCAGTTGACCACGTATTTCCAGTTGCTGAACTTGATGTTAAAGTGATTGAACCACCTTGACATAAAGTTGTGGAACCACTCGAAGTTATTGTTGGTATGACAGTTGGAATCATTGAGATTGTTACAGTATTTGAATTAACTGTTCCACATTGTGTATCTATAGTTAATCTTCTATATCAAGTAGTTTGAGAGAGTACTCCCGGTTGATAACTTGCTGCATTTGCTCCTGGGATATTCGTCCAGTTTCCAGTACATCCTGGATCAACTTGCCATTGATAAGTATAGGAAGTATTAACGCTTGATGCAGTGTTAGCTAAACAACGAACTGATAAACCCCAGCGACTTGATGTGTAATAATCTATAAAATCAGAATATTCCGCTGTTGCTAAGTTTACCGCAAAATTTACATAATGACTTGAGCCATTAATTCCCGGAGTATAATTATCAGCAGACCAAAAACTGGCTCTTGTTCCTGTGTATAAAAAATTCGAAATTTCTCTTCTTCCAGCAGGAAGAGCAGAAAATCCAACATCATTTGTTCCAAATTGAGAATTGTGACTATCCCATCTTGGAAGAGCAGTAACATTACAATTTCCTCCAAGTGGAGAGTTTACTTGACGACAAGATTTCAATTTGTTCCCTTGATTCGAAGCTAAAAAGTTCATTAATATTAACCAATCATTATTATTAGGGACTTTCCAACCATTTGGACATAATTTATTTGTATTTACAGCAAACCAATTATACAAAGGTGCATAAACACCATAAGTTGGTTGGTCATTGTTATACCATGTGTAAGCACCAACCGCTTGTGTGAAATCTGTCCCAATTACTTGTCCATCTGTATAGTTTAAAACATCTAAATTCGTATTCATCCAAATTTGATTGCCAATTTGAACGGAATTAATTAATCCTAAGCCACTTCCCCCAGATGCGAAAGTTACATTGTTTAAAATAGAAGGTGTTGTATTTGGGCAAATACTTTGGTCTGCACTTATAGTTCCACCGTTTAATGGTGCATTGACTGTTATAGTAATATTGAAGGGTGTTCCATTACATCCGTTTGAAGTCGGAGTGACGGTATACACAATAGTTTGTGGTAAAGAAGAGTTATTGGTTAATGTTTGACTTATACCAGATAGATTATTTCCAGATGTTGCTCCAGAAATTGATGGATTATTTACAAAGCTCCAAGAGTAGGTTGTACCAGCTGGCACCACATCACCAGCAGAGGCAGTAAAATTGTAAGTTCCACCAGAGCAAATCGTTGCTGTTTTATTACTTATTGAGTTTGGGTTATTTACAGTTACCACAGTGGCAGCTGATGTTCCGATACAACCTCCAGAATTAACAGAAACAGTATATGATCCAGCAGTTGAAACTGTTATTGATTGAGTCGTTGCACCAGTTGACCAAGTATTCCCTGTTGCTGAACTTGAAGTTAAAGTCACTGAACCACCAGCGCAAAAAGTCGTTGGACCACTCGCTGTTATAGTTGGAGTTGTTGAATTATTTGTTACTGTAATTGGCCCTACAGAAATATACTGGTAGGCTGGTCGGTTAGGTCCAGTAAAATTGTAATAACAATTGGCACAAGCTGTATAATCAGGATGATATTTGATAACAGCTTTTTTTAATGTTCCTCCAGTTGGAGCGGTAATTGTAAAAGTAACATCTGTACACGTATTAGTTGTTCTTGAGCCATAGCTACCAGAACTATATCCTTTTACGATTCTAATATTTCCGCTTGTGGTTGAAGATTGTCCACCATTGATTGTAGCAGTAATGTTAGCAACAGGAATTGCGGTATTATTTCCATCTATTGCGTTAACCTCAACCCAATCTGCGAAAGTTTGAATTGATTCATCTGAGTTTATGTCTTTAATTTTAAACGTTATGCTTCCACAAAGTCCAGTGGTTGCTCCTCCCGCAGTAAAATCAAGAGTTAACGTGGAATGTGCATTGGTTATGTTTCCAAACAAATGTTCTAATTCTAAGCTATTTGCTAAACTACAAAATCCATTTCCATTTGTTGTGCCAGCAATAAATCGTGGAGTTCCGTTTTGAAATCCTGGTGAAGCAGAAGTGACCGTAGCTGTCATAATTCCGGTCGAGTAATTTGTACCACCATTCGGAAAACCTGACCAACTAAGGATTTGAGAATTTAAAGTACAAGAAAGTAAAATAAATAAGAAAAGAGAAAATAAAGATTTAATCATTTTTTAATAAATTGGAGAGCAATAAAGTTAACTAAAATTCTATCGGTTAGAAAAGTTGTTAAAAACTTAGACTTCAATTGTTAACAATCCGTTGCTTTTTGATGCTATCAATAATTCGAACAACTCGCTTTTTGTCCACTTTAAGAATTGTTTCAGAAAAGTGCGAATCTTCGTCCAATATTTGTTTTGTTGTTCCTGAGAAATGAACAGCTGCAGGGTTTACGCGTGAAATAATTCGAGCAACATTTGCAGCACTAACACCACCACCAGGCATAATTTGAATGCGATTATCAGCATATTTCGTCATTTGAGCCAAAATTTCCATTCCGATTTCTACGTTACTAGCAAAACCAGAAGTAAGAATGCGTGTAAATCCTAATTCAATCAAAGCATCTATTGATTTTCTCCAGTCAATGCTCTCGTCAAATGCACGGTGAAAAGTTAATTCTAATTCACCAGAAACGGCTTTTATTCTTTGAAGTTTGATAATGTCAAGTTCAAAATTATCTTGTAAAACGCCGACAACAATTCCCTTTGCTCCCAATTGTTTTGCTATTTGAATGTCGTTTAAAATGACCTCTATTTCTTCTTCTGTATAATTGAAACCCCCTGCACGTGGTCTAATCAAAACGTGTGTTTCAATACCTTTTTTAACAGCAAATTGAATCAATCCCGCCGATGGAGTTAAACCTCCTTGTTCCAAATCTTGACATAATTCAATACGATCAATGTTTAATTTTCTTGCAATTTCAATCGCTTCAATTGAGGCTGCACACAATTCAATTTTAATAGTCATATTCGGCTTGAATTATTTTGTTCTTACAAATATGACAAAATCATTAAAACTAGTCTCTATGAAGGAACGATTTTCAGTATATTTGCCTACCTTTTTAAAACCATTATGGCAAAAGCAACAGCAGAGCAAACAGCATCAAATATTGATTTTGAGTCGTTTAAATCACAAGTTTTAGCAGATTACAAATTAGTTTGTGAATCCCGTGAAACTTCACTTTTAGGAAGAAAAGAAGTCTTGACAGGCAAAGCGAAATTTGGAATTTTCGGCGACGGAAAAGAATTGGCTCAAATTGCACTTGCAAAACAGTTTCAAAATGGTGATTTCCGCTCTGGATATTACCGTGACCAAACGATTATGATGGCAATTGAGCAATTAACAATCGAACAATATTTTGCTGGTTTATATGCGCATACAGATGTTGAATTAGAGCCTCAATCTGCTGGACGTCAAATGGGTGGGCATTTTGCAACTCGTAATTTGGACGAAAAAGGTAACTGGAAAAACTTAATGGAACAAAAAAATAGTTCTGCTGATATTTCTCCAACCGCTGGACAAATGCCACGTTTGGT
Organism: Crocinitomicaceae bacterium; assembly: GCA_044350515.1. Taxonomy (GTDB): domain Bacteria; phylum Bacteroidota; class Bacteroidia; order Flavobacteriales_D; family Crocinitomicaceae; genus UBA952. The sequence goes on along the minus strand of JBILHL010000041.1, from coordinate 18,823 downwards.
TGGTTTAGCGCAAGCTTCAAAAGTTTATCGTAGCAATCCAGCGTTGAAAGACACCCCATCTTTTAAGCAATTTACGAATCAAGGAAACGAAGTTGCTTTTGGAACAATTGGCGACGCATCGACATCTGAAGGTCCTTTTTGGGAATCAATAAATGCTGCTGGAGTTTTACAAATTCCAATGGTAATGTCAGTTTGGGACGACGGTTTTGGAATTTCTGTTCCTCGTGAATACCAAACAACAACTGGAAGTATTTCTCAAGCCTTAGCTGGAATGCAACGCACAGCTGAACACAGCGGTTATGAGATTTTTGAAACGAAAGGTTGGGACTATGCACATTTATGTGAAACGTACGAAAAAGCGGTAAAATTAGCACGTGAAGAACACGTTCCAGTATTGGTACACGTGAAAGAAGTAAATCAACCACAAGGGCATTCAACTTCGGGATCACACGAACGTTATAAATCGGAAGAGCGTTTACAATGGGAACACGATTTCGATTGTATCAATAAATTTAAAGATTGGATTCTTGCTTTTAATGCAGACGGTTTAATAATTGCAACAGAGGAAGAATTATTAAAAATCAGTTCCGATGCTAAAGTATTTGTTCGTGAATCGAAAAATAAAGCTTGGAAAGCATTTACAGATTCGATTAAAAATGACTTAAATAAAGCTGTTTCCTTAATGAAAGCTGTTGCGGCCGAAAGTCCAAATAGTGTTTTCATTCAAAAAGAGGCAGAAGCTCTAGAAAAAGCATTTGAACCTATTCGAAAAGATATACTTACAGCAGCGAGAAAAGTATTGCGCATGGTTCGCGAAGAAAATACTGCTTCTAAACATGCATTAGCGGCTTGGATTAAAGGAATGATTGGTGAAAATTACGAGCGTTACAGTTCTTATTTGTACTCCGAATCAGCATCTTCTGCTTTAAAAGTAAAAGCTATTGCTCCTGTTTATGATGCCGAAGTGAAAATGGAAGATGGACGAATCGTTTTGCGTGAAAATTACCGTAAAATTCTAGAAAACCGTCCTGAAGTATTAGTGTACGGTGAAGATGCAGGTAAAATTGGTGGGGTAAATCAAACATTAGAAGGTTTACAAGATCAATTTGGCGAGTTGCGTGTTTTTGACACTGGAATTAGAGAATGTACGATTATAGGTCAAGGTATTGGCATGGCAATGAGAGGTTTACGTCCAATTGCTGAAATTCAATATTTAGATTATTTATTGTACGCCATCCAAATTCTATCAGATGACTTGGCAACCTTGCAATACAGAACAAAAGGTGGGCAAAAAGCTCCGTTGATTATTTCTACGAGAGGTCACCGTTTGGAGGGAATTTGGCACAGTGGTTCACCGATGGGAATGATTATCAATGCTGTAAGAGGAATGCACGTTTGTGTACCAAGAAATATGACGAAAGCTGCAGGTTTTTACAATACTTTGCTAGAGGCAGACGAGCCTGCTGTGGTTATTGAGCCATTAAACGGTTACCGCACAAAAGAACGTATGCCAATCAACGTTGGTGAATTCAAAGAAGCTTTAGGTGTTCCGGAAATCGTGAAATCGGGAAGCGATCTAACAATTGTTTCTTATGGTTCAACATTCAATTTGTGTGAGCAAGCTGCAAAAACGTTGATGGAGTTGGGAATTGATGTGGAATTGATAGACGTTCAAACCTTATTACCATTTGATATTCATCATTCAATTGTGGAATCATTGAAAAAAACAAATCGTTTGTTGATTGTGGACGAAGATGTTAGCAGCGGAGCAACAGCATTCATGTTGGATAAAATCGTTGTGGAGCAAAACGGTTATCAATACTTAGATTCTGCACCAGCAACATTGAGCGCAAAAGATCACCGTCCAGCGTATGGAACTGATGGCGATTACTTCTCAAAACCAAGCATCGACGACATCGTTGAAAAAGCGTATTCAATCATGAATGAATTTGATCCAGAGGAGTTTCCGAGTATTTATTAATGGTTGAGGATTTCTAAAATTTTCAAAAATGCAAAACGAATCTAACTATTTCGACGACGACGGTACACCTTTAAATCCAAACTTGTATCCCAAGCCAGTACTTTGCTTAAGCTGCAAGAAAAACGAGGACGAAAGTGAAGAAATCTTATGCAATTTAACACGACTTGATCAACGTTTTGATTCAGAATTTAAGTGTTGTGATTATGAAAAGTTTTGAGGTTGATCTCAATTTGAATTGATTTCCCCCCTTTTTTATGTAGACCCTTTAATATTTTTATATCACGTGATATTTTTTTATATTTACACGTGTAAAATAATATTATGAATACAAAACTCACTTTAAATTTAAATTCTGAGGTAATTTTCGAGGCTAAATCGTATGCTAAAAATCATAAGGTAAGTCTTTCGAAATTAATTGAAAATTATCTCAATTCGTTAACTAAGGATTCAACGAACAAATCTTCAGTTAGTCCATTGGTAGAAAGTCTTACAGGGATTATTCCGAATGATTATGATGAAAGAGAGGCTTATAGAAATTTCATCAATGAAAAATATAAGTAATGGAAAAGGTATTTGTTGATACGAATATTATCATCGATCTTTTAGCAAAAAGAGAACCATTTTATAGAGAGGCTCAGGATTTGTTTACATTGGCTGACAAAAAAGAAATTAAACTCTTTATCTCATCTTTGTCTTTTGCCAACGCTTATTATTCTATTGTTAAACATCATAAATCGATAGAAGCAAAAAAGTTTTTACTTCGGTTCAAAGTATTAGTTGAAATTTTACCCTTAGAAGATAAATCTATTGAATTGGCTTTGGCTTCAAATTTTGAGGATTTTGAGGACGGTTTGCAGTATTTTGTTGCTATTGAATTTGGTTGCGATACAATAATTACAAGGAATAAAAAGGATTTTAAAAATTCCACTATTCCCGTTATGAATGCAAATGAGTATTTAAAACGGATATAATAATTCACTAAATTTTTGAACTAGTAGTTTATTTTTTAATTTCAACTCTCCCCAATTCATTTAAATCTTAACTTTGTCGAACTATTCAATTAGATGAACCTATTAAAAAGTTTCTTGCTGATAACGATTCTCCTTAGTAAGTTGATTTACGGGATTTTCTGGCAAATCAACTTTTACTTCAATCAAAAGGAAATCGCAGCCATCGAATGTGAGAATAAGGACCGACCTGAAATGAATTGTGACGGTAAATGTTACCTAGCTAAACAATTGAAAAAAGCAGACGAAGAATTGGCTTCTAAAAAAGAAAAACAAGAGCATTCTCTTTCACAAATAAAAGTAATTGAAGGCTCACTTTTTATTCCTTTTGAAACTCCAAAATATGAGTTAGCAACAGTTTTATTGCTATGTAGCAAATCTTTTTACACCTACAATCAAACCTACCAATTCGAACAATCCACTGATTTTTTTCATCCACCTAAAAACGTTTAATTCGCTTTAGCGAATTGATACTTGATGTTTAATGGTTTTGATTTTACATCAAGTAAAACTTAGTGTATTTCATGTTTGATTTTAATCAAAAATCAAGCATCTAAAATCAAAAATCAATTAAATGCGTTTATTTTTTCTCGCGTGCTCACTATTTTTTAGTGCAAGCATTTTCGCGTGTGACATTTGCGGAGGAGTAAGTGGCAATGCTTCAATTGGACTTTTTGCCTCTACAAAATTTCATACAATTGGATACAGAAGTTCAATGAGAAGTTTTAGTTCTTACCTATATGGAATCAGACATTCTCAAGAGTTTTTATTTTCACAAGAAATCCAATTTCGTACACAAATTCACAGACGAATCCAACTGATGGGAGCAATTCCTTTTCAATATGCGTATCAAAAACGCGACTTGGGAAGCGATGCCGTTTGGGGAATTTCAGATCCGAATCTGATGGGGAATTTTATCCTTATGCAACAACAAGATTCAACTGGTATGAGTACGAATTTTCTTTCTGTTGGAGTAGGAGTAAAGCTTCCTCTTGGGAAAAATGTGCCAGGTACGAATGTTTTGAAAAATCTGTATCCCGGAACAGGAAGCTGGGATTATTTATTCATTTCCAATTTCACCAAACAATTTTCAAAAAAATGGGGTTGGCAAACAGAAGCTAGCTATTCTTTAAAAGGAAAAGATCAATATGGATTTCAATACGGAAATACCGCACAATTGGCAAGTCAAGCATTCAGAAGTAGCAAGGTTAGTTCTTATCGTTTGATTATTGCTGCAGGTTTAACTTATGAGCACCATCAATCAAGTCGAACAAACGGTCAACTAATTGAAGGGATAACAAATGCTGGTTATGTGCTTTCTGGAAGAGCAAGTGTGAATTTATTAACTTATCGTTGGCTTTGGTCAATAGCTATTCAACAGCCTGTCAATCAAAATTTTAACGATGGAATAATTCGTCAACAATTGAGTGGTTCACTGAGCTTAAATTATTTACTTAAAAAATCGAAAAATGAAAAATCTATTCTTTAGTTTAATAGCAATAGGAATGTTGGTTGTGGCTTGTAAAAAACCAGCTGAAGCTTCCGTTGCAACCATTAATTTTATGGAACCAGTAGTTGGAGACACCATTGCTTTTGGTCAAGAACTTCATTGTGAAGGGACAGTTCTTGGAAACGGTGAACTTCATGGATATACTTTGGCAATGATTAATTTATCCAATAATCAAACAGTTTATTCTGCCTCTTCAGCTGCACATGCTGAATCTTATGTTTTTCACGAACATTGGGTAAATAATGTAACGGATACAGCAACAATTAAAGTGCTTTTAGAAGTTGAATTAGACCACGATGGAAATAAATCCGCGAAAGAAATAAATGTTGTTTGTTTACCAAATTAAAGCTTTTTAGCGATGAAATTTATTATCGGAATCAATGTCATATTGTTTTTGATATTAGTAAAGTATTTTTTTGATATCTACCGTTCATTGCGGGAACTCAAAAAAAAACCTGAACTAAGACAACGAATAATGACAAAATCAAATTAATATAAATTTAAAATTTTAAAAAAATGAAAACAATTAAATTATCAATTTTAGCTTTAACAGCTTTCGTATTATCAGTTACAACCTCTTGTAACAAACACAAACATGATGATGAAAATGCAACAGGTACAGCTCAAGTACATTTTGAGCATGTTTGGGGAATGAGTGAAACTGCTTTTTCTTTAAATACGAACTTAGTTCACCCAATGACAGGTGACACAATGAACTTCACAAAATTCAAGTATTATGTTTCAAATTTGAAGTTAAAAAAAGCAGATGGAACTTGGTGGGTACATCCAGAAAGTTATTTCTTGGTAGATGCATCAGATGCAGCTTCAACAACTTTGAGTTTAGGAACGTTGCCTGTTGGTGAATATACAGAAATGGAATATACTTTAGGTGTAGATAGTACAAGAAATGTTTCTGGTGCTCAAGCTGGTGCTTTATCTACTACCAATGGAATGTTTTGGAGCTGGAATACTGGTTACATCATGATTAAAGCAGAAGGAACATCTCCGCAATCAAGTACAGGAAATTTTGCGTTCCATTTAGGAGGTTTCTCTGGAACAAAAAACATTGTAACTGTTAAAAATGTAGTTTTCGGAGCAGAAAATTTGGTTATTTCTAAAGACAACACTTCTGAAGTTCACATGAAATGTAACCCCGCAAAATTGTTTCATGCTGACCCATTATCATCTGGTACAAGTGTAATGATGCCAGGTTCTAAAGCGCAATCAATGGCAACTAATTTCTACGGAAGTTTTGTTTTTGAACACGTTCACAATTAATTAATTTTCACAAGGTCGTCGTACGGATTTTATGCGGCGACCTTTTTTTTTCAATTCCTATGAAAAAGTTCCTTTTCTTAAGTTTCCTTCTACTACTTTCAGCATGTAATAAAGATAAAGAAGAAGTATTTGCGTTGAGTTATCCCGACTATTTCCCAGCGCCTGTTTACACTTTTGAAAACAATGAGTTGACAAAAGAGAAATTTGAATTAGGAAGGAAGCTTTTTTACGATGGAATTCTATCATCAGACAACACTGTTTCATGCGGTAATTGCCATTCTCAAGTGCATGCATTTGCGGACCATAATGTCACATTCAGCACAGGTGTAAACAATGGAATCGGAGAACGTAATTCACCTGCAATCACAAATATGATTTGGTCACCTTCGTTTATGTGGGATGGCGGTGTAAATCACATTGAAGTATTTTCACTTGCACCCATCACTAATCCTGTAGAAATGAATGAAACCATGGCAAATGTCATTGATAAATTAAATCAAAGTGGTTTTTATAAATCGGCATTTAAAAAAGCTTATGGTACAGATGAAATCACAGATCAGCTTTTATTTCGAGCTTTAACCTCATACATGGCGATGGTAATTTCTAGTAATTCGCGTTACGATCTATTTCGTCAGGGAAAAGTGATTTTCACTCCACAAGAGGTAGAAGGATTACAGCTTTTCGAACAAAAATGCGCATCTTGTCATACTGCACCACTTTTTACCAATTATTCCTTTCAGAATAACGGTTTGGACAGCGAATTTACTGATTTGGGAAGAGGTCGCATAACCCTGGAAGAAGCAGATAAAGGTAAGTTTAAAGTGCCTTCGTTGCGAAATGTAGAACTAACTTATCCATATATGCACGACGGTCGCTTTTGGAGTTTAGAGCAAGTACTTGATCACTACGACCACGGAATAAAACAGTCAGCAACACTCTCCAACCAACTTTCATCCGGTATTCCAATGACTACTGAGGAAAAACAAAAAATCATTCTTTTCCTAAAAACACTAACCGACAACAAAGTAATTTCTGAGTTTAAGTTTGCGCCGCAGTAAGGAGGAAAAATATTGATGAGAAAAAAGATTATTTTGCTTAAACTAGGCGCTGATTTGTCAAACTTAAAACTAAATTGATTAGTTCTAAGCAATCCTTCTTCAATTCGGTTTTTTCTTTAAAATGGTTCGGATTGCTTATTTTAACGCTTGATATTCAAGGAGTAAAAATTGAGGATTGAGTTTTTAGCGTTTTTTTTAAGACAAGTTTACTTGTCGGAATAATGACCCATAGCTGATAGAACTTCAACAGTAACTGTATTTTCAGTAATGGAATAAACTAATCTATCTTTTTGATTGATACGTCTGGACCATTTTCCCGCAAAATTATACTTAAGCTGTTCAGGTTGTCCAATTCCAGTGTGAGGATGATTTTCAAGTTCTATTAATATGGCTTCAATTTTTAGTGCTTTGTTACCAGATTTAATATGTCTCTTAATATCTAAAATGGCATTTTCAGCGATTATAACTCTAAACTTCCCCATATATCCTTTGTATCAACAACTTTATATTTACCTTCTTTAATTTGTTGTTCAGACTTTTTTATTTTCTTTACAAATTCAGGGTTATAGGGACTTCTTTCCTCCTCCACAATTTGAACACCAGGTTGAGTTTCTAAAATTTCCAACATTTTTTTTAAAGCAATTCCTGCTTTACTGCGCTCGTTTATTTTGATGGTGATTGTTTGCATACCTTAATTCTTGAATACAAAGTTATAACTTTTAAAAAGGTTTTTCTTACAATTTTGTTTAAAAAAGGAATTCTAAGCAATCCTTCCCCAATTCGGTTTCTGCTTCAAAATAATTCGAATTGCTTCTTTCAACGATTGATGTTGAGGGAGTAAAAATTGAGGATCTTCTTCTAGTAATTTTTTAGCAGCGTCTCTGGCTAAAGTAACGATTTGTCCGTCGCGAGCAAGGTTTGAAATTTTTAAATCTAAAACGCCACTTTGTTGAGTTCCCATCAAATCACCTGGACCGCGCAATTGTAGGTCAACTTCAGAAATTTCAAATCCATCGTTGCTTTGTACCATTGTTTCCATACGCTTAATAGATTCTTTCGAAATCTTGTCGCCTGTCATTAGTATACAATATGATTTTTCAGCACCACGACCTACACGCCCGCGTAATTGATGCAATTGGGACAATCCAAATCGCTCAGCACTTTCAATAACCATCACAGAAGCATTTGGCACATTCACACCAACTTCAATAACTGTTGTGGCTACCATAATATGTGTTTCGCCTTTGATAAAACGTTGCATTTCGAAGTCTTTATCCTCAGGTCGCATTTGTCCGTGTACGATACTTACTTGATACTGGGGCATTGGAAAAGAACGAGAAATAGCTTCGAAACCATCTATTAAATTATTGAAATCCAACGTTTCAGATTCGTTAATCAGTGGATAAACAACATAAATTTGTCTTCCTAATGCAATTTGTTCTTTCATAAATCCAAACAATCGCAAACGGTAACTTTCGAATTTATGAATCGTTGTTATTGGTTTTCTTCCTGGCGGTAATTCGTCAATGACAGAAACATCTAAATCACCATAGAAAGTCATTGCAAGTGTCCTTGGAATTGGTGTTGCTGTCATAATCAACACATGCGGTGGATTGACGTTTTTGCGCCACATTTTTGCTCGTTGCGCTACACCGAAACGATGTTGTTCGTCAATGACAACGATACCAAGATTTTTGAATTGTACAACATCTTCCAACAAAGCGTGTGTTCCAACTAAAATATCCATTTCACCATTCATTAATTGCTCGTGAATGATTACGCGTTCTTTCTTTTTAGTCGATCCAGTAAGTAAGCCAACTTTAATGTCCATTTTACTCAAGAAATCCTTGATGGCAATAAAATGTTGATTGGCAAGTATTTCTGTTGGTGCCATAATCGCAGCTTGAAAGCCGTTACCAATACCAATTAGCATAGTCAATAAGGCGACCAATGTTTTCCCACTTCCCACATCTCCTTGTAACAAACGATTCATATGTTTTCCTGTCAAGAAATCTTTACGTATTTCTTTGATTACACGTTTTTGAGCATTCGTTAATGGAAAAGGTAAGTGGTTTTCGTAAAAGTCTGTAAAGTGATTACCGACTTCATTGAACACATAGCCTTTGAGTTTTTTACCCGTATTTTCTTTTCGAAGCAACATTTCCAATTGTAAGAAAAACAATTCTTCAAACTTTAATCGAAAGCGTGCTTTGTAAGCAATCTGTTCTGAATCAGGTAAATGAATTGCAAAAAGTGCTGCTTCTCTCGAGATTAAATGATGTTCTTGTATCATCCAATCGGGTAAGTTTTCGCTTAATTTCCCTTGTAATTGCGGTAGTAAAGTACCAACGAGTTTTTCAATTCCTTTTGAGTGTAAACCTTTTGCATTTAGTTTTTCGGTGCTGTTATAAAATGCTTGAAGCCCCGATTTATTAGTGATTTCTGAAAGCAAAGTTAATTCTGGATGTGGGATATTCCACGAGCTCCCATAGATTTTAGCACGCCCAAAAACTTGGTATTCTGTATTTAATTTTAGATTCGGTTTGATCCACTGAAAACCTTGAAACCAGACTAAATCAATTGAACCTGTTTCGTCTGAAAAGCGCGCAAACATTTTTTTTGTGCGTCCAGTTCCAATTTCTTTGATTGATTGAATTACGCCTTTGATTTGGACATAATTATCAACGTAGGGTAAGTCTTTGATTTGGTGGTAAGTCGAGCGATCTAAATACCTAAAAGGATAATGTTGTAGTAAATCGTTAAAAGTAAAAATCCCCAATTCTGTTTGCAACAATGCTGCCCTTTGAGGTCCAACGCCTTTTAGAAATTCTATTGGAGTATCGAGGAGTTGGTTCATTTCAGCTTGCTAGAATTTGATAATTTGAAGATGAGTTTATTTGAAGATAAGTAGATGATTTATTAGAGAAAAGGAATGAGCGAATATTTTATGAGTGAATGAGAAATGAGTGAATGAGAAATGAGAGAATGAGAAAATGATTTTACGAGAGAATGAGTAATGATATTAAGAGAAATGAAAATTAATCAAAATTCGAATTTAGGTCTTACCTCCCCCTTTGAAGGGGGAATGAGGGGGATGATAATTTAAACTTTTAACCAATGTAATTTGTCACCCTCCTTAATCCTCCCTCAAGGGAGGAAACTAAAATCTCACTTCGATTTAAAATCTCACTTTCAATTATCAGCTGTCAGTTTTCAACTCTTCACTCTCAACTCTTCACTTTCAACTTTTCACTTATTTCCAAACTCCCATTTTGTTGAACTTCTCAATTCGTTGATTCACTCGTTCATTTGGTTCAATTTCGTTTAATTCTTTGATGTAAGATTTGATTTTCTTTTTTAAGATTTTAAACATTTCGTCTTGGCTTCTGTGAGCACCGTTGATAGGTTCAGCTACAACATCATCTACCAAATGGTTTTTTCGCATATCTGTAGAAGTCAATTTTAAAGCATCAGCAGCCTTCTCTTTGTAGTCCCAAGAACGCCACAATATTGATGAACAAGACTCAGGAGAAATTACGGAATACCACGTATTTTCAAGCATTACCACTTTGTCGCCTACACCAATTCCTAAAGCTCCACCAGAGGCACCTTCGCCAATGATGATGCAAATTACAGGAACTTTCAAGCGCATCATTTCAAAGATGTTTCGAGCAATTGCCTCACCTTGACCACGCTCTTCCGCTTCTAAACCAGGGTAAGCTCCTGGTGTGTCGATGAAAGTTACGATAGGTTTATTGAATTTTTCAGCCAATTTCATTAATCGCAAAGCTTTTCTATATCCTTCAGGATTCGCCATTCCGAAGTTTCTGTACTGACGCATTTTTGTGTTGATTCCTTTTTGTTGACCAATGAACATTACACTTTTTCCATCAACTAATCCAAAACCACCAACCATAGCTTTGTCGTCTTTTACACTTCTGTCGCCGTGTAATTCGATGAAGTTTCCTTCTGTAATCGCGTTTATATATGCTAAAGTGTAAGGTCTGTCTGGGTGTCTCGATAATTGCACACGTTGCCAAGGAGTTAAGTTTGAAAAAACTTCTTTCGTCTTCTCACTTAATTTTCGTTGTAACTCAGTGATTTTGTCACTCATATCGATTTCAGTCGTTTCTCCGATTTCAATCGTTTGCGTGATTTGGTCTTCTAACGCTTTTAAAGGTTCTTCAAAATCTAAGTAAGTTGCCATATTTTCTATAATTGGGACTACAAATTTATTAAAATTGGTGGGTTCTTGTAAATTTGCAGTATGATATTATTTCCTCCTGCAAAAATTAATCTTGGTTTAAGTATTGTTGAAAAACGAAACGATGGTTATCACGAGTTAGAAACGTGTATGCTTCCAATTCCTTTTTATGATATTCTTGAAATTCTGACTGCTAATGAATTTTCATTTCTTCAAACTGGCTTAAAGATTCCAGGTGCTTCAAGCGATAATTTATGTGAGAAAGCCTTCCGATTATTACAAGAAAAGTATGCAATTCCGAATGTGATGATGCACTTGCGTAAACAAATCCCAATGGGTGCTGGATTAGGCGGTGGTTCTTCTGATGCAGCTTATGTTTTAAAGGGTTTGAATGAACTTTTTCAATTGCGATTATCGGATGAAGTGCTCGAAAATTTGGCTGCCGAACTTGGGAGCGATTGTCCTTTTTTTATTAAAAATGAGGCTCAAATAGCAAGAGGAAGAGGAGAAAAGCTATCACCAATGAATCTGACTTTGAAAGGATATTACTTAGTGCTTTTAAATCCTGGAATTCACGTTGGTACGAAAGAAGCTTATGCTGGAGTAACTCCCTCTTACAAAGAAAAATCCTTAGAAGTTTTACTTGAAAATCCAATTTCAGTTTGGCAAGATTTAATTGTAAATGACTTCGAAGCCTCGATTTTTGTAAATCATCCTAAAATTGCCGAACTAAAAAATGAGTTATTGAAAAATGGCGCTATTTACGCTTCTATGTCAGGAAGTGGTTCTTCTGTTTTCGGTTTATTTAAGCAAGAAATTGATCTAATTTCCTTTTCTGAGGACTTTAAAAACAGTCTTGTGTTCAATGGTTTTATTTAAAAGTAATTGAAAATCAGTTGTATATAAATAATTTTTAATCTTACCACTTAGTAAGTTACTACTTAGTAAGTTACTATCAAGTAAGTTTTTGTACATTTGTTGAAAATTGTCCAATGAGTAAATCTCCTTTTTTGTTTGGAACCACCGTTAGTGTTGATAGTTTTACGAATCGTGAAGAAGAAGTCGCTAAATTGACAAAAAATCTTACACAAGGAATAAACACAATGTTGATATCACCTCGACGTTGGGGAAAATCATCGCTTGTAGAAAAAGTTATTTATAAATTAAATACTGAGAAAAGTCAATTTAGAACGGTAAGTATTGATTTGTTTTCTGTTTCAAGTGAAGAAGAATTTTTAGAGTTATTCGCTAAAGAAGTCATCAAAGCATCATCTTCGGCTTTGCAAGATTGGGTGAATGCTGGTAAAGAGTTTTTTCAGCAGTTGATTCCAAAATTATCACTCGGTCTTGATCCACTGACCGATTTTAGTTTAAGCTTTGATTGGAATGAATTGAAAAAACACCGAACAGAAATTCTGAATTTACCAGAAAAAATCGCTGAAGCAAAAGGAATTGAATTTATTATTTGTTTAGATGAATTTCAGAATCTATCTAGTTTTCAGGAATACGAACAACTTGAAAAAGCGATGCGCGCAACCTGGCAACGTCAAAAAAAAGTAACCTATTGTTTGTATGGTAGCAAGCGCCATATGATGACTGATATATTCAATAATCCGTCAAAACCTTTTTATCGTTTCGGAGCTATTTTAATGCTTCAAAAAATCAAACGCGAAAAATGGATTTCTTTTATCGTGGACAGTTTCGCACAAACCAATAAAACAATCAGCCCAGAAGTTGCCACTTGGATTCCAACTTTGATGAAAGATCATTCTTGGTACGTGCAGCAATTGGCGCATTATACGTGGCAATCAACTGATAAAATTGCTGGGATTGAGGAAATAAACAATGCTTTACAAGAATTAATTCACGCGAATTCACCTTTATACCAACGCGAAATTGAAACGTTGAGCACTACACAAGTCAATTTATTGAAGGCAATTTCAAGTCAAGAACCAAAACTTAGTAGTCAGGAAACGATTCAAAAATTTCACCTTGGAACATCTGCAAGTGTGACAAAAAACAAAGGGATTTTGATTAATGCTGATGTAATTACAGATGAAAATGGAAGACTTGAATTCTTAGATCCTGCTTTTGAATTGTGGTTTCAAAAGTTGTTTTTTAGAAAGAGTTTTGAGTTGCGGTAAGATTCTTTGATAATCATTGCTTCGATTATTAAAATCATCTTTGATTACTTCTTGTACAAGTTTTTTCTCACTTCACTTGTTGTAATACAAATGTCATATCCTTTTTTCTCTAATCCTTTTTTTAATTGAATGTCTAAAGTCCAAATTTTATAATGTTTGTATCTATTTAATGCTACAAAAAATACGTCATCAAAGTCTATATCAATTACAATTTCATAGGCCTCAAGGTAGAATTTTTTAGGAATACTCTTAGTTTCAATAATCTTTATTCGATTTTTGAAAAAAATAATCTCACTTTTTAATTGTTTCGAATTTAGCGGAGATAATTCTTCAATCTTTGAAAAATGATTATTGACTTCCTCAAAAAGATAGCTAGGCGCGAAAAATTGTAAATTACTTTTAGATTTTAGGATTTTATTAATTGCCCCGTTTGGAGAAATCAAAGCACTGAATAAAATATTACTATCTGTAATTACAATCATGCACCGATTAAATCTTTGAACATTCTTTTAGTAATATTTTTATTTACTTCTTTTGATAGTTCTAAAATAGCTTTATTTAATTCTTTTTTAGAATATGTCTTGGTCTTACTTTCTGAAATATTCTTGTTTTTAGATTTGGATTCCGTTGTAGCCATTGTTATAACTTGTTTTTTCAAAATTAACGCAAAATCAGTAAAGATGTAACCTAAATTCTTTTCATTATGAAATTTTATTTGTCAGCAAGTGGACAAATCATTCAATCTTCAAATCCTCCAAACTATTCCCTGCCAAAAACTCTTTGAAGTTCATTCGGCGTTTGCCTTCAGGTTGTAATTCAGAAATACAAACAAAACCGTCTTTGCAAGGGAAAAGAATTCCTTCTGGATGTTTTAGAAGTGCATCAGATGTTGGAATTTCCTCAACAAGTTTAGAAGTAAATAATTTGAATGAAACGATTTCGTTTTTCTTTTCATTTTTCAAGGTACACCAAGCAGCAGGGTAGGGGGAAAGTCCTCGGATTTTATTGTGAATAGCTTGTGCACTTTCGTTCCAATCAATTTTGCAATCTTGTTTGAAAATCTTTGGTGCGTGAGGTAATTCTTTTGCTAAATTTTCATCTTGTGGAATCGATTGAACGGAATTATTTGCAATGTCATACAAAGTTTTTACAGTCAATGCTGCACCTAAATGCATCAACGAATCGTGTAGTTCGCCAGCGTTCGTATTTTCTGAAATTGCTACTTTTTCTTGTTCCAAAACAGAGCCTGTATCAATAACTTGATTAATGAAAAAAGTCGTTACTCCCGTTTCTTTTTCTCCGTTGATAATTGCCCAATTGATAGGAGCAGCGCCACGGTATTTTGGCAATAACGAAGCGTGTAAATTAATCGTTCCTTTCGGTGGCATTGCCCAAACGATTTCAGGCAACATACGAAATGCAACCACCACAAAAATGTCTGCATTCAAAGCTTTCAAACCGTCGTGGAAACTTTCGTCTTTGAGTTTTTCTGGTTGTAAAATTGGAAAACCTTTGTCTTTCGAATAGATTTTTACAGCGCTTTCACGCAATTGCTGACCGCGACCAGCTGGTTTATCTGCAACTGTTACCACACCTACAACTTCGTGTTCACTTTGAACTATTGCATTCAAAATGGTTACTGCAAATTCGGGCGTACCCATAAAAACCAAACGTAATTTCGAATTTTGACTCATACAATTTTCTTTTTCCAATCGTAAAAATGTAAATAAAGTAAGGAGAAAACACCTAGCAAGACAAAGTAAACATATTCAACCGTCCAAATCCAAAAAATGTCTAAGTTCCAAATTTTAATAAAAGTATAAGAACAAGAAGTATATATAAATACACATGTAAACTCAATAGTCATCGAATGTAAGGTGTTTCCACTACCGTGAATTGTTTGGAAATAAACTGAACTAAAGCCAAAAGCTAAAATGGAAAGCGTTATTAATCGGAGAATCTCAGCACTTTTTTGCACGTAAATTTCTTCTGGATTAATCAAACGAATCATTGCTTCTGGGTAAAACATTGCACCGTGGAAAGTGATTAGTAAAAATACAACCGTCATTATTTGAATCTTTCGCTGAATGATAGGTATTTTATCAAATTCTTTTGCGCCAATATACTGTGAAATATAGGTTTTTGTCGTGCCAGCAAAACCCCAAATCGGAACAAATGCCAAGAAGTAAATCGAACGTATATTTTGTGAAACGGTCAAATCGAATTGTCCTTTTTGTTCTAACCAAGTAAAGAATAAAGTCCAGGTTGCAAGCGCTGAAAACCCTTGTAACATCAAAGGACTTCCGACTTTTAACAATTCAATCATTGACTTAAAATTGAAAGAGAAATATTCAAATAACTTGTAAATACGACGTTCTTCTGAAAAGATGAGGTAAATTATCAAAAATAACATTCCCATTCCGTCGGCAATCGTTGAAGCCCAAGCTGCACCTTTTAATCCCATTTCAGGAAAGCCCAATTTTCCGAAAATCATTCCATAATCAAGTACTACGTTACTTAAAGCAGTAATAATCGAAGCCATTAAAACAACCCACGTTTTTCCTTTCGCTAAAAATAACGCTTGAATGGAAATCGTTATCATAGCAAAAAACAGAGCGAAACTCCTGATTTGAACGTAATCTCCTTGTAAACTGGCGATTTCTTGGTTTTTTGAATAGCCTAAAACTGCTCCGGGCATTACCCAATAAAGAACGGCGAATAAAATAATTGCCAATAAAAAATGTGTAAGCAAGGAAGTTCCAAAAATTCGACCAATTGCATCCGAGCGTTCTTCTCCAATTCTTCTCGCAATAATGATTTGTGCACCATCTCCCATTCCAAGCAAGGTCATATACATCGTAACGTAAAGTAAGCCTCCGTTGCCAACAGCATCGAACGCTTCTGTTGAATAGCGTGCAATAAAAGAAGCGTCGGTTAGTAAAACAATGGACTGGATAAAACCAGAAACCATCATTGGTAACGCAACTGCGAGAATCGTTTTATAACGTAAATCGAGCATTAGTCAACTTGAATAACAAGACCTTTTAAATATTCGCCTTCAGGATGAAATGCATTAATTGGATGATCCGCTGGTTGGTGTAATTGTTCTAAAATTCGCACATTTCTTCCTGACTCAATTGCTGCAGCAATGACTGTATTTGTAAATAAAAATTTATCAACTACTTGCGAGCAAGAGAACGTAAAAATCAATCCTCCCGGTTTAATTTGTCGAATCGCGTTGGCGTTTAATCGTTTGTAACCTTGAATTGCTTGGTGACGTTTTTCACGGTGCTTTGCAAAAGCCGGTGGGTCCAAAACGATGATGTCGTAATCTTCTTTCAATTCCTTCATATAGTCCATCGCATCGGCAACAATTGAAGCGTGTTCACCTTTAAACGAGTTGATGGCAACGTTAGCTTCTGTCAATTCAATCGCTTTTTTAGAACTGTCTAAAGAATGAACCAAATCCGCTCCTTTGTTCAAGGCTTGTAAACTGAAACCACCTGAGTAGCAAAATGTATTTAAAACTTTTTTTCCAAAAGCATATTTCCCAAGTAAAGCACGATTTTCGCGTTGATCGATGAAAAAACCTGTTTTTTGTCCTTTCACCCAATCAATTTGATAATGTACGCCATTTTCCATCGCTGGATGAGGTGTTTCGCTTGAACCAATGATATATCTGTCTTCTGGAGCGATGCGTTCTGGTAAAGTATCAGAAGATTTCGAATAAACCGCTGTTAAGTTTTTACCTAAAGCATTTTTCAAAGCGTTGGCAATTAATTCAATCGCATTGTACATTCCAATTGAATGACACTGAATAACAGCAACTCCATTGTAAAAATCAATTACCAAACCAGGCAAACTATCACCTTCACCGTGACAAATTCTAAAAATGTTGTTGTTTTCGTTCAAAAAACCAAGTTTCAAGCGCAAATTGACAGCATTTCCAATTTTTTCATTGAAGAAAGCTGCATCGATATTTGTTTCTTTAAAACTCAAAATTCTAACTGAAATCGTGGCATGTTGAAAGTGACCAATCGCCAAAAAGCGACCTTTAAAATCGTGCACTTCAACCACTTCACCGTCTTGTAAACCACTTACATCAGTAAAAATCGCACCAGAGAACACCCACGGATGATTTCTCAAAATGGATTGTTCTTTTCCTTTACGTATTTGAACGCTTTTATTATTCATGGTTGCAAAGGTAATTTATAATTGCGAACGATTCCCAGACTGTTTATTAATTGCGAATTGCAAACGGAATAATTGCGAACGAGGTACATACTGTTTATTAATTGCGAACGAGATAATTGCGAATGATTCCCAGACTGCTTATTAATTGCGAATTGCAAACGGAATAATTGCGAACGATTCCCAGACTGCTTATTAATTGCGAATTGCAAACGGAATAATTGCGAACGATACCCAGACTGCTTAAGAATTGCGAACGAGGTACATACTGCTTAAGAATTGCGAACGAGATAATTGCGAACGATTCCTAGATTGTTTATTAATTGTGAATGGAATTTGATAAAGTTTAATGTGAATTAACTTTTTGATTAGATATGTATTGGTAGAAAATTGAAAAGATTAAGGAATAAAATTGTTTTTTTTACTTTATATCAACCCCAATCCTAAACACAAACTAATAACCATTAACAAAATAGCAACTGTCATCTGTACAAATTTCAATGTTACTTTTTTGAGTAATTTATTTCCAAGGAAGGCACCTAGAAATGCTGCTAATGTTGCCGTAATTATCAAATAAATATTCTCACTTAAATCAGAAAAGTTGATATTGCTGGCATAAACAGAAAGGCGAGTGAAGTCTACAAAGCAGGAAGTTACAACTGTTGTTGCGACAAATACTTCCTTGCTTAATCCAACTTTAATTAAAAACGCACTTCTCAAAGCACCTTGATTTCCAGAGAGTCCTCCGAAGAAACCACTTAATACTCCACCAAGTGAAATGTGTTTTTTTCCAAATTGAAAGCGGTTTAAAAACGGGATTAAATCCAAAAGTGCAAAAAACATAAAAAGTAATGCCATTGTGAATTTGAGAATCGAAACTTCCATCGTTTTCCCAAAAGCTGAGTAAGAATAAAGTACTTGTGTTGTTGGAATTTGAACTAAAACCCAAGCGCCAATAAAGGAAGCAATTATAGCCGGAATTCCGAATTTGAGTAAAATTTCTCTGTTGGCATTTTTTCCAACTAAAAATAATTTGAAAATATTATTCAAAAAATGCACAATTCCTGTAAGACCAATTGCTAATTCTATTGGGAAGAATAGCATAAAAGCAGGAGTCAAAATTGTTCCTAATCCAAAACCAGAGAAAAAAGTGAGAATTGAAACCAAAAAGGCAACAAGCGGAATGATTATAATTTCCATTTAATTTGTTTGGAGATTTGTGTTCAAAAATAGTTCAAAAACATAGGTTATTTAAAATAAAGTGATAAGTTCAAAACAAGAATTTATTACAAGTATTCCAAATCTTCATCTTTCATTCTCTACTTGTACTTCCCTAAAATAGGTTGACCGTTTTGTTATACTTTTCTATCATCAAAAATAGTTATTTTAGGTCTATCTTCAGTTTTCATATTATTCCATTTTTGAATAAAATCAAAAGGCGTCAACATAC
>JBILHL010000010.1:0-84510 GCA_044350515.1 Crocinitomicaceae bacterium | reverse complement strand
TTTTATAGGTGCATAACTTGGCTTGAATTTTATACCATATCGATTGATAACTTCCATTAAAGTTGTTCGTATTTCTGGAACACCAAAAATGACTGTGCCTGGTGCTGCAAAAACGATGTTAGTAGGTTTGTCAAATTTCTTATCCTTCAAATAATCAGCAGCTAAATAAGCAATTTTCTGAGGTGCACCTCCGCATTTAATAGGTGTAGATGGTTGTGTAAAAATGGCATTACCCCCTTTAAATTCTTGTAATTTTTTCCAAGTAAGTTCTGGGTCAATGTAATTACTGCAAATGACTCCTTTTTCAACTGCATCACGTAAGCCTTCAATTAAATCGAGATTATTTACTAATCCAGGTGAAAGAATCAAATAATCGTAAGTGAAATTTCCTGATTTTAAAGTTTCAAGCGAATTTTCAGAAGGATTTAAAGTAGTTACGAAATCTTTAATCCATTTTGCACCTTTTGGAATCAAGGAAGCAGTTGTTCGTTTCGTTTTTTCCATATTAAAAGCTCCTGCGCCAACCAAAGTAAAAGCAGGTTGATAGTAATGCGTTTCAGCTGGATCTATAATTGCGATGTTGAAATTCTTGTTTTTTTTAAGAAGTTGGGCAGCTGTCATGATTCCACCAGTTCCAGCTCCAACTATAACAAATTGATAATGCATAGTTTAGTGTTTTAAGTTTAGGGGCTAAAAGTAAAACACCTGTTTTTTGTGAATTGCAACTAAAGTTACTTTGAGGATAATAAATGTGCTAATTGACCAATGTGCTAATGAACTTCTGAAATGACAGAGTTTTAATCTATAGCTTTTCATAGCAACAAAATCCCTCGAAAATGTACTACCCCAAAGTTTGTATAAATAAACTGTGAAGAATTCTACCCCTCTTAAAACTTCAACTCCTTCAACGAAATTTTGACATCAATTTTATTTTCTTTATGTAGATTGATAATTTGCATTCTTACTTTTTGATCCTTAGGATTGATAGTTAATACTCCATAATGGTTTTCCATTACGGGACCACCTATACGATTAGAGTTCGGTGTTGCAAAATGCCACGTTTGAGTTAATCCACTGGAAGTTAAATCAAAAATTGGATAGGTTTTACTGTTAAAGTATTTCGACAACTCACCGTAATGAACATCCCCTGAAATAAAAATCACTCCGTTTGCTTTTGTCTTACTAATTACGTCTAGCATTCGTTCGCGTTCATAAGGGAAATTTGCCCAAGCCTCATAACCGTTAAATGAAATACCAAACTGCGTTGAAGAACCAACAATTCTTAGATCTGCTTTTTTGCGCAATTCATTTGTAAGCCACGTCCATTGTTCGTTCCCAAGAAGTGTAGAATCCTCTTCAACAACTGGTAAGTAATCCAATTGATGTCTAAAAATGGTATCAACACTGTAAGTTGAATCATAATGTTTAAGGTCGCTGCGAAAAGTTCTACAGTCTAAAAGAATGATTTGAACGAGCATTTTTTCATGTTCAATCATGTAGGAAGTGTAGATTCCTTCATGCGTTCGACGTTCGGATTTTTTTGGTTCCTCAAAGAAATCTAAAAACAGTTCTTTTGATTCTTGTTTCTTAGGATAGTACTTTCCTGCATCATTTTCGCCAAAATCATGGTCGTCCCAAGTGGCTAAAATATTCGTTTTTTTCTTTAAAGCTTTGAAGTTTTTATTCTTTCCAAGTTGTTGATATTTAGACTCCAAGAGTTTCATGTCTCGTGTGTCACCGTAAATATTGTCACCTAAAAAAATGAAGTAATCAGGTTTAGTTTTTGCTACATCTTTAAGAATGGACAATGGTTTATCTTGATGTCCACAAGAACCAAAGGCAATGCGCAATTCTTGACTTTCGGCAAAAAAAACTGTTATTAAAAAGAAAAGTAAAACACTAAATCGCACCGTCATTATTTTTTTCAAGGTTAAGAAAAAAGGCTGAATAATAGACCAATTTTAAAGTTAAGAAATTAACATGTTTTAAAGAGTAGGATTGAATTTATTTTTTTCTAAATTTAAAACCTAAATCAATCCCAATGGCAACCGAGCAACGTTTTGAATCACTCATGGAATTTTATCCATACTATCTTACTGAGCATAGTAATTTGACCAATCGCATTTTGCATTTTTGCGGAACAGGGATTGTAATATCACTTTTGATTACTGGAATAATACTTGAAAAGTATAAACTTTTAATATTTATGCCACTTGCAGGCTATGGTTTCGCTTGGTTTGGACATTTTATGATTGAGAAAAACAAACCTGCCACTTTTAAATATCCATTTTACAGCCTAGCTTCAGATTTCATCATGTTTTGGCATATTCTTACTTTTCAGATTAATGGAAAATTAAAAGAGGCGCATGCGAAGTTTGGGAAGTGAAAAAAAAAGCTAAATGGATTAAATGGGAAATCTTTTTGTTTAGGTCTTCTTAATTTAATAAGTGAAAATCATAAAACAATTGTAATTTGCTGTTTTTTAGCCCTAAAAACTCAGCTAATTTTAGTTTTCAACAACCCCCAATTTTGGCGCTTAAAACTCGTAATTTTATATTCCAATTTTGAAAAAGCATGTACTTAATTTTTGATACCGAAACGACAGGTTTACCACGTAATTTTAACGCTCCAATTACCGACACTAGCAACTGGCCGCGTGTGGTTCAATTGGCTTGGCAATTACACGATGAATTAGGAAATGTAATTGAACACAAGGATTTTTTGGTAAAACCAAATGGATTTACCATTCCTTTTGATGCAGAACGGGTTCATGGAATCTCAACAGAATTAGCAAAACAGGGCGGCGATGAATTAGAAGACGTGCTATTTCTATTTAAAAAAGTACTTAAAAAAGCTAAATTTATCGTTGGTCACAACTTGAAATTTGATGTCAATGTTATGGGTTGTGAGTTCGTTCGTTTGGGCGAAGATTCTCCACTCGAAACAATGACCGTTTTAGATACCTGTACAGAGGAATCGGCTAAATTGTTGGCTTTAATTGAGTTTTTTAAAAACGGAGATAAAGGCAGAAATAGAACGGACAAATACGATAAACCGATTCTACTCAACGGTCAACCGGAAATCGAAAGTCAATTTTTCAAAAGTTTTCCAGCGCCAAAAGCAATTTTAGATTTACAAGCTAATTATACAGATTGGGGTCAAGTTTCAATTGAAAATCGTTTGGAGATTTACCAAGAAATGCGCAAACATAAATTTCCAACTTTAGGTGAATTACACAGCGCCCTATTCAACGAAACATTTGCCGAAGCACACAATGCAACTGCTGACGTGGAAGCAACTACACGTTGTTTCTTAGAATTGATTAGAAAAGAACATTATTCGCTAGAAGAATTACTTCAACAGCCAGGTTACTTCGAGAATTTCAAAGAAAACAATCCAGCTCTAATCAAGCCAATTGGGTTAATTCATACCAATCTTAAAGAAGAAAGTGCGAAACTTAAGGAAGTCTTAGAACCAAAGGAAAAGCAAATAAATGTTGTTTCTGACGAAGAATTAAAAGGACTTCAGGATTTACCTTTTGCACACTTACATAATCATTCACAATATTCCATTTTACAGTCAACTTCCGAGATTAAATCACTCATCAATGCTACAGCAAAAATGGGAATGGAAGCAGTGGCTCTGACCGATACCGGCAACATGATGGCGGCTTTTCATTTTGAGAAAGCGGCTAGTGCTTATAATTCAAACCTTAAAAAAGAGCGTGCAGAAGCGGAAGAAAAAGGAGAACCTTTTACGAACAAAGAAATTTTACCCATCATCGGTTGCGAATTCAATGTATGTCGCAATTTGAATGATAAAACACAAAAAGACAATGGTTATCAAATTGTCATTCTTGCTAAAAACAAAGATGGCTACCAAAATTTAATAAAGCTAGCGTCAATTGCCTACACCAAAGGAATGTACTATGTTCCAAGAATTGACAAAGAAGTGATTGAACAGTACAAAGAGAATTTGATTGTGCTTTCTGGAAATTTATATGGTGAAATTCCAAGCTTGTTGCTGAATGTTGGCGAAACCCAAGCGGAAGAAGCTTTACTTTGGTGGAAAGCTCAATTTGGCGCCGATTTTTATATTGAATTAAGTCGTCATAATTTAGAAGTGGAAGACCGTGTCAATGCTACATTGGTAAATCTTGCTCGCAAACACGAAGTGAAAATTGTAGCAACAAACAACACGTTTTATATTAATCGTGAAGACGCAGAAGCACATGATGTTTTACTATGTGTGAAAGACAACGAATTAGTTGAAACAGAAAAGGGTAGAGGTCGTGGTTTTCGTTTTGGTTTAGAAAATGATGAGTATTATTTCAAATCGAAGGATGAAATGATTGCTTTGTTCAGTGATTTGCCTGAAGCGATTGAAACAGTTGCCGAAATCATTGGTAAATGTGAACATTATGCACTCGCTAGAAATGTATTGTTGCCCGCTTTTGATATCCCTGCTGAGTTTACCGACCCGCAAGACGCAGTTGATGGAGGAAAACGTGGAGAAAATAATTTCTTGCGCCATTTGACGTATGAAGGTGCTAAAAAACGATACAAAGAAATCACTGACGAAATTCGTGAACGTATTGATTTTGAGTTAGCAACAGTTGAAAAAACGGGTTATCCAGGTTACTTTTTGATTGTGCAAGATTTTTGTGAGGCAGCAAGAGGAATGGGCGTTTCCGTTGGTCCTGGTCGTGGTTCTGCCGCTGGTTCTGTGGTTGCTTATTGTATAGGGATTACAAACGTTGACCCTATCGAATACGACCTACTCTTTGAGCGTTTCTTGAATCCAGATCGTGTTTCGATGCCGGATATTGATATCGACTTTGACGATGAAGGCCGCGGGAAAGTTATAGAATATGTAATTAATAAATACGGAGCAAATCAAGTAGCACAAATCATTACGTATGGAACAATGGCTGCGAAATCGTCTGTGCGTGACGCAGCTCGTGTAATGAATTTGTCCTTGCCAGAAGCCGATCGATTAGCGAAGTTATTGCCCGATATTTCTTTGAAAAAATTGTTCTCTTTTACGGAAGAAGAATTGGTAAATAAGCTGCGCAATCAAGATGAGGTAAACAATGCAAATGAATTGCGAAGAATTGCGCAAGGAACTGATTTACAAGCCCAGGTTTTACAGCGAGCACAAGCGATTGAAGGTTCAGTTAGAAATACAGGAATTCATGCTTGTGGGGTAATTATTACGCCGGATGATTTAACGAATTTCGTTCCCGTTGCTACGGCAAAAGATTCCGACATGGTTTGTACCCAATACGATAACTCGGTTGCAGAATCTGCTGGTTTGTTGAAAATGGACTTCTTGGGCTTAAAAACCTTGACCTTAATCAAACATGCAGTTAAAAATGTCAAGCAACGACATGGAATTGACCTTGATCCAGATACGTTTCCGATTGATGACGAAAAAACCTATGAGCTTTTCCAACGCGGCGAAACAGTAGGTATTTTCCAATATGAATCTCCCGGTATGCAAAAATACTTGAAGGATTTAAAGCCAACGAAATTTGCTGATTTGATTGCCATGAATGCCTTGTATCGTCCGGGGCCGATTGAGTATATTCCTTCATTTATCAGACGAAAGCATGGTGAAGAAGAAATCGTTTATGATTTAGCCGATTGCGAAGACAACTTGAAAGAAACGTATGGAATTACGGTTTACCAAGAGCAAGTTATGTTGCTTTCGCAGCGTTTGAGTGATTTTACCAAAGGTGACGCTGATACCTTGCGTAAAGCGATGGGAAAAAAAGACCGTCCTACTTTGGATAAAATGAAACCAATGTTCTTGGAAAGAGGAAAAGCAAAAGGTCACGACGTTACAAAATTGGAGAAAATTTGGAAAGATTGGGAAGCATTTGCCTCTTACGCTTTCAACAAATCGCATTCCACTTGTTATGCTTGGGTTGCTTATCAAACGGCTTATTTAAAAGCAAATTACCCAGCGGAATACATGGCTTCGGTGTTGAGTAATAACATGAACGACATTAAGCAAGTTTCCTTTTTTATGGAAGAATGTAAGCGAATGGGAGTAGAAGTTTTAGGACCTGACATCAATGAATCTAATTACGCTTTTACCGTAAATAAAGAGGGTGCAGTTCGCTTTGGTTTAGGCGCAATTAAAGGCTTGGGAAGTGCTCCAATCGAAGCTATAGTTTTGGAGCGAGTAAAAGGAAATTTCCAATCTATATTTGATATCACAAAACGTATCAATCTACGAATTTGTAATAAGCGTGCCTTTGAAAGTTTGGCGTATGCTGGCGGTTTTGATTCATTCCAAAATGTACATCGTGCGCAATATTTTGCTGTTGATTCAAACAATCGAACTTTTTTAGAAAGTGCAGTTAAATACGGCGCAAGTTTTCAAGAATCGCAATCATCGGCACAAGCCTCCATGTTTGGGGAAGCAACAGGTACAACTATGCCTGAGCCACAAATTCCTAAATGTGAAGAGTGGTCAAGTATTTATAAATTGAATCGCGAAAAAGAAGTGGTAGGAATTTTTATTTCTGGACATCCGTTGGACGAATTTAAAGTTGAAATCGAATCCTTTTGTAAAGGAACAGTGGCAGTACTCAACGATGTGAAACCTTATCTAGGTCAAAATTTGACAATTGCGGCGGTTGTTTCTGGTAGCGAACATCGTTTCACCAAAAAAGGCGATCCTTTCTCAACTTTGACACTTGAGGATTATTCAGACAGTTCACGCTTGTTTTTATTCAGTGAAAATCACTTGCGATTTAAACATTTTGCAGAGCCTGGAACCTTCATTGTACTACAAGGAAGAGTAGAAATCCCGAGGCACCGACAAGAACCTGAATTTGTGATTGGCTCAATCGAATTATTACAAGAATTGCGGGATAAACGAGCGAAAGGATTAACTATCCGAATTTCAAATACCGATTTATCGTACCTTTTGATTGATGCTTTGAATGAAGTAATCAATGAAAATATTGGCAATATAATTTTAAAGTTTACTGTTTACGACACCTTGGAAGGAATTGAAGTAGAAATGCCTTCACGCTCATTAAAAGTAAAACCAAGTAATGATTTATTTAAGAAATTAGCGAAATTAGGTGTTGAATTTAGCTTGAATTAGAGTATCTTTCCAATAATTTGAATTCAAATTCAAAAAACCTACTATGCGCCACGTTTTTTTGTTAATTTTTCTACTCCTTTCCTTTGTTAGTTTTTCGAATAAGGAAGAAGAGCGAACGTTAATCAGCAAATTCAATCAGGCGGTTTCAGAATCAGAACGGGTAGTTGCTTTGATTGAGCTTACCGACTTTTACGAAACGAACAATTACCAGAAATGGATAGAAGGAAAGCAAAATTTGGAGCGATTTTATGCTAAATCACGAAATCTTGAACTTAAAAATAGAGTTGGTATTTCTTTGGCAAAATATGCCATAAACTTGGGAAACATATCCACTTTTAAACGCTATTTAAACGCTTTAAAATTTGGAAACAGCACAAAGGATCGCGTAACATTAACGGATTATAACCTGTTAAAAATCAACTCTTTTTTATTGGCAGCAGCTTATGAAGACGCTAAAAAATTAGCTATTCAGAATTTGGTACTCGCACGACAAGCACGGAAAAACAGGTTTATTTCTGCTGCATACAGTTCCTTGGCACGTATTTATTCCTTACAAAATAATCAAGATTCGGCTTACATTGCTTCGAGTTACGCCACTAGTTTTGCCAAACGCTCCGACTCCAAACAGCAGTTGTTCAAGTCTTTGCATTTTCAAGCATCAATTTTCGCAAGTTTTGAAAACTATGAAGCTGCTGTAAACAAGGAATTACAAGTGCTTCAACTAGCGGAAGAAGATAAAAATTACTACTTCCAAACAGTTGCGCATCAGGGAATTGCTCTTTATTCAATGCAAATCAAAAATCTAGACGAGGCTAGTATTTATTTGAAGCGCACCAATGACTTGAATCTAAAATTAAAAGACGATCGAATTAATGCTATTAACTCTTTGATTGAAGCAGGAATATATGTCAACAAAGGACAGTTTAAAGTAGGACTTCAATTAATTCAAGCAACAGAACCTTATTTTAAAAAGAATAACGATGTAAATAATTTGGGGAATTGCCAATTATTGCGAGGAATTATTCAATTGAAAATGAAGCAATTAAAGTCAAGTTTAAGTAGCTTTAATTTAGCTTTGGATTATTTTCAAGTCGCTGGTAATTTCGTTAATCTTACGATGGTAAATCAATTTATTGGTGAAACTTTTTTGAAAGATAACAAACTAGAAAAGGCAGAGAGCTATTTATTACTTGCCTTGGCAGAAAATGAATTGCGGGGTTTAAAATCAATTAAAATTCAATTAACCTATAACTTGTTGAGTCAACTTTATTTCAAGAAAAATGAATTGAGAAAAGCCATTAAATATCAGTTTTTATATTTGGAATTTTTGGAGCGCAACACTATTCTAAATTCAGCGGCAGCAGTAGCACGAATGACTGAAGGAAACCTCCGTGAAGAACGCGAACGATTAATCGAGTTTCAAAAAGAATCCATTGAGAAGCAAGAAAAAGAGAAAGAAATTAAAAGTTTACAACTAAGTCGTCAATTGTTTATTGGCGGAATTATCATTGGTTTAATGATAGTTGGATTCATTTTTTATATCTTGAGATTACGTCAAGAAAAACTTATGCAAAAACAACGTGAAATGGAATTGTCTCAATCCTTGTTGCGGACACAGATGAATCCACATTTTATATTCAATGCCATGTCTGTAATTCAAAGCTATATTTATTCCAATGAGCCCGATAAATCTTCTCAGTTTTTGGTCAATTTTTCACGCTTAATTCGATTGATATTGGAAAATTCGCCCAAAGAATTTATTCCCATTGAGCTAGAAACAGAGATTTTAGAAAAATACTTGCAAGCACAAAAAATGCGTTTTGAAAACCGATTTACTTATAGCCTAGAAATTGATGAATCATTAATCGCAGCAAGTGCAATGGTTCCCCCAATGATTACCCAACCTTTTGTAGAAAATGCAATTGAGCACGGTCAACTTCATACAATTGAAAATGGACACATAACCATTCGGATTTCGCAGGTTGATAAAATGATTCAAATTCAAATTTCAGATAATGGAGTTGGAAGAAAAGATGCGCAAAAAACAAAGAAAATCAAGTCGCATAAAAGTATGGCGATAAATATCACCAAAGAAAGAATAGAAATCATTAACTTTAAATACAAAAAACAAGGAAGCATCCAAATGGAAGATTTGGATAAAAAGAATCAAACAGGAACCGTAGTAACCATTTTGCTTCCGTTACACATAGACACTGACTAAAACCTTACAAATGAAAAAAGTACTTGTAATAGATGATGAAAAACCAACTAGAGATTTCATTAAACGCTTGATAGATTCGTATCATTTTGGTATTGAGGTTTTTACAGATGGAGAGAATGTTGCAACAGGCGTTGAAGCTATTCATCGCTTGCAGCCAGATTTAGTGATTTTGGATATTCAAATGCCAGACGGTAATGGATTTGATGTGTTAAAATCAATCCCAGTGAAGAATTTTGAGGTTATTTTTATTACTGCTTTTCAAGAATATGCCGTTCAAGCTATCAAGTTCAGTGCCTTGGATTATATACTTAAACCAATAGATTCTGAGGAGTTAAAACAAGCAATTAATAACGCATTGAATACAATTACGCGAAAAACAGATGAAAGTCAGTTAAGTGTTTTACAGCATAATATGCAACAAAATTCTAAGCGTAAATTGGTGTTAAAAACACAAGAAAGTGTTCATATTGTTGAAATTGACGACATTGTTCGCTGTGAATCAGATAAGAATTATACATTATTTTATTTCTTAAATGCGAAGAAAATTTTAGTATCAAAAACACTGAAAGATTTTGATATTTTACTTTCAGGTTTAACGTTCTTCAGAGCTCAACAATCCCATTTAATAAACCTTAATTACGTTGAGCGCTACGACCGTCATGAAGGAACAATTATCATGAAAGACGGTTCTGCAATTCCGCTAGCACTAGCAAGGAAAGAACAGTTTTTTGAAATTTTAGATGCCATGTAAAGGTTTTTCGTTTAAAGGCGAAGGTTGTTTCTAAAGTTATTTGAATCTGAAATTTAAACTACAATGTTTGAATCAAGCTATCCATGATTAGAGTGAATTTTTTTGCCCCAATTTCATTCAAATGATCTGCATCAAAAAAATCTCGAGTCTCAAACCTCGGGTCATCTAATAAATCCAAGTAGTAGGTGTGCTTATTTTTTGAAACAAGCGTTTTTACATGGCTAATTGTATTTTTTAATTGCTGAGGTTTTAATCTATCAGTATAGGTTTTATAGGCAGGACTAGTAATGAATATTACTTTTATGTTTTTCTGTTGTGCCAATTCAATGATTGATTTTAATGCTTTTTCGTTTTTTGGAAAGCTGACGTTGTTCTCTATTTTTTTTGTGTGATTCAATGCTGCTTCTTTTCCTGTTTCTTCTAAATTTTTCGCGTTTTTTGAATTAAATGCTGTACCATAACCCAATTTATTGCAGCTGATATCTGATCTTTTGTTGAGATAAAATGATTTGATTCGCACGATATTTTTTAAAAGCTTTCCGTTTAGGATTTCAAAATTATTGCTGATTTCAAAACTTTTTATACCAAAGTAAAGCACATAATTTTTTACCCGCCAATTTTCAATACCATCTTCAATACTTGAATACATGGAAGTGTAATCTATCGGAACAACTATGAATTTTAATTTTCTCCATTCATTTTTGTATAAGTTTAATATGGCAAAATCGTAGTTTAATGATTGTGAACCATATGCAGCATTAAAACTATTAAAATTTGAAAATTCTGGATTTATGCCATAAAAAATATGCGAATTTCCTAAATAAAGCACTTCGATTTCTTTAGCGTTCTTATCCAAATATTGTTTTTTGTAGGAATAGTCATTTGGAATAGCTCTAAGTAAAAATTCAAATGAAATCATCCCAATAATTATCGGAATAAAAAATAATAATAGGAGTTTTAAAAACTTTTTCATGGTTAAAATTGGAAGTAAATAAACTGTTGCTCAGAACCTGAAAAATAGAATATTGCAAAAACTAATACGTAATAAAATCCCCATCTTAATGGTCGAGGAAAGCTAAATCCGAATTTTTCCAAGGCATATTTTTCTTCCCTTCCAATCCATTCGATCAATAGAAAAAAGAAAATAAATACAATTAAAACAATTGGTAACACTGTAGGAATTGATAAGCTGGATGTAGAAAAGATTTCGCCAATGTAATTAAACGCATGTCCCACATTTTCTGCTCTAAAGAAAATCCAAGCAAAGACAGTTAATGAAAAAGTGATTCCGATTGCTACTATTTCTTTCAAGGAAGGTATTAGTTTTCCCTTCGCAACAATTTCTAGGTTATTTCTATTAGTATTAAACACTATTGAAGGCATTATGTAAAGAGCATTTAACAATCCCCACATAATGAAAGTCCAATTTGCACCATGCCAAAAACCACTTACTATAAAGATGATAAACGTATTTCTAACCTTCGACCAAGTACCACCTTTACTTCCACCTAGCGGAATGTATAAATAATCGCGAAACCAAGTTGAAAGTGAAATGTGCCAACGACGCCAAAATTCTGCAATGTCTCTTGAAAAATAAGGAAAGGAAAAATTGCGCAATAATTCTACACCAAAAAGTCGAGCAGTACCTAACGCAATATCAGAATAACCTGAGAAGTCCCCATAAATTTGAAAAGTAAAAAAGAGAGCACCTACAATGAGTGTGCTTCCTCCGTAATCAGCTGAGTTGTTAAATATTTGATTTGCGAATTCAGCACATTGATCGGCTATTACAACCTTTTTAAATAATCCCCAAAGTATTTGTCGCAAGCCATTGACCGCCATTTTATAGTCAAATGTTCTTTTTTTTTGAATTTGAGGCAATAAGTGCGTCGCTCTTTCTATTGGACCTGCAACAAGTAAGGGGAAAAAACTAACAAAAACAGCGTAATCAATAAAGTTTTTTTCAGCTTTAATTGTGTCTTTATAAATATCAATAACGTAAGAAAGACCATGAAAAGTATAAAATGAAATTCCAACAGGAAGAATAACGGATAAAGTCCAGGGATTGATGCTAATTCCTATAGTTGATAAGGCATTTGCAAATGAATCCGCAAAGAAATTATAATATTTGAAAACTCCAAGAAAACCAATATTCACGCCTATACTTAACCAAAACCAAAAACGTTTACTAGCTTGATTATTGGCATCAGACATTTTGATTCCAGTGTAATAATCTAAAAGTGTCGAGAAAATTAATAAGAATAAAAATCGCCAATCCCAACATGCGTAAAAGAAATAACTAGAAACTAGTAATAGTATATTTTGAAGTTTAGAATTACCTTTCGTTGCAAACCAATAGAGGAAGAAAACTAAAGGTAAAAACAATGCAAAATTGACGGAATTAAATAGCATGTTTTAGTTTAAAGTAGGCTGGTCTAAAAATACTTAAATATTCAATTCACTAACACGTCTTGTTTTTCAAAATTCAAAGGAGAATATTTATAGCTTTTCACTGTCGCAAAAGATGTTTTGCCAATTTTTAGTTGGATGGATTTATCAAACAAATTCAAGTGTTTTCTAATGCGTTCATTGAAAATCGAGACATAAAAACAAGAGGCAACAAGATAAGAACCTTGTAAACTTGGATGTGCCCCATCGCGGTGATACAGTTTGGTTTTCTTTTCTTTCACACGAATTTCTCGCCAAGCTAAACCAACTGGTACAACCGGAATCTTGTATTTGATGCTTAAGAATTCGTACCCATTTTTTACGTTCTTAGTCATTTCAAAGTAGCTTTTTTCGCCATAACCTTTTTGGTAGGCCCAGGTCATAAAAAAAAGCATTTTTGTTTTGTTATTGTTTTCTTTTACAGCGCCAATTAATTTCTCGAGCCCCGGAATCGTTTTCGTTTTAAAAGTAACCGAATCTTTAATCATATCGCGAGAAGAGCCTTGTAAAATGACATAATCCCATTTTTTCCAAGCAATTGCTTTGTATAAATTCTGTCTTTTCGAATGCCTGTAAAACGATGTCATTCCTTTAGTGTTGGTGTAAACATGCAAGGATTTACCATTAAGTTTTGCCAGTTTCTCAAAGATTTTTGGCATGTGGTTACGATAGGTATAACTGTTGCCAATGAATAGAATATTTATTTCTTTCTTAGCTGCTGCTTGAAAAAACAACAATAGTGAAATTGAAAATAGAATTATCCATTTCATCATCTATTACTTGGCTTTTGGAAATGCTTCTTCCATCGCAGGAAAGTAAACATGACCTAAAATTAGTGGATTAAATGTAAAATATTGACATTTAACTAATTCTCCACTTGGTAACTGACACCAAAATTTGTTCATATCCATATTTTCTAAGTCGCCAAACTCATTGCGTTGTGCTTCTTCTGTTGGAATTTTAAACATGCGCAATTTGTGGGTTTTACCTTTGCTTTCCTTTAGTGTTAACACACAAAAAGGAGTTGTCTTTTTCATACTATCCACTTGATTTGCTTTCAATTCATAGTTGGCATTATCAAAGTGGATTTTGCGATAGTTCTGTAAATATCTGAAAACATTAGAAGTGTCAACAGCACTTAATCTTTTACCATTTTGGGTTACTTTAATTCTGCTGCCAACTTGTTGAATGTTGAAGTTCCTGTATTTTTCCTTTGGGAATTTAACATCAACGCTAGCAATTTCATCCATATCAAGGCTGAAAATATTGGTGCAAATCCATTTACGCGGGTCAGCAAAAAAGCGCGGTTCGATCACGCCATACATCCCTGAAACACTCATCATTACTGGGAAATCACTTTTGCCATCTTCAGCTGTTTCCAATAACATAATTTGCCCCAAATGATCTTGTGCAGCTGGACCTATGTACCACGTTTTTGTCCATTCGCCTTCTTCAAAGATTTCTACTTTCGTGAAACTTGTGGACATTAAATCAACAAATTTCTGCTGTGATTTTTCTGGCAAATATCCTTTTAAGGTGATTTTTGCAAAAGCATCTAAAATCAATGAAACACTTGATTGAGTGATACATCCACCTTTTGAGTCGGTCCATTCTTTTCCTTTGCGCATAATTTCAAAGTGATTCGAAAAAGCGTCTGAAATAATGATTCGGTCAACTTTATTGGTGTCTTTTACCGCAAATTCAATCAATTCTGAATCAGAATGACCATCGCCAGAAATTAGTTTTTTTGCGTACCAACCTAAGGTCGTAAGTCCTGCTAAAGCGAGGATAAGTATGATTATTTTTTTCATTAATGCTTTGATTTATTGAGCGTATTTTCTTTTTCTTAGGAAATTCAATGCAAATGCCATTAACAATACAATTCCAATTGGAAGCAGCAGGTTAATCATTTTATAGAATCCAGCAAACGTTTTGATTTTTTCCTTGTCAATTTCCTTGATGTCAATTTGGCGACTTCTAACGTCTAAAACTGAATTGTCCCCCATCATGTAGTCAACGACGTTTTGAAAAAATTCTTGGTTACCAAAGTAAAGCGGCACATTTCTTTCAGCCAATTCTGGTTCCATTTTCATATCGTTGATTTGATTTGGACGGTATAAATAACCATTGCCTTTTGGATTAGGAATTGAATCATAGCGATTAGCAATAAAACGACCATTTCCAACCACTAATACTTTTCCTTCATTCGTGCTTTTAGCTTTGTATTTTGCATTTGGATTGTTAGCAAACTCACCCACTAAACGATTTTGAAAATGTGATTTAAAGAAACCTTCAGCTAAACCTGCAATACAAATTTTATTCACTTCATCAGTTGGATTCGCTACTAATTCAGGATTGTTTCCATAAGAAAGCGGTAAAGACAAACTTACCAATGGCGCTAAACCTGTCTTATTTGAGTTTGTTGACGAGGTTAAAATTGGGGTTAAAGCCACTTTCTCTTGCTTGATAAATTGTATCTCATTGGTGAATTTCAAGGAAACTGGCTCAATGTTTTTAGTCATTGGGTGAATTGTCGGTGTAGCAAGTACGTGGAAAAACCAAGGAATGAACGTTTGCTCAGAATAAGGAATGACTTTCGGAGCGCAGTTAACATCCAACACATAATTCTCGTTTACCTTTAATCCATAATCGAAAAGCATATTTTCCAATTTTAGATTTTTGCGCATTGTGTGGGTAACGCCTCTTGCCATCAAAGAATCTTCATTCAAGTATAACGTATTCATAAAACACATCAGCTTTCCGCCACGCATCACAAATTGATCGATGAGGTATAAATCTTTATTGGAAAAAGGAGCTTGCGGATCTGCAATTATTAATCCATCTACATCTGCCAAAGCACCAATAGAGTCATTCAGCCGCACGTCAGTAAGCGCATAATAAGGTGCAAGCAAAGAACGAGCTCGAAGTGTTTGATTTGGATTTAATTCACCGTGACCTTGCAAAAATGCGATGCGTTGTTTCTCTTTTTGAACCAATTTACGCATATTGGAAACGAGGTTATATTCCAAATTATTCAGTGCATTTTCAATTATATCTGTCATCCCTTCCAATTGGTAAGGACGACCTGGCTTAGATCCAGGAAGAAATTGCACTACTTGTTCTTTAACAATTCCATTCACTGAGTAAGACATTTTCGCACCTGGCCAAAGCATCATTTGACGTTGTTCTCCATCTTTTTTGTAAATGATTTCAAGTGGCAAAATTCCGCGTGCTTGGTCGTACAATTGAATAAAAAGTTCTTGTTGATCTTCTTTGGAACCATTTTGCGGATTGATAAAATTAAATTCAATTCTATTTCCAGCTATGGATTTGAAATCGTTTAATTTATCCTTTAATGAATTTTGAAAATTTTGGATTTCAGCGGGTAAATTTCCTTCCAAATAAACTTGAATACTGATTCTACTTTCAAATTTAGATTGGTCGTTAAGGAATTTTTCAGTTCCTTCAGCCAATGAATATCGCTGATCTTTGGTCATATCCAATCTGAAATAAAGATACGAGCCAATGGTATTGATTAAAACAGCTGCAACCACTATGATTATCAACAGAGTCCAATTATATAAACCTTTGAATAGCTTTGAATTTTTTAACATCACTTATTTTTTTAAGGTTTTAACAACAGTCAATGAAGCGCTAATAAACACAACAATCACAGAAATAAAATAAAGAATATCACCTGAATTAATGACTCCTTTTTTAATCGAATCGTAATGTTTAGCAATTCCAAAATTTTGAATAATGGTGTCTAAAGAACCAATTTGACTGAAGTTTCCAAGTAAATTAAAGCCATCGTAAAAAAACCAACACATAAACATCGCTAGTATAAACGCAACAATTTGGCTACTCGTGAGTGAAGAAGCGAAAATACCGATTGCTACAAATACAGCGCCTAATAAAATCAATCCAATGTAAGAAGTGAAAGTTGCTCCACTGTCAATGATACCAACAGGTTTTCCAAGATTATACATCGTAATGTAATAAACTATTGTTGGAATAATTGCGATAATAAGCAAAGTCACCCCTGCGAAATATTTTGCGAGAATCATTCCTAAATCAGAAATTGGACGCGTTAACAATAATTCAATGGTGCCAGTTCGTCTTTCTTCAGCGATTGAACGCATTGTAATTGCTGGGATTAGCACCAAAAAAATGACTGGAGAAAGGTTGAAAAATGGAATCATATCCGATTCAGCTCCCTCCAAAAGATTGGTGTTATAAGACAAAACCCAATGAAATAAACCTGAGGCAATCAGGTAGATAACAATAAAAACATAGCCAATGATTGAACTCAAAAAGCTATTTATTTCTTTAAAATAAAGTGCGCGCATGTTAAAATTTAAGCCTTCAAAATTATTGATTTCAAACGATATATTGGTTTTTAAGTTTTCAGTCGCTAAATGTTGATTGCGAAACTTATTTCTAAAACGCTAAAAAACGAGAATAGGTGTAAAATTAGTTGGCTGCTTTTAAAAGAATTTCGACTAAAACCATCATTAACTCAGTGCTTAAAAATTATTACTTTTGGAAACAATTTAATTTACATGCAACTCGAAGAACAAATCCGTCAGGAATTTCAGGAATCACAGCTTGTTTTGGAGCAATTTCAAACTGCAGAAAATTTTTCTAAAATCGCTGAAGCAATTCGATGGATGAGTGATGCAATTAATTCGGGTAATAAAATCATTAGTTGTGGTAATGGAGGTTCGATGGCGGATGCAATGCACTTTGCAGAAGAATTGAGTGGTCGTTTTCGTGGTGACAGAAAAGCAATTGCGGCTGTTTCAATTTCAGATCCAACACATATTAGTTGTGTGGCAAATGACTATGGTTATGATTTTATTTTTTCCAGATACGTAGAAGCGTTGGGAAAATCAGGCGATATTTTACTAGGAATTTCAACTTCAGGAAATTCGACCAATGTGATAAAAGCTGTTGAAGCTGCAAAATCTTTAGGAATGAAAACCATTGTTTTAACGGGTAAAGACGGTGGAAAATTGGCGCAATTAGCTGATTTAGAAATACGTGCACCACATTCACAATACGCCGACCGAGCGCAAGAAATTCACATTAAGGTAATTCATAATTTGATTTTGGGAATTGAATACTTGGTTAAGTAATAATTAGATAATTAAGATAAATTAAGACAGCTTTCAGCTTTTAAACTAATTACAGTTCTTATTGTTAGTTACATTTGTGTTTTAAACTTGAGATTATGAAAAATGTAGGAGTGAATGGTTTTGGAAGAATTGGTCGTTATTTTACACGTTTAGCTTTACTTGATAATTCGGTAAATATCACAATGGTAAATGACCCAGCTGATACAAAAACGCTAATGCATTTATTGAAATATGATAGTGTTCATCGTACATTTCAACTTGGTTTTACAATTGAAGGTGACGTTGTTACATTTGAAAATGGCAAAAAAATCATCTTTTCACACGAGAAAAATCCGGAGTTAATTGCCTGGGGAGAAAACAAAATAGACATCGTAATTGAATCTTCTGGTTTGTTTTTAACGAGAGAAGCATCCTCAAAACATTTAACTGGCGGAGCAAAAAAAGTTGTTATTTCTGCACCTGCAAGTGATGCTGATATTCCAGCAATTGTTCTTGGTGTGAATGATGAGGTACTAGAGTTAAACGATAACATAATTTCTAATGCGTCTTGCACTACTAATAACGTAGCCCCAATGATTGCTGTAATGCGTTCACTTTTTCAAATTGATTACGCTTATATATCAACGGTACACAGTTACACATCCGATCAACGTTTACACGACGCACCTCACAAAGATTTAAGAAGAGCTCGTGCAGCTGCCAATTCAATCGTCCCAACTTCAACGGGTGCAGCAAAAGCAGTGATTAAAATTTTCCCAGAATATAAAGGAAAAATGACAGGCGGAAGTGTACGTGTTCCTGTTGCTGATGGCTCGATGACTGAATTGACTATGTTTACAGAAAGTCCAGTATCTGTAGAAGAAATCAATGCAGCGATGAAACTTGCCTCCGAAACAAATCTTAAAGGAATATTGGGTTACACAGAAGATCCAATTGTTTCTGTAGATATTATTGGAAGTCCATTAAGTTGTTTATTTGATGCTCAATTG
Organism: Crocinitomicaceae bacterium; assembly: GCA_044350515.1. GTDB lineage: Bacteria > Bacteroidota > Bacteroidia > Flavobacteriales_D > Crocinitomicaceae > UBA952. Next base: position 65,841 of record JBILHL010000010.1, on the reverse strand, counting down.
ACAACAGTTCTTGGAAAATTGGTTAAAATTTCTGGCTGGTACGATAACGAAACAGGCTATTCGAATCGTTTAGTTGACTTGGTGAAAAAGTTGTAAGAAGTCTAAAGGATTTTTTTAAATCGTATTAAAGAACTATCAATCCCTTCTCTCTCCAATTTGCTGACGCCACATCGCGTAATACAATCCTTTTTCGTCCAATAATTCGCTGTGTTTGCCAGTTTCAACGATGACACCTTTTTCCAATACAAAGATTTTATCGGCATGCATAATTGTGGATAATCGGTGTGCAATCAAAACGGTAATGTGTTCTTTCTGATTTCCAATTGAGCGAATCGTATTCGAAATTGATTCTTCAGTAATTGAATCTAAAGCTGAGGTTGCTTCGTCAAAAACCAATAGTTTCGGTGTTCTCAACAAAGCTCGAGCAATAGATAAACGTTGTTTTTCTCCACCAGAAAGTTTCATTCCGCCTTCACCAATAACAGTGTCGATACCGAATTCGCTTCTTGCTATTAAACTGTCACAAGCAGCTTGGCTTAGGGCAAAATTCAATTGTTCCTCCGTTGCATTAGGTTTGGTAAAAAGCAAATTCTCACGAATGGTTCCCGCAAAAAGTTGTGTGTCTTGCGTTACGAATCCCAGTTGCTGTTGCAATTCATCTTTGTCAATTGCATTCGAATCAAGGTCATTATATAAAATTGTTCCTGTTGGAGTGGAATATAAACCAACTAACAATTTCACCAAAGTACTTTTTCCAGCACCACTTGGACCAACAAATGCAATTGTTTCTCCGCGCTGAACTTCAAAAGAAATATTGCTTAATGCATCGTAATTAGCTGATTTATGGCGGAAGGTAATTTGGTTAAAGGATAATTTTTTAATCGCATTCAACGGAATTGGATTTTCTGGTTTTACTTCAATTGGTGTATTGATTATTTTTTCAAAATTGTTCAGGGAAGCTTCTGCCTCACGGTAAGCAATTATTACATTTCCAACTTCTTGCAAAGGCCCAAAGATGAAAAAGGAGTAAAATTGCAAAGTCATAATTTGTCCGAGTGTCAAATTTTCTTTGAAAAGCAAGTAAAGTAACGCAAACATAATCGATTGGCGCAATAAATTCACGGTCGTTCCTTGAATGAAACTGATACTTCGGATTTGACGCACTTTTTTCAATTCAAGTACTAAAATTTTAAGTGTTCGGTCATTTAATCGCGCTGTTTCTTGTTGCGTTAATCCCAAACTTTTTATCAATTCAATGTTGCGCAAACTTTCGGTGGTGCTTCCTGCTAATTGCTTGGTTTCGCTCATAATTGTCATTTGCACTTTTTTAATCCGTTTGGAAAGAAAACTAATAAAGAAACTCAATCCAAGCGCTGAAAGCAAGTACAGTAAAATCAATCCAGGTTGTACAGTGAAAGCATAAACCATCACAAAAATAATTCCAACGATAGAAACGAATAGAACATTGATGAAACTCATAATGAAGCGCTCGGAATCCGTCCTAACTTTTTGAAGGATATTCAAGGTTTCGCCGCTTCGTTGATCTTCAAATTCATTGTAAGCAACTTGCAAGGTGTGTTTCAATCCATCTGTGTAAATATCTGCGCCCAATTTTTGAATGATTAAGTTGATGCAATAATCTTGAAACGCTTTTGCAATTCTGCTGACCATTGCAACTCCCATTGCAGCAGCAATTAAAACTAACACTCCTTTGATGAATTGGGATTCTGTATAATCTTTCGGGTGCGAAGCAAAACCATCTAAGATTCTACCAAAAATGTAGGGATCTAATAAGGAGAAAACTTGGTTAATACTTGCAAGTACAAGCGCTAAAAAAACCAGCATTTTGTATCTGGAAAGATAATTTATAAGTATTTTCATAGGGTTTGATTTTGGTATTTATTGGAAAAGTAGGAGGGAGGTTTGTTCTAAAATGTAGTTTAGTTTGTTTTTAAAAAATGGATTTTACTCAGAAATTGCGTTTCTTTTGAAATAGATTCTAACCAAAGTTCGAATCGAAAAACCAACTAGAATTCCAAGGGTAGCTCCTATCAACACATCTGAAAAATAATGTACTCCAAGGTAAATTCGACTAATTGCGACTAAAATCCCAATTATAATTAAACCTATTAAGATCCAATTCTTTTTTTCTTTGTAAAAAGGAAAGATAAATGCAATCATGGCAAAAAAGTTAGCAGCGTGAGAAGACACAAATCCATACTTTCCTCCTTGATAGTATTCTCCTGGCTTTACCTCATAGAAATGAAGTAAGTGTTTAAGGTCTTCATTGTGAGAAGGTCGGTAACGTTCAAATCCGTTTTTGAAAAGATGTACAGAAATTTGATCTGCCAAAACGATTGCTAGTGTTAAACCAACCAAAATAATCGCGGTGTTTTTCCAAGTGTTTTGACTTTTAAGTAAGATTAAAAGCAATAAATACAAAGGAATCAAACTAAATTTCCCAGATAAAAACCACATAATTTCATCCAGTAACGGCGTGTGTAAACCGTTTACAAAAAGAACAATCGCTCGGTCAATCGACTCAAGCTTGTCCATCAGCATTAAGATGTTTCCAGATTAAATCCTTTAATTCCACAAGTCCTTGTTGCGCAACGGATGAGATGAACACGTAAGGGATTTTCGGCAATTCTTTTTTCATCGCTTTAATCAATTCCTCGTCCAACATATCGGATTTAGTAATTGCCAACAATCGTTCCTTGTGTAATAATTCAGGGTTGTATTGCTTCAATTCATTCAATAGAATCTTGTATTCTTTTTTGATGTCGTCACTATCAGCTGGAACCATGAATAATAGCAATGAATTTCGTTCTATGTGACGTAGAAAACGTAAACCTAAACCTTTACCAGCATGAGCTCCTTCAATAATTCCAGGAATATCAGCCATCACAAATGAACGGTGATCGCGGTAAGAAACGATACCTAAATTTGGTCGCAAAGTAGTAAATGGGTAATCACCAATTTCTGGTTTTGCGGCTGTAATAACCGAAAGTAAAGTGCTTTTTCCAGCATTTGGAAATCCAACTAAACCAACGTCAGCAAGGATTTTCATTTCAAGGATTTTCCAACCTTCTACACTTTCTCCACCAGGTTGAGCATATCTTGGAGTTTGGTTGGTTGGCGATTTGAAAAAGTTATTTCCCATTCCACCCATTCCACCACGTTGAATAATGAATTCTTCTCCGTCTTGTGTAATTTCAAAAAGAACTTCACCCGTTTCGCCATCTTTTGCAAGCGTACCAAGAGGAACTTCAATGTAAACATCTTGGCCCTGAGAACCTGTTTTCAAATTTCCTGCACCGTGAGCGCCGTGACCAGCTTTAATGTGTTTCTTGAATTTCAAATGCAACAAGGTCCAAAGTTGTTTGTTACCACGTAAAATAACATGACCACCTCTTCCTCCATCTCCACCGTCAGGTCCACCTAGAGGAATGTATTTTTCACGACGAAAATGCGTAGAACCACCACCACCACTACCTGATGTGCAATGTATTTTTACGTAATCAACAAAATTATCTGAAGCCATTATTTAATTTAAATGCGGTTCGATTGCCGCGTATAGTTTTTCTGAAATGGCGTCGATTTCGCCCACTCCATTGATTGTTGTCACTTTATTTTGAGTAACATAGTAAGGCAATACGTGAATGGTTTTAGTGAAATACTCATCGATTCTTTTCAATAATTTTTCCGCTGCATCATCTGCACGTCCGCTTACTTTACTGCGTAATTCAATACGCTCCTTTATTTCTTCTTGTGGGACATCTAACTGTAAAACAGTATTGATAGCTTGTCCTTTTTCTTTTAAATATTCGTCTAAAGCCTCAGCTTGAATAACAGTTCTTGGGAAACCATCAAAAATAAACCCTTTTGCATTTGGGTGTTTTTGAGCTTCTTCTTCTAACATATCAATCGTCACAGAATCAGGCACTAAAAACCCATCAGCCATGATTTGTTTCACGCGTTTTCCTAGTTCGGTGTCGTTTTGTATGTGCGCTCTGAACATGTCACCTGTTGACAAGTGTACTAAATCATATTTTTCAATTAATCGTTCGGATTGCGTTCCTTTCCCTGCACCTGGAGGGCCAAATAGCACGATATTCAACATTTTTTATTCTTCTTTTAATTGATACAATTCTTTAAGATTTCTCCCCAATTCGTTGTAGTCTAATCCATAACCAACAACAAATTTATTTGGGATTTCAAATCCAATATATTTCGGTTTGTGTTTTCCTTTATACGCTTCTGGTTTATACAACAAGGTACAAACTTCAACAGATTCGGGATAATTGGAATTCAAGAGGGTTATTACTTTGTCAATCGTAATCCCTGTATCAACAATATCCTCCAAAATTACGACATGTTTTCCGTGCAGAGAGGTATTTAAACCAATCAATTCATCCACTCTTCCGGTGGTTTGTGTGCCGTGATACGAACTCACTTTAATAAATGAAATCGCAACATCTTTGTTAAATTTCTTCATTAAATCAGACGCAAACATGAAAGCACCATTCAAAATAGCTATAAAAAGTAATTCTTTCCCTTCGTAATCTTTCTCAAGACTAAGCGCTAACTTTTGAACATTCGCTTGAATTTCCGCTTCAGAAATGAAGGGTTGGAATGTTTTGTCGTGAAGTTGGTGGTCTTTACTCATATTGGAGTGCAAAGTTAAGATTTTAAAGCGGAAAAGAAAATTTTGAAAATCTATTATGATTTTTTGAAATATTACTTTCAACCAAGTCAACTCTATTTAAAGCTCAATAACACGAATTACCCTAATTATGTTTGAAATAAAAGATAGAATTTATCACCTAATAACTAACAAAGAGTCCTATTTATCTACAACTTTTAATTCCTATTTTTAATTGTAACCTAAAATCTATTCGATTTGAGAAACATTTAGTTTAATTCTAGTTTTAATGAAAGCTAGTGTGTAAAGAAAAACACTAGCCCAATTTAATATCGAACTAGTGCTTATTATCGCTTTAAAAGTCTTAAATCTTCTTATTTCATTTTTCCTAAACGAGCTGTAGCTTTAACAGTAGTTTTCTTGTAAATGAATCCAATTCCGATGAATGGGCGTTTAACGACTGCTTCGTATTGAGGATAAAACACAACGTCATAACCAGGATTATTTTTCATCATTTCATGTAATGCATAAAACGAAGCTGGTTCAGAAATACCAGTTCCAATTATAGGAATGTAGCCCAAATTAACAGCTGAAAATGCCCAACCTTCTACTGAACCTTTTTCTTTATTCAGTAAACGTTGCCAATCAATACCTAGAATTCTTACAGATGTAGCCTCAGCTGAAACTTGCTCAGAAAGGTCGAAATTTTCGCGAACTAGTTCAACACGAACATTGGGTTCACGCATTGTTTTGTGTAAAGATGTGCAAGAGGATAATCCCAACACTGCAAAAAGGGCGAATAATAAAATTGATTTTTTCATAAGTTATTTTTTTCGAAGGTATTTAAATATGCCCTAGAAAAGCTAGAATTAACAACTTTTAAAGTTACATGATTAAGCAATCGGTCAGGACGAAGTATATCCAATAAAACTAAATCATTTTTTCGTAAATTAAACTGAAAATCATTCTTCAAAAAAGGATAATATTTCCTAACTTCAAGTAAACTGAATATTAGATTTGACAATTTACAAACAGAATTTACGACTAAACAAATTAAAAATGAATAATAATCAAACTCAAAACATAGAATCAATCATTTATACTGTAAGAGGTTTACAAGTTATGTTGGATAGTGATTTGGCTGAATTGTTTCAAGTTGAAACGAAGGTTTTAAATCAATCAATTAAAAGAAATATCGATAGATTCCCAGATTCATTTCGTTTTCAACTTTCTAATGATGAGTTTCAAGAATTAAAAGTTCGTTTGAATCAATTTAACCTTGATGAAAAAAATATGAGGTCACAATTTGTGACCTCAAAAACGGATAGAGGGGGAAGAAGATACTTGCCTTTTGTCTTCACAGAACAAGGTGTAGCAATGCTTTCCACTGTTTTACGAAGTGATGTAGCTATTCAAACAAGTATTCAAATTATGCAAGCTTTTGTTTCAATGCGCAAGTTTTTGCTAAACAATGCTTCTGTTTTTCAGCGTCTTGAACAAGTTGAACTCAATCAACTGAAATCAAATGAAAGAATTGATAAAATTTTCGATGCCTATGAATTGATGTCAAGAATTATTCGGTCAGCGAAGAAAGAAATAATTCTGATTGATAATTAGATCGATGAATCCGTCTTGACACATTTGAGTAAACGTGCTGAAAATGTGGAAGCAATCATTTATACCAAATCTATTCCAAGGGTTTTACAACTCGACCTTGAAAGACACAATAGTCAATATCCACCCATCAGTATTCGAGAATTGAGAGAAAGTCACGACCGATTCCTTATTATCGACCGAAACGAATTGTATCACATTGGTGCTTCTTTGAAAGATTTAGGGAAAAAATGGTTTGCATTTTCTAAGTTGGATATTGCTATTTTGGAATTTGTAATGGAAAAAATAAATGAAAATTAAATCAATGATTAATAATAATAAAAACTAAGTGAAACAGACCAATTATTAGTTTTAATACATTTTTAGCACTTATATTATAAACTTTTATCACCTCACATAATCCTGTTTCTGCACCAACATATATTGGTCATTTTCAAGTTTAATGTAGCCAAAATCATAACAGAAAAAGTACTTTGAACCTTTTTGTGTGTGGTAGATATTGGTGAAGTAATGAAAATTAAATCCTTCTTCAGCAAGTGTAATTCCGTCCACTGTCTTTTTACCATTGGGATTTAATTTGGCTAGAATTCGTCTGTTTTTTCGCAAAATCGCATTGATTCTTCGCACTGTTGCGTTTGCGTCTTCGTTGATTTTGTTGTTGAAAGAGTTACGACAATAGTCCGAACAGAATTTTTGATCCTTTCTGCCCGACAATTTTGTCCCACATTCGTTACAGGTTCTGTTTTCCATAGATTTGAATACCACAAGATTAACAAGAATTAACAGCAAAAACAATCTTTTCACAGACAATCTTTGACACCTTTGCGCATACACGAAATTAGGATTATGTTAGACAATACAGCGCATTCAGTGAATCCCGCGGAATTTCTCCGTAAGTTAAGTGAAGAAATTAAATTGGAATTAGTTGGTTTAGAGGCTTTAAAGAAAGAAATCAGCAAAACTATAATAGGTCAAGACAAAATGATTGATCGCTTGCTCATTGCTCTTCTTTCAAATGGACACATTTTATTAGAAGGTGTACCTGGTTTAGCTAAAACACTAGCTATTAAAACCTTAGCAGATGCCATTCACGGTTCTTTTAATCGTATTCAGTTTACGCCCGATTTATTGCCTGCCGATTTAACAGGTACAATGGTTTATCACCAAAAAACAGAGTCTTTTGCAGTGAAAAGAGGTCCTGTTTTTGCTTCTTTTGTGTTGGCAGATGAGATCAATCGCGCACCAGCAAAAGTGCAAAGTGCCTTATTAGAAGCAATGCAAGAACGTCAAATCACGATTGGTGACGAAACGTTCAAATTACCTGAGCCATTCTTAGTTTTGGCAACTCAAAATCCGATAGAACAAGAAGGAACTTATCCACTTCCAGAAGCGCAAGTCGATCGTTTTATGCTGAAAGTTTCATTGGGTTACCCGACTAAAGAAGAAGAAAAACTAATCGTTCGCTCGAATATTCGTCCTGAAGGAATGCACAAACCAGCACGCGTTATGTCAACTGAGGATATTTTGCGTTTGCGAAATTTGGTGCGCCAAGTTTATGTAGATGAAAAAATCGAGCAATACATTGTTGATATTATATTCGCAACACGAGAACCAGCAATCGTTGGCTTGAATCAGTTTACCAATTTAATTGCATTCGGTTCTTCGCCGCGAGGTAGTATCAATTTAGCTTTAGCGGCGAAATCATTTGCTTTTATGCAAGGTCGCGCATTCGTAGTTCCAGACGATATTCGTGCAGTTGCGGTTGATGTTTTGCAACATAGAATCGGAATTACATACGAAGCTGAGGCCGAAAATTTAACAGCAAAAGACATTATCGAAAAAATAGTTTCTTACGTTGAAGTTCCTTAAATCGTGAATACCGCCGAACTTATCAAGTCGATTCGTGCCTTGGAAATCAAAACCAAAGGTTTGACCAAACAGGTTTTTTCAGGTCAGTACAAATCTGCCTTTAAAGGTCGTGGTATGGCTTTTAGTGAGGTGCGTGAATACCAAATTGGCGACGAAATCAGAACGATTGATTGGAACGTAACGGCTAGATACAACACCCCTTTTATCAAAGTTTTTGAAGAAGAACGCGAACTGACTGTTATGTTGATTTTAGACGTTTCCGGTTCTGCTGCTTTTGGAAGCGAACGCCATTCAAAAAAACAACGACAAATAGAAATTGCGGCAACATTGGCATTTTCAGCGTTATCCAACAATGACAAAGTGGGCGCAATTCTATTTTCTGACCAAACAGAATTATATATTTCTCCCAAAAAAGGACGCGACCACGTACTGTTGATTTTGCGCCAAATGATGGAATTTGAACCAAAACACACAGGTACAGATTTGAAAGCTGCTTTGAAATTTCTAAGAAACACCCACAAACGCAGAGCAATTTGTTTCTTACTAAGTGATTTTGAGGATGATACCAGTTTCATCGACGATATGAAACGCACCTTAAAACACCACGATTTGGTGGCTGTGAAAGTGAAAGATAAAAGCGAAATGAAACTTCCAATTCGTGGATTCATTCAGCTTTTTAATTCAGAAACACAACAAACAACTTGGGTAAATGCTTCGTCCGAACATACAAAACGATTGTTCGAAAAAGAATACCAATTTCGGGAAACGAACCTGCTCCAAAAATTTAAAAGTTCAGGAATTGACTACGTGCTTTTCAATACCGAAGAAAATATTGTTCCACCTTTAGTTCAACTTTTTAAAAGCAGAAGATGAGAAACTTGTTGGCTTTTTTCTTGTTTTTCAATTGTTTGTGGCTAATTGCTCAGCAACCCGAAGCACGTATCACAAAAAGTAAAGTTGTTGTCGGAAATCGTGTCGAGTTGATATATTCCATCAAGCTCAAAAAAAATGATGAATTCAAATTCCGCAAACCATCTGGCAATTTTCCTGCTAAGATTACCAATGAAAATTCCAGTTTAAAAGGAGGTGAATTCAATGAAATAGAAATCGTTGACTTCTATGATTCGATTATCGTAAATGGGAAAGATCGAATGTGGATGGGTGTTTTTGAATTGTGTGCTTGGGACAGCGGTTTGGTCGTTTTACAAGGTCCTCGCTTTACTTTAAACGACTCAACGGGCTCATTTCCTTCAACTTATTTGCAATGTGATTTAATTCCACATAAAAAAGGCAAAGACATTTACGACATCAAAGAATCATTCATAAAAGCGCCAGTAGAAAAAGATTGGTTTTATTACGGCACCTTATATGTTTTTTGGTGGTTGATTCCATTGGTAGTTTACCTCATTTACCGCTGGCGAACGAACAAGAAGACGAAACCTAAAGCTTCGATTCAGGAAATCTCTTTAAAGCAAAAATCATTGCTTGCTGTCGATGCATTGGAAAAAGCAGAATTATGGAAAAGCGACCGACTGAAAGAACATTTTGTGGAGTTGTCTTACATTTTGCGTTCGTATTTGACGTCGCGCTACGATTTGAATTTACTCGATAAAACAACTTACGAAACGAAATTGCTATTGACGGCTAAAAACATTGATAAAGAAGTAGTTGATTCCATTTTAAAAGTTTTAAATCATTCAGATATGGTGAAGTTTGCAGCTTCAAAACCAGGGGAAGAAATCGTTGAAAAATCATTTTTTATGATTCGTCAATTAATAGTTGAAACCAGTCCAATTGAGTACAATCATGCTGAATAACTGGAACATTAATATTTTTCAATTTGAGTTTCTACAAGCTAATTACTTGTATTTATTGCTGACTCTACCCTTATTTGGATGGATATTGTTAAGACAAGAAAAAAAACGCAGTGGCGACTGGAAATTTACCTCTTCGATGCAAAATCAAGAGAAGTTCAAAAACAACTGGATTTTCTACCTGCGTCAAGGAATCATTTTCCTAAAGTTATTAATTATTGCCTTTGCTATTTTAGCGCTAGCCAAACCTTTCCGTTGGAACGACAGCGACGCCAATAGTCACGATTATAAATACGGAATTGACATCGTAATTGCACTCGATGTTTCCCTCTCGATGCTTGCAACCGATTTTGAACCCAACCGATTAGAAGCTGCAAAAGAAGTAGCAAACGAATTTATCGACGGCAGACGTGGAGATCGCATTGGTTTAGTTGTTTACGCAGGAGAATCTTACACCGCTTGTCCTATGACTTTGGATTACGAAATTCTGAAAAAACAAATTGACGAGGTGGACGGAATGAACATTGAAGGAGGAACAGCGATTGGTACAGGTTTAGGAACTGGAGTTGTAAATTTAAGAAGCGATAGTTTAAAATCAAAAGTGATTATTTTATTGACAGATGGAAGCAACAACGCTGGCGATATTACTCCTTTGCAAGCTGCAGAATTAGCAAAAACAAAAAATATTTGCGTTTACACCATTGGCGTTGGAAGTAATGGAGTTGCCCCAACACCAGTCGTCACTCCCGTTGGAATTCGCTATGAAAATATGCCAGTTGAAATTGATGAAGTAACCTTGAATGAAATTGCAGATGTAACTGGAGGAAAATACTTCAGGGCAACAGATAAGAAAAGTTTGACCGCCATTTATGAAGAAATTGACCGCTTGGAAAAATCAAAAATGGCCGATAAATATTTTCAATCCGAGCCACCGCCAACACCAGGTGCATTTTTAAATTGGATTTTTGTTTTTATCACTTTAGTCATTGTTTTAGAATTTAGCTTATTTGTAACCAATGATTGATCAAAAACCTACTTTCAATATTCGAAAAGTTGTCAGCAATTTAATGTTGTTGGAAGCAATTTTTGGTGTTTTTACGTTCTCGCTTTTTACACTTATTGGTTTTTTTAATGAAGATTTGAAAATTTCAAGCATTCATTTTTTAAAGCCTTTCAATCTCTTTCTTTTCGTTTTATTAATTCCCTTTACTTATCTATTTGTACGTTCCTTGATGCGCAAAAACCAGATTGATAGCCATTTGTCTCAATTCAACAAAAAAGGAATCGCACAAGTAAATAGCACTTGGACCCTTGCACAATTTTATATTTTGCGTTCAGCTTTTGTTTTCTTGATTTTTGCAATGGCGCAACCGATTTATGGAAAAAAGAAAGTCAAAGGAACAGTAAAAAGTATGGAGTTGGTCGTTTGTTTGGATGTTTCTAATTCAATGAATACAATGGACATTGAGCAAACTCCACGAATCGAAATTGCAAAACGGGCATTGAATGCTTTAGTCAACACTTTGGCAGGAGAAAAAATTGGCTTATGTATTTTCGCAGGAAACGCTTATGTTCAATTACCATTAACTACGGATTACAATGCTGCGAAACTGTTCATCAACGACGTTACAACCGATTTTGTATCCAACCAAGGAACGAATATTTCGGATGCCTTAAGCGTTTCGAATGGAATGTTTTCAAAGGAAAATGTTACTAAAGCGATTTTTGTGATTACTGACGGAGAAAATCACGAAGAGGAAAATAAAGCGATTTATGAGGAAATTATTGAAAATAATATTCAAGTGTGTGTTTTGGGAATTGGAACTTCAACAGGTGGTACAATCCCTGTAAATCCTAATTATTTGGGCGAAGGATACATCTCAAATTCCGTTGGACAACGCGTAATTTCTCGGATGAATCCTGGTTTTGTGAAGCAAATTGCAAATCAAACAAATGGTGTTGCTATGATCACAAGTGAGGCTTATCCCGACTTACAAACACTATTAACACAAATTAACCAGATGAAACGCACAAAATTGCGAGATTTGGAGTTCGATATTGAAGAGACGAGGTATCAATTACCTTTATTTGTTTCTTTGATTTGCTTTGTTATTTGGTTGGTAATGCCTGTACTTAAAGATTTGAGGTCAAAAAAATGAAGTCGATTGTAGTTGTTTTATTTTCTGTGTTTGTATTTCAAGGGTTTTCTCAGCAATGGGTTGACTCATTGAAAGTAGCACGCGAAGCCTACAAAAACAAACAATACGACAAAGCCAATCGTTACTACCGCTCAGCTCAAAATTTGGCTCCGAAAGACGTTGATTTATCGGAAGAAATAGCGCAATCTACTTATCGTGCGCGTGATTTTGACAACGCTGAAAAAGTCTATCAACAAGCTGCTTCAGAGAAAAAAGATAAAGCTGAAAAAGCTAAAATGCAACACAATTTGGGCAACACCCGTATGAAAAAAAAGGATTATTCGGGTGCAATTGAAGCATACAAGGATGCCTTGCGCAACAATCCCAACGACGAAGAAACCCAATATAATTTATCGGAAGCGATACGACAAAAGAAACAACAAGAAGATAAAAAAAATAATCCGCAGGGACAAAATGGAAAGAATCCTTCACAGAACCAAAACAACTCGGGGTCTAATAATTCCAATAATTCGGGAGGAGGTTCAACTTCTTCAAAAAACGACAAAAAATCGAGTGGAAGTTTACCGAATAAACAAGCTGATAAAATGTTAGATAATTTGACTAGACAAGAAGCCGACACGCGCAGACGAATTGCAGGCGGTCAAAGAAATAATGAGAATAGTTCAAAATCAGGTAAGAATTGGTGATGAAAAATTGGTTGCTTTTTATTAATCTTATCATAATTTCCACGGCACTGGGACAAAAGCCTGTGGTTAAAATTGAAGTTGATCCTAAAGTGGCACAAGCAGGTGAATCGATTACAATTACCATTAAATCAAATGTGCAAGGTGAAATTGATATTGATTATCCAAGTGCATTTGTCCCAGGTTATTCAGTAATGAATGGAATGGAGCAAGAAACTGATTATAATACTGGAAAAGTCATAACTTATTACTACTATTCACAAGATGGAACCATCAAAAAAGATGGCGAATATACTTTTGGTCCAGCCTATATTAAATCAGGCAGTAAAACCTACAAATCAAATACAGTAAACGTTAACATTCGTAAAGAGCAAGTTGTAAATTCGACAGGTACGATTTCAGCAAAACAATTCAAACAAGCCGCTTTTGGTATTGTGGAAAGAAGTCGGAAACAGCTATACGAAGGAGAACCTTTAATCCTAAATGCAAAAATTTACGCTCGTTTTTACCCAACGCATTTTGAAGATTATCAGACATTTATGCCGGACGGAACTTTGGAAAAACAAGCTTTAGGTAACAACAACAAACTCGTTGCAGAACAAGAGAAAGTGAGAGGAATTGAGTTTTATTCGATTGAATATGACCGTTCTTTGGTTTTCCCTAATCGCAGTGGAAAATTACAAATTGACCCTTTCAAGTTAATTCTAAAACGTGGTTTTGAAGGAATGCCGATTGTTTCTACTGGTGCTAGCGTTGAAGTTTTGCCTTTGCCGTCAAATGCTCCAGCGTCGTTTATCGGAATGGTAGGAAAACTTACAATGACTCAAAAATTAAGTCAAACAGAAGTGAAAAAAGGAGATGTTGTGAAGCTTAACGTAACGCTTGATGGAGTTGGTAATATGCACAATATCAATACGCCAAATTTACAACTACCAAAAGGTGTTACTTTATACGGCGACCCAAAGATTGACGAAAATTATATTTTCACTGCCAATGGCGCTGAAGGAACAATCAATTATGAATACACACTTCAAATCAACAAAGAAGGTTCATTTGAATTACCTGATTTAAAAGTTGCTTACTTTGACCCGAAATTGGAGAAATACATAGTACTAAAGGAAAGTTTAGGGAAGTTAAATGGTCCTGAAATTCAGAATATGTCAAAAACTTCAGGAAGTACCCAACTTATTTCGGAAGCAAAACAAGAAGATAAAAAGAAAGAATTGGACCTTAGTTCGAATTTAATTAAATCGCCCGTTCTTTGGGTTTCGGTCTTTTCCTTTCTTGCAATCGCTGCTTTGATTGGATTTTCTTTGAAATTTAAAGATAAAAAACCAGCGATTCAAGTGGCTCCACAGCCTGCAATTACAGCAAGTAACTACGTTGCACCAATTAAAAAATCCAGTTGGATTGAAGTGGATGTTGAAATCCAAAATGCAGCACAACTTATTGCTTCAGGCGATGGAAAAAAAGCTGCTCAAAGTTTAGAAAACGCAATTTGTAAATCAGCGGGAATCGCTTTAGATGTTTCACCTCAAAGTCAATCGAAAGAAGCATTGGTAGAAATGATGCGCGCAAAATTTTGTGGAAACATCAACTGTGATAAATTAAAAGCGCTTGTTCAAAATTGCCAAAATTCTCGCTACGGCTTTGGTTTAACAGCAAGTGAAGAACAAGAATTACTTAATTCCACGAAAGAAATTGTTGGAGAGATTAAGAAATTAGTTAGGGTTTGATGAGTTACCCCAGCTTTAAATGGCATCTTGATAGCTATTAGTAATTTCAAAAGCAAAAGAATTTTTTGGGCATTCCCTCGACGAAAATAGTTTCGTTCCTCAACTATTTTGTCGAGGTCGGGCTTTCCGCTATATCTCCAACAAGGTTGAAAAAACCTTTGTCGGAGGATGCCGCTACAATCCCTAACGCGAATTGCTTTTTTACTATTATTTTTTGGTATTTAATTTCGTGTAAATTCGAGAAATTCGTGTCAAACAATCTCTCAAAACAAATCATTTTACATTATCAATTATTATTAAAACCCATTCGTGCATAAATTCAAGTAAGTTGAAATTCATTTTTGAAATTTAAAACTAATTTTACTCTATGAACGCAACGCAGGCACAACAAGAAATTGCTCGTTTGACCGAACAGATCAATCACCACAACCATTTGTATTATGTAGAAAGTAATCCTGAAATTTCAGATTATGATTTTGATGTGTTAATCAAACAATTACAAGATTTAGAAGTTGCTTTTCCGCAGTTCGCTTCACCGAATAGTCCAACCAAAAGAGTAGGGGGAGACATCACTAAAAAGTTTGAATCGGTGACACATCGTTTTCCAATGTTGTCGCTTTCGAATACCTATTCAGAAGAAGAAATCGTGGATTGGGAAAATCGCATCAAAAAATTGATTGAAGGCTCCATTGAATTTGTATGTGAACTAAAATACGACGGCGTTGCAATTGGAATTCGTTACGAAAACGGAGAATTGACAAGAGCTGTAACTCGTGGCGACGGAGAAAAAGGAGAAGACGTAACAGCAAATGTGCGCACCATTCGTTCCATTCCTTTGAGTTTGAAAGGCGATTTTCCAGCTGATTTTGAGATTCGTGGCGAAATTTTTATGCCACACATACAATTCAAAAAACTAAACGAAGAACGAGAAGACATTGGTGAAGCTTTATTTGCAAATCCAAGAAATACAGCTTCCGGAACTTTGAAAATGCAAGATTCTAAAGTCGTGGCAGAACGTGGTTTGGATTCGTATTTATATGGAATTTACGGAACAGATATCCAAGCAAAAGGACATTTCGAATCCGTGCAACAAGCAGGAACGTGGGGTTTCAAAATTCCTTTAGACAAAAATAGATTCATTTTGAAAACGGATTCCATTGAAGGCATCATGGAATTCATCCATTATTGGGATAAAAAACGCGAAGATTTACCTTTCGATATTGACGGAATCGTATTGAAAGTGAATGATTATCAGCAACAAAAAACCTTAGGGTTCACTGCTAAATCACCTCGTTGGGCAATCGCTTATAAATTCAAAGCAAATCGCGTCGAAACAAAATTGAACGAAGTTACCTATCAAGTTGGACGCACAGGAGCAATCACGCCAGTTGCGAATTTGACGCCTGTTCAGTTGGGTGGAACTACCGTGAAACGTGCTTCCTTACACAATGCCGACCAAATCGAAAAATTGGATTTACACGATGGCGATTACGTTTATGTGGAAAAAGGTGGAGAAATCATTCCGAAAATTGTGGGGGTAAACGTAGACAAACGCGACGATTCAAGTGAAAAAGTAGCGTTTTTGGAGAATTGTCCAGAATGTCAAACAGTATTGATTCGTAGAGAAGGCGAAGCGCAACATTACTGTCCGAATGACAAAACTTGTCCACCACAAGTAAAAGGTAGAATAGAACATTTCATCAGTCGCAAAGCAATGAATATCGATGGTTTGGGTTCAGAAACTGTTGATTTATTGGTTGAAAAAGGACTCATACTTAACATCGCCGATTTATACGATTTGACTTTTGATCAAATTTTGAATCTCGACCGAATGGCAGAAAAGTCGGCCGATAATATGATAAAAGGCATTGAATTGTCGAAAGAAGTTCCATTTGAACGCATGTTGTTTGGCCTCGGAATTCGCTTTGTGGGAGAAACCGTTGCTAAGAAATTAGCGAAACATTTCAAGAATATTGACAACATTAAAAACGCACTTTACGACCAATTGATTGAAGCAGATGAAATCGGGGAGAAAATCGCCATTTCGATTCAGCAGTTCTTTTTGGAAGAAGAAAATGTGCAACTAATCGAACGACTGAAAGCGAAAGGTTTGCGTTTTGAAATGGAAGAAAAAGTTTCGTTATCGAGTATTTTAGAAGGTAAAACGGTTGTCATTTCCGGTACTTTTGAAACCTTTTCTCGCGATGAATTAAAAGAATTAATTGAACGAAACGGCGGTAAAAATGGTTCGTCGATATCAAGTAAGACAGATTATTTAGTGGCTGGGGCAAACATGGGACCTGCGAAATTGAAACAAGCAACCTCCCTTGGAATCACAATGTTGAGTGAAAATGAATTTATTAAGCTGGTTAATTCATAATGGAAAGAAATCTTTGGAATACCACCCAATCATTGCTCGTAGTTTTTAATTTCGAAAACTTAGATCGTTTGCATGATTTTCGGATTTCACTGGATAAAATGTTATCTAAAAGTGAAGTAGATAGAGTCATAATCGTTGTAAATATTGATAAAGAGGTAGATAAAAAAACTTTACCTCCTCATTTTTTGATTTATTACAATTCACCAAATGATTATAACTTCTGGGGAAAATTAAAAGACATCCAATTGGAAGCAGAATTAAATAAGCCATACAATACGCTTCTTTGGTTAGGCGAAACAAAAAAGAAAATTTACAATGAAATAAAGAAAGTGAAATTTTCTAATAAAATTGGAGTAAACACAACCGATAACTTCTTTGAATTACATTTGAATTCCGAATCAGATGTACCTAGCGAAATGCTTAATTTTGTAGTAGAAACCTTAAAAAAAATAACTTTAGCATGAACAATCCATTCACAGGATCAGGTGTTGCACTTGTAACTCCATTTCACAAAGACTGTAGCATTGATTTTGATGCCTTGAAAAAATTAGTTCAACTTCAAATCGATGGTGGAACGGATTTTTTAGTGGTTCAAGGAACAACGGGTGAGTCACCAACTTTGTCTCAAGAAGAAAAAATGCAAGTCTTGCAAACTGTGATAGATGTGAATCAAGGAAAATTGAAAATCGTTTATGGAGTAGGAGGAAACAATACCTTAGCTGTTGGTGAAACTTTGAAAAAAGTTCCTGTTGGCGTTGATGGAATCTTGTCTGTTTCACCGTATTACAACAAACCGATTCAAAAAGGAATCATCGAGCATTATAAATACATTGCTTCTTGTACAGATTTACCAATTATTTTATATAATGTTCCTGGACGGACGGGTTCAAATGTGTTACCTGAAACAACCATTGCTTTGGCTGAAATTTCAAACATCGTTGCGATGAAAGAAGCTTCTGGAAGTATGGAGCAAATTATGGAAATCATTCGATTGAGAAAACCTAATTTTGGAGTATTGTCGGGCGATGATGCGATTACAATGCCATTGATTGCAGCTGGTGCGGATGGCGTTATTTCAGTGGTTGCGAATGCTTTTCCAGAGAAATTTTCTAAAATGGTGCATGCATCGATGGAAGGAGATTTAGATACTGCGCGCAAAGAACATTACGATTTATTACCCATTACAAAAATGTTCTTCGAAGAAGGAAATCCGGGTGGCGTTAAAGTTGCCTTAGCAGTTCGAGGAATTATGGAAGAAAATATGCGTATGCCATTGTACCCAGTTTCTGATGGATTGAGAGCAAGGATTACTTCTGAGACTAAGAATTTACTTGAGAAGTAGTTAATAACTTCAGTTCGATTGTAAAATTGAAATTCAGATTGACATAAAAATCTGTTAGCAAGTCGTTTAATCGATGGTTTACCTGCAGTACTGCTTACGCGGTAGTGGGTTAAATGTAGATTGAACAATGCTGAATAATTGGTTTTTATACAAAGTGCACTTTGATTCCGCTTATAAAGAACGATTTACTTCAAAACCCTTTCTTGATTTATCCCGATAAATCTAATCAACAACAAGATTTTACTCAGAAATTATTGAAATAGCTAGTTTATTTCCCTTCGGTTTTCGCTCCTTTTTTAACGGCAAACTCAATAATTATACCCAAAGTTGGCTGAACAATTCCATTCGTATTTTCAATGAATTTCGTTTTATAGCGAGTTGGGTCGTTCGGGTCAACAATCGGATTGTCATTTGCATCTGTTTCAACCAAAAGAATCGGTGCTAATTTCGCTTTGTAGCCATACGCATTTTGAATATCTAGGTAGAAATTCATATTGAATTTATCTAAGAAAATCTTTTTGTCGACGCGTAAATTTAATTGGTGGAAATTAGATTCTCTTTGGGTATTTAATCTATTTATATCCAAAAGTCCTTGGCCGTTGATGTCCCAGTTTTGAATCAAACTTGAAGTTGCAACATCAATTGGTGTGTAAGGCGAACCACCTGAGAACAACCAACGGAAACCAACTTCCCAACCTTTTTTGAAACGTTTTCCACCGGTTAATGAAACGATATTGCGGCTATCCCAAGAAGTTGGAACAAACGAATTGTTTTTGTCTTTGAATTCCGAAACAACATATGTGTAAGCTAAGATTGCGTAGAATCCCTTGTACATTTTTTGTTGGTATAAAAATTCAACTCCGTAAGTTCTTCCAGTAGAAATTGATTTTACTTCCTCGTTACCAACCACTCCGAAATCAGAACCAATATTAGCTAAACTCAAAGAGTCTTTAAGTGAGAACGGGTATCTGTTATAGCTTTTGAAAAATCCTTCTAAAGTGAAACGAGAATCAAATTTGGTTAAATATTCTGTTCCTAAAACAAAATGGTCTGCACTGATATATCTTAAATCATTTTCCTTGTTTTTAAGAACGCCGTTTGCATCACGATAACCTAAAATAGTGTAAGCTGGTAACTGATGGTAGCGAGCAATATTTCCATTAAGCGCCCATTGACTATTGAAACGGTAGTTGACAGAAAAGCTAGGAGATAATTGATCCAATGGATTCATCATACTTTTTGCATAGCTATTTGCGTCTGTTCTTAGACCAAGTGATAAGTTTAATTTTTCTTTCAAAAGTGATTTACTAAGTTGTCCGAAAAGTGCAACCTTGTGAAGATTTAAGGTTGATTCAAAATCGATTAAAACAGGAGCTCCTTGAATGGTAACTCTATTAAAAGTTGAATTGAAATACTTCGCAAATTCGTAACCAACACCAGCGTTTAATCTCCAACCGTTTTTGTTGTAAGTGTGTTCAAAACGGAATTTATTTTCTGCTTCGAATGAAGAGTAATCGAGAATCACATTGTCAGGAGCAGGAATTTTATTAGAAGTTCTAGTTGCTGAATTATTCAACATATTTCTACTTACAATAATGTTCTGGTATGAATTCTTTGAATAATGAAGCCAATTAATACCAACTGTATAATTCCATTGTTTTTGAAGAGGTAAATTGTTCAAAATGTAATTGTTGCTTTCTCTCGTTGCCGAATCAGTAACGTTTTCGTTCACTTTTGCATTCAATCTGAAATCATCAATTGCCCCTAAACCAATGAACGTAATTTTGTTTTTATCGTTTAATTTATAGTTGATTTTATATTGAAAATCGTTGTAAGTTGGGAGAATCGGCAATCGTAAGGCTGCAAACAAAAATTGCAAATACGAACGTCTTGCTGAGAAAATGAAGTCAACTTTTTTACCAATCGGACCATCAAAAGTTAATGCTGCATCGCTTGAACCTAATGCAAAATTCGTAATGAATGCATCTTGGTTTCCATCTTTTTGTTTGAAAGAAAGAACAGAACTTAAACCATTGGCACGATTCGCAGGAAATGCACCAGAATAAAAATCAACCTCACGAATAAAGTTAACGTTTAAAAGTCCAACTGGACCACCGCTACTACCTTGAGTTGCAAAGTGATTGATATTTGGAACTTCAATTCCATCTAAGTAAAATTTATTTTCTCCTGGTGAACCACCGCGAATAATGATGTCGTTTCTAAAAGTTGCACGCGAAGCAACACCCGGAAGAGCTGCAATTACTTTACTCACATCACGTCCAGCACCCGGTAAACGTTCAATTTCAGTTGCATTTAATGTTTTTAAAGAAACTGGCGATTCTGATTTACGCTGAAAAGGAGAAGCTTTAACCACCACTTCTTCTTGCTCTAAAACGATTTCATCTAATGCAAAATTTAATTCAATAGAACGTGCATTTGTTACAGATATCTCATTAATAACCAATTCTTTAAATCCAGAAGCTGTTGCTTTAAATGAATATACACCCGGATTCAAACCAGTAATTTCAAAATTACCTGCATCATCTGAAATCGCACCTTTTTGTTGGTCGATAACTATTATTTTAGCGAAAGGAATTGCTTGGTTATTTAAGCTATTTGAAACTTTCCCTCTGACAAGGCTATTTTGTGCTAGAAATGAAAAAGAAAGAAGTGTAAAAGTTAGAAGTAAGGAAAAGTTTTTCATTCAATTATTTTTTTTGAATAAACAAAAACGTTTCAGAAAAGTTCGAAAAGAGTTTGAATTAATAATCTTTTGCCGCCTTAATCCAAGTTTGTGTTCTGTAAAACGGACCGATATATCCTCTGACATTCAATTGTTTAAAGTTGTCGGGATTAATCCACATTTTTACTGAATAAACTTTACCATTTTCGGGATCTAAAATTGTACCGCCAGCCCATTCGCTTTCATTCCACTTTAAGTTTTTAGCGATAACCATTCCTTCAATAGGTTTGTTTTTTAAATCACCTGGACATTCTTTACATTTTGGATCTTTTTCAATTCCTTTTCTCGGAAACAAGTAAACTATTTTTCCAAACAACTTGTCATCCTTTTTGTAAAGTTCGACAACTGATTTTTTTTCACCCGTTTCATCATCGATTGTCACCCATTGACCTAAGCAAGATTGAGTAAAAGAATTTGCAGTAAATAGTAACGAGAAAAATAAGATTATTGATTTCATTTTAGTTAAGGTTTATGAAATTACGTAAAAGTGCCAGTCCATTTTCTGTCAAAATAGACTCAGGATGAAATTGAACGCCATAAAGTTTATGTTCAGGGAATTCTATAGACATAACAACATTATTTTGAGAAAGTGAAGTTATATTTTCTTTTGGAATATTGATTACTTCCCAACTATGGTAAAGTCCAACTTGAAATTGAGAAGGTAAATGCTGAAACAAATGAGAATTGTCAGAAATAGTTGTTGATTCGGCAATTCCATGCTTCACGATTGACTGATTTTTAATACTACCTCCCATAAATTCACCAATAGCCTGCATTCCTAAACAAATACCTAAAATTGGAATTTTCCCACTAAATTGTTCAAGTAATTTAAATAGATTTTTCTTTTCTTTCGGTAAGCCGGGCCCAGGCGAAAGTACAAGTTTATCAAAGTTCAAAAGAGAAGATAAATCGAGTTCATCATTTCTAATTACGCTAACCTCACAATCGAGATTTTCGAAGTAGTGAGCTAAATTGTAAGTAAATGAGTCATAAAAATCTACGATTAACACTTTCACTTTAATTGAATTTTGTTTCTTTGCAAATGTAGAAATTTGAGTCTAACAAACAATCTTACTTTTCAAATGAGCAAAAAAGCAATTCAAATACCAAATGCACCTGCGCCAGTTGGTCCATATAGTCAAGCTGTTTTAATGAATGGGATGTATTTTGTGAGTGGACAAATTCCGTTAAATCCTGAAAATGGGCAGCTTGAAATTGCAACGATTGAAGAAGCGACACATCGTGTTTTGAAAAACATTGAACGCTTATTAGAAGCGGCAGATATGACCTTGGAGAATGTTGTGAAATGTAGTATTTTCCTTAAAGATTTAAATGATTTCGCTGCTGTGAATGAAATTTATGCGAGTTATTTTAAAGGAACTCCTCCTGCTAGAGAAACAGTACAAGTGGCTCGACTTCCATTAGATGTTACGATTGAAATTTCGTGTATTGCAATTGAAAATGCGTGATGAATAAAACCTATTCATTTGATTTATCAGTCGTCATTGTTAACTACAATGTTGAATATTTTTTAGAGCAATGTTTAAATGCTGTTGAATCCGCCTCTAAGCAATTGAAAGTTCAAGTATTTGTAGTCGATAATAATTCAATTGATGGTTCAGTTGCAATGGTTCGTGAAAAGTTTCCATCTGTTAATGTCATTGCAAATAAAGACAATGTCGGATTTTCAAGAGCTAACAATCAAGCAATTCATTTGAGTAATGCACGTTACGTTTTATTACTGAATCCAGATACTGTCATCGAAGAAGATACTTTTGTAAAGACAGTTTCATTTATGGATGAACATCCAGATGCGGGAGGACTAGGAGTGAGGATGGTTGATGGAAAAGGAAAGTTTTTACCTGAGTCAAAACGTGGTTTACCAACACCAACGGTTTCTTTTTATAAAATATTTGGTTTAGCGCGTATTTTTCCAAAATCAAAAACTTTTGGGCAATATCATCTAGGTTATTTAAGTGAATTCGAAATAAATGAAATTGATGTTTTGAGTGGTGCTTTTATGCTTATGCGTTCTGAAACATTGGATAAAGTCGGTTTGCTTGACGAGCAGTTTTTTATGTATGGTGAAGATATAGATTTGTCATATCGTATTCAATTAGGTGGTTATAAAAATTATTATTTCCCTCAAACTAAAATCATTCATTACAAAGGAGAAAGCACCAAAAAGAGCAGTGTAAATTATGTGTTTGTGTTTTATCGTGCAATGATTTTATTTGCAAATAAGCACTTTTCAAATAACAATGCGAAACTATTTTCACTTGCCATAAATTTAGCAATCTATTTTAGAGCTTCGATGGCACTAGGTAACCGTTTGGTTAAAAAAGCAGCGCTACCAACAGTAGACTTTACACTTTATTTAGCAGGTTTAATGTTGATGACTAATCACTGGGTAAATCACGATATTCATTTCCCAGATTTTGCTTACATGATTCAAATACCATTCTATACATTAATTTGGCTTTTTTCAGCTTTGATTTTTGGAGTTTATGACAAGGGTGTAAGTAGGAAAACGATTGTAAAATCAACATTTTTTGGAACCATTTTTATTTTGACGGTTTATGCTTTGCTTCCAAAGGATTGGCAATTCTCAAGATTATATATACTAATTGGGACAGTTTGGGTGATTTTTGGATTTTACTTAACTCGTATTTTTTGGAATTTATTTAAAACCAATTCATTGAGTTTTCCGAAAGCGCCCAAAAAACGCTTTGCAATTATTGGTAACGAAGAAGAATTTAAACGAGTAGAATTTATTTTAACAAATACGTATCCTTCAATAGAAGTTGTTTTCGGAATTGGAATAGATGAAGCTTATGAAAAATCGGTAGGATTGAAAAACCAAATAGATCAAATTGTTGATATTCACAAAATCAATGAATTAATCTTTTGCTCTAAAAACCTGACATCCAAAGAAATTATTGAGGTAATGACTCAAATTAACACGTTGGAAATTGATTTTAAAATCGCACCTCCTGAAACAAGTTATTTAATCGGAAGTAATTCGATTGATACTTCAGGTGATTTATACGCTTTAAATTTTAATGCGATTAGTAAACCTGAAAATCTTAGGTCAAAAAGAATTTTAGATTTCCTTTTAAGTTTAGTTTTTCTTTTGATTACTCCAATATTAATTTTCACGTATAAAAATAAACTAAACTATCTAAAAAATATGTTTCAAATCTTGATTGGAAATAAAACTTTTGTAGGTTATTTTTTATCGAAAGATTCCAATGTTCGAAAGTTGCCCAGCATAAAAGAAGGAGTTTTGAGACCATTTCAAGTTAAAAAAGATGCAGAAGATGACAGTAATTTATTCTATGCTAAAAACTATAAAGTAGCACTTGATTTTATTATAATCATAAATAATTGGAATGATTTAGATAGATAAATTGAAGAATGTTTCCCTAATTCAATGCTATTTATTATCTTTACCGCGCTTTCTATTTTGAGTATTTTATAAAGTTATGGCAGAAATCGAGATAAGGCTCCCGAAAATGGGGGAGAGTGTTACAGAGGCAACAATCACTAATTGGTTGAAAAACATTGGAGACAATGTAGGGATCGACGAGCCATTAGTTGAAGTAGCAACCGATAAAGTCGACAATGAACTTCCTTCTGAAGCTGCTGGTGTTTTAGTAAAAATTCTTTTTGAAAAAGATCAAGTTGCTCAAGTTGGTGATGTTATTGCTATTTTGTCTTCAGTAGGAGAAAACCCTACAAAAGAAACTTCTCCTGCTGCGGTCGTATCAGAATCAAAATTAGAAGTACAAGTACAAGTAAATTCAGTTTCTGCAAACAATTATTCAGTTTCTGAAAAACTTTCAAAAAATAGTGACTCAGGTAAATTCCTTTCACCATTAGTTAGAAGCATTGCTGAAAAAGAAGGGATATCTCAGTCGCAGTTAGATTCAATTTCTGGAACTGGTCAAGAAGGTAGAATTACAAAAAAGGACATTTTATTATTCTTAGAAACGAAAACAGATGTAATTGCTGCCCCAATAACTGAAGTTGTTAAAAAAGAGGTAAGTTCTGTTTCAACTCCACAAGTTGTTACAACGAATGTAGTTGCTGGTAATTTCTTAAGTAACATAAAAGAGCCAATTGTTTTACCAAATCCTGGAGATGAAATCATCGAAATGGATCGTATGCGTAAATTAATTGCTGACCATATGTTAATGTCAGTTCATGTTTCACCACACGTAACATCATATGTTGAAGCAGATGTAACAAATATCGTTAATTGGCGTAACAAGGTCAAAAAGAAGTTCTTGGAACGAGAAGGAGAAAATATTACATTTACACCAATAATGATAGAAGCTATTGTGAAGGCTATTAAAGATTTCCCAATGGTGAACGTTTCTGTTTCAGGAAATAACATAATTAAACGTAAAGATATTAATATTGGAATGGCAACGGCACTTCCATCTGGAAACTTGATTGTTCCTGTAATTAAAAATGCTGATCGATTAAACTTAACTGGTTTAACAAAATCAGTAAATGGTTTAGCGAATAGCGCAAGATCTAATAAACTAAAGCCAGAAGATATTCAAGGAGGAACTTACACTGTAACAAATGTTGGTTCTTTTGGTAACGTTATGGGAACCCCAATTATTAATCAACCTCAAGTCGCAATTTTAGCTTTAGGCGCTATTCGTAAAGTACCTGCTGTGATTGAAACACCAGAGGGAGATTTCATCGGAATTAGACACAAAATGTTCCTTTCACATTCTTACGACCATAGAGTTGTTGATGGTGCATTAGGAGGACAATTCGTAAGAAGAGTTGCCGATTACTTAGAAGCCTTTGATGTAAACACGGAATTTTAATCATAATCAATACCTATCTACAAATAAAAATAACAACATGCAAAAATTATTAGTCTTAGTTTTATTATTGTCAACTTTTTCTGTGAAGGCGCAATACTCAGAGCCAGAGGTGAAAAACTTGATTGCTACTGCAAGTGAAAAAGACTTAGTGGTTCAATCTTCTCGTTTTCTTCAAGAAAATTTCTTCCATTATGCAGATTTGATTACAAATCGTTTATTGGAAATTAATCCAGGAAGTGGAAATTATAATTACAGAAAAGGATTCATCGAATTGGAAATGCGTCAAGATTATGTAAAAGCAATAAACTATCTAACGAAAGCATCCACTTTTTCTGTTGATAAAAATTACGATATTTATAGCACTCGTGAAAGTGCAGTACCTGCTGATGTTTTTTATCATTTAGGTCGTGCATATCATTTAGATGAACAATTTGAAAAAGCGGTTGAAAATTACAAGAAGTTTCTAGATAACACAACCAATGAATCGGAATTAATTCCAGAAGCTAAAAAACGAATTTTACAATGCGCTGTAGCCAAAAAATTAATAGCAAATCCTACTGCTGATGTTGTTAAAAATTTAGGTGAAACAATCAATACATCTTTTGCTGATTATTCTTCAAATATCTCAATTGATGGAGAAGCTTTATACTTCACATCAAGAAGACCTTGGGAAGATAAATCGAGCGAAAACTTTAGAGATCCAATGTTAAATCATTTGTCTGATGATATTTATCAAGCAAATGTTAAAATCGACCAATCTTGGAATTCTCCATACAGATTAAGCTTGAATAGACCGCAATCAAATGAATCTACCGTAAGTGTTAGTATTGATGAAAGAAAAATTTATTTGTACAATGACAAAAATGGTATTGGTGATATCTATTATACAGATTTCATTGATAACAAGTTTACTAACATGAAACCAGTAGAAAATGCTAAAGTAAATGAAGGTACATGGTGGGAAACACATTATACAGTTTCACCTGATGGAAATATGATTTTCTTTGTTTCAGATAAAAAAGGTGGTTATGGAAAAAGAGATATTTATTACATGGAAAGATTAAACGGAGCTTGGACTGAAGTGAAAAACATGGGAGGTAACATCAACTCGTCGAGTGCTGAAGAATCACCTTTTATGGGGCTTGATAATTCAATGCTTTATTTTTCTAGTGAAGATTCCACAAGTATGGGATTATTTGATATTTTTATGACAGTTCGCGATGAAAATGGAGTTTGGTCAACACCTGTAAATTTGGGTTACCCCATTAACAGTGTTGGTGACGATTATTTCTACACCCATACTTCCGATGGATCAAAAGCGTATTTGACATCTTTCAGAAAAGGTGGATTAGGTGAAAAAGACATTTATGAAGTGAAATTATCCGATCCTAAAGTTAAAAATGTTGGTTTCTTGAATGGACAAATTATTCACGTTAAAGGAAAGTCAATTCCTGAAAACTCATATGTGACTATCAAGTGTACAAATTGTGCAGATCAAACTGCAAATGTTATTACGCCAAGAGTTAGAGACGGAGGTTTCTTTTACAAATTGGAAAAATGTAAAGAATACGAATTAGCATTTTACTACAATTCTTCAGTAAAAGACCCATATAAAGAGAAATTCTCAACTAATTGTGACCTTGCCTACCAAGAAGTAAACAAAAAAGTATTGTTGGATGACGATATGAAAATGATTCTTCCTTTCTTTAAATATACAGTTGAAGGAACGGTTGCTGATAAATTATCAGGGGTTAAAATTGAAAATGCTAAAGTTGAATTTAGAATTAAATCTAAAAATGCAGATGAACAAATGACAGGTAAAAATGGTGATTTTGTTTCTGGTATTACAAAAGGTAAAAACTTCGGTGATGAATTGAAATATGAAGTTTTTGTATCAGCTGAAGGATACTTAAATCAAACATTTGAATTGAAAGAAACTTTAGGAATGGATTCTATTATCAAATTATCCTATCAATTGGTTAAAAATGACGAAGGTATCGATATAGGTCCTTTCATTATTTATTATGACTTTGATAAACATAATATACGTCCTGATGCTAAAGTAGAATTAGATAGAGTTGTTAAAGCAATGAACGAGAATCCTACAATAAAAATTGAATTGGGTTCTCATACAGATTCAAGAGGATCAGCTGAATACAATGTAACACTTGCTCAAAGAAGAGCTGAATCAGCAGCTAAATACATTCAAAAACGTATTACAACACCAAACCGTTTAACATACAAAGGTTATGGTGAGGGTAAATTGAAAAATAGCTGTAGCGATGGTGTTGATTGTACACCTGAAGAACATCAATTGAATAGAAGAACAGAATTCTTGATTCAAAAAAAATAACTAACTAAATTAAAACTTAAAGGCTATCTAAACAGGTAGCCTTTTTTATTGAATGCGATTTCTAAAATTCTGCCTTTAATAATTTAGCTTTCTTTTCTTTGCGTTGCACAAAAAACTATCTTTGTTTAAATAAATGATCAGATGCAGGTATTTTTAAATCACGCTCAAATTCAACAAAAAATTATTCGTTTAGGGCATCAAATTCTTGAGAATAGCTTTGAAGAAAAAAAAATATTTATTGGTGGAATTGTTGGAAATGGATTCGAATTAGCAAAAAAAATCACTGAAATAATTAAAGTAAATTCAGATTTAGAAGTTGTTTGTTTTGAAATTAGAGTAAACAAGGAAGAACCTTGGAGCGAGTCAATTCAGCTATCAATTGAAAAAGAAGTTATAAAGAAGGGTTATATCGTTTTAGTTGATGATGTAATAAATTCAGGGAAAACAATGCAATATTCATTATTGAAATTTTTAGAGCATGCAACAAAGGCTATAAAGACAGTTACTTTAGTTGATAGACAACATCGTCGTTATCCGATTAAAGCGGATTATGTTGGTTTGAGTTTGTCAACAACTTTAAAAGATAGGGTTGAGGTTGATTTGTCAGAAAATGATTCTAAAGCCTATTTGATTTAAACTATGAAAAACGTAACAGAATCAAATTCGAATTTCGATCAGTTGGATTTAATGTCAACATCTGAACTACTTAAAAACATAAATTCAGAAGATAAAAAAGTGGCATTAGCAGTTGAGTCTGAGATTCAAGCAATACAACATTTCATAGATGCTTGCTTTTTGAGAATGAAGAAAGGCGGAAGATTATTTTACTTAGGTGCAGGAACAAGTGGACGTTTGGGAATTGTAGATGCAAGTGAATGTCCGCCGACATTTGGAATTGACCATGGAATTGTTGTTGGTTTAATTGCTGGTGGTGATAAAGCAATACGAAAAGCTGTTGAATTTGCTGAAGATGATAAAGAACAGGGTTGGAAAGATTTATGTTCATTTGATGTTACAGAATTAGATACAGTTGTAGGAATTGCCGCTTCAGGTAGAACTCCCTATGTTTTAGGCGCTTTAGAAAAAGCAAAAGAATATGGATTATTGACAGCAGGAATTTCTTGTAATCCCAATTCTCCATTGACTCAATTAGCAGATTTTGCAATTACTCCAGTAGTAGGTCCAGAATTTGTTACTGGAAGTACGCGAATGAAGTCTGGAACCGCACAAAAATTAGTGCTTAATATGATTTCTACATCCTTGATGATCAAACTTGGAAAAGTGAAAGGTAATAAAATGGTAGATATGCAATTAAGTAATCATAAATTAGTAGATAGAGGTACAAGGATGATTATAAGCGAATTAGATATTCCTTATGAATTAGCACAGGACTTATTGAAAAAACATGGTTCAGTTAGAAAAGCAGTAGAATTTTATAAAGAAAATAAGTAATGACAGATTTTGATCCAAATGGTGTCGGGATTGCAAATGGAAATATTTTTGGTTTTCCTTACACTGAAGAAGAAGCTACAATTGTTTTAATTCCTATTCCTTGGGATGCAACAGCTTCATATGGTAAAGGAACGAGTAATGGTCCTAAAGCAATTTTAGATGCTTCAACCCAGCTTGATTTTTTTCATCCAGAATTAGATAAAGCTTATGACACAAAGGTTTTTATGGCTCCAATTTCAGAGGAATGGAAAGAAATCAATAACCATTGTTGTGATTTAAGTCTTGAATACATTTCTTTTTTAGAGGAACAAGGTGAAGAATTGGCATTGAAAAAATTTCAAAAGCATATTGATGAAATAAATTCTGCGCACTTAGCTTTAAAAGAAAACTTAAAACAACGTTGCCTCGGATTATTAGAAAAAGGAAAGATTCCTGCAGTTTTGGGCGGTGAACATTCTACCCCACTTGGATTAATAGAAGCATTGAATGAAAAATATGAACATTTTGGCATTTTACAAATTGATGCACATGCCGATTTAAGAGTTGCATATGAAGGTTTTGTTCAATCGCATGCAAGTATAATGGATAATGTTTTGAATAATTGCGCTAATATGCAAAAGCTAGTTCAAGTTGGAATAAGAGATATTTCGGAACGTGAAGTAATTTATAGTGCGGGAAATAATCGGATTCAAACTTATTATGACTGGAATATAAAAACAGAACAATTTGCCGGAAAAACTTGGAAAGATCAAGTAGAAGAAATTATTCATCATTTACCTCATAATGTTTACATTTCATTTGATATTGATGGATTACGTCCGGAATTATGTCCAAATACAGGGACTCCGGTCGTTGGTGGTTTTGATTTACAAGAAATTTCTTACTTGTTTTTTAAGTTAGTGGCTTCTGGAAGAAAAATTATTGGTTTCGATTTGAATGAAGTAGCGCCAGGAAAAGAAGGTGATTGGGATGCAAACGTTGGAGCAAGAGCTTTATGGCAATTGGTATGTGCGACAGAAAAATCCAGACGTAAAGACAATCAAAAATAAATTTCAAAATAAAATCAATTGAATTTTAAAAAGCTTCTTGTTTTATTAACCGTTGGATTTGGTATCCTATTGCTGTTTTCTTTTTTTAAAGTTACTAAGCTGGATTTGTTTCCTTGGTTGAATGTGTTAATAATCAGTTCGCTTGGATTTGTATCATTGCTTTTCAATTTTTTAGTAAAAGGAAAAAGCAAATTTGTTCAGATTGGGTTTTTACTTTTTTTTAGTGTTCAAATAATCTTCTGTTTTTTACTTTTGAGAGATGCTGAATTGTTAAAAGCGAATTGGCGTTGGCTTTTTTATCCAATTTCTTTTTTGGTTTTTACCCTAAGCTTTTCTATGATTAGAAGAAAACAAGGTAAATCAAGATTGATATTATTGGTACTTTTAAGTTTTTCATTGCTTTCATTTTTATTGGATTTAAGTTTAAAAACACCTATTTTGTTTTCCATTCAAATGATTTTCTTTGTTCTTTTTGCCATCGGAATGCTTTTCTTTAAAAACAAAGAAAAAGGAAAAACAACACATTTAAATTCAAATTAATATTTCGTTTTAGTTTGTTACATTTGATAAATTTTGAACTATGACGCCACAAACAATTTTAGTTTTAGTATTAATTGGTTTATTCGCTGGGATTTTAAGCGGCTTCGTTGGAGTTGGTGGTGGAATTATAATTGTTCCAGCTTTGGTTTTCTTTTTGGGATTAACTCAACATCAAGCACAATGAACTAGTTTGTTCGTTTTGGCTATGCCAGTTGTTATTTTTGCCGTTTTAAATTATTGGAAATCAGATAATGTGAATTGGAAATTCGGATTAATTATTGCTTCAACTTTTGTTATTGGAGCTTTTTTAGGGTCAAAATTATCACTTAAATTATCTCCAGGAATGGTGAAGTTAGTTTTTGGTATTTTGTTGGCCTATGTTTCCATTCGTTTAATGATTTCAGGCTATTCAGCAGTTAGTTCCAATGAAGCATAAATTAGATTCCATTATCTCGCAAAAGATTGATAACATTTTTGATAAAATTGTTGGATATCGTGAGTATTTACATCAACATCCAGAATTGTCTTTTCAAGAATATCAAACGATGGATTTTGTAGCTGAGAAATTGGCAGAAATGAATATTCCATTTGAAAAAGGAATTGCAGGTACAGGAGTAGTTGGTTTAATAAAAAATGCTAATCATTTAGAAAATCAAAATTGTGTTGGGTTAAGAGCAGACTTAGATGCATTACCAATTCAAGAACAAAATGATGTGCCATATAAATCAGTTAATAAAGGCGTAATGCATGCTTGTGGTCATGATGTGCATACTTCTGTATTGTTGGGTGCTTCTGAAATATTGAATGATTTAAAAGATGAATTGAAACAACCTGTTAAGTTAATTTTTCAACCTGGTGAGGAGACGCATCCTGGTGGTGCTAGTTTACTAATCGCCGCTGGAGTTTTGGAAAATCCTAAAGTTGACAGCATGTTTGGATTACATGTATTTCCCGAATTTGAAGCAGGACATTTAGGACTTCGTCCAGGTTTATACATGGCATCAAGTGATGAAATACATGTGTCTATTGAAGGGGTCGGTGGACATGGAGCACTTCCAGAAAAATGTGTAAATCCATTGATGATGGGTGCTGAATTTGTGATTAAAGCTAAAGCATTATTAGTTGAAATTTGCCCTGAAAATGTTCCACATGTTTTAAGCTTTGGTAGGTTTGAGGCGCTAGGTTCAACAAATGTAGTTCCTTCAACTTGTGAAATAAAAGGAACTTTTCGCACGATGAATGAGGAATGGCGAACAATTGCACATCAACAACTTAAAGAATTAGCTGCTAAAATTTCAATTGCATATCAAGGCAAAATTAACTTTAAAATATCAAAAGGTTATCCGTTTTTAAAAAATGATGCGACCTTAACAAATCGATTAAAAATTGTTTTTGAGGAAAATTTCGGTTCATCTGTTGTTCATAATTTACCATTGCGAATGACCGCAGAAGACTTTGCGTTTTACAGTCAAAAAGTCCCTGTTGTGTTCTTCCGTTTAGGTGTTGCAAATTTCTCTAAAAACATAACTTTTGGTGTCCATCATTCTAGATTTGACATTGACAAAAATGCTATTAGGTCAGGTATTCATGCAATGGTTTTAGCTGCTTTACAATGAAAAAAACCCTATTTATTTTATTTAGCCTTTTATTGATTTTCTCTTGTAGTAAAGAAAGTAGAGTAGATAAAAAGTTAGATGGAAATTGGCAAGTTGATTTTGTGAAAATTGGCGATGGTGAAGGGTTTTCTTACAGTGATTCGGTTCCAGTTGGATCATGGTTTTTTAATTCTGAGCGTAATTTAGTTAGCTCCGAGGTGGTATACAAGTACACGAATTTGAATGGCTACACCATAAAAGATACGTTTAAGTTAATTGAAGAACCCTATGTTTTTAATAATCAAGTAGATCGAATTTTTGTTAATACGATTGCTGATACAATTAACGCTAGAATTATACTTTTGACAAAGAAATCAATGGAAATAGAAT
Source organism: Crocinitomicaceae bacterium (assembly GCA_044350515.1). Classification (GTDB taxonomy): domain Bacteria; phylum Bacteroidota; class Bacteroidia; order Flavobacteriales_D; family Crocinitomicaceae; genus UBA952. The sequence goes on along the minus strand of JBILHL010000010.1, from coordinate 32,630 downwards.
ACTATGATTTGAATAAATATCGTCTTGTAAGATTCATATTATCAAAGGATTGAGTTGACATTTATTTTAATACATTAATTTATTTTATATTTGTAAAAAAATCAGAATGCGTCAAGCAGTATTAACAGTTATTTTACTTTTTATTTTTTCAAATTCTTCCTTTTCACAAGGATATAATAACCGTTGGTCGATAGAATTGAACCCTGGTGTATCTAATGCTGTAAAGCCATACACTCCAGGTTATTGGTCGAATACAATAGGCTTATATCACATTTCTGGTGGTACACGGTTCATGTTCAATAATAAGTATGGGTTGAAATGGGATATCGGTTTTGATAGAATTCGTCATGATAAAACAAGTTGGTACAATAACACAGGAGTGAGTCAACCTTTTACATCTTATTATGCACGAACTTCGGTACAGTTTGTTTTAGATATTGGAAGGTTATTGCAGTTTGAGAATTTTTCTGAAAAAACGAGTTTATTGTTCCATACTGGTGGTGGTATGTCTTGGCTTTGGAGTAAGGTTAATCCAGAAACTGATAAAATGATAAATTTTATGTTTGGGTTAGCACCTCAATTTAAAGTAAACGAACGTTTCTCTATAACAACAGATGTATCTTTCGTCTGGCATATCTACCAACAATATACTTGGGACATGAAAAACAGTGTATTCAATCGTGGTTTTGATGGGTTTTATGCAAACGGAACAATTGGGCTTAATTTTTATTTAGGAAAATATGGCTCTCACATGGACTGGGCATTTACACCCTGTTTTCCTGATATGACTTATTTAGAAGACGAAAACAAAAATCTAGATAGTTTAAATAAACAGTTGCAATCAAGTTTGCGAGATGATGATGGTGATGGAGTTGCTAATTTTATGGATGATGAAAACAATACCCTTATTGGAAATATTGTGAATAAAAGGGGAGTGAGTTTGAAAAACATTGATACAGATGGTGATGGTGTTTCTGATTTAATTGATAAATGTATTGACATTCCAGGTACTTTTGAAAATGAAGGTTGTCCTCAAGATTTGTTATTAGCAATTAGAAACAATGAAAAAGATAGAGTGATTACCAATAATTTAAATGGAAATCCTGATAATTCAAATAGTTCAGGGCAAAATGGTTCAGACTCATTACCAAATAATAATAACAGTAGTTTAATTGGTACAAATAATGGGCAAAAAGATCCAAATGAATTGTTGAATAATAATGGTGGTCAGAATAACAACAACAATGTTGGTCAGAACGGCAACAATAATGGTGGTCAAAATGGCAACAATAACGGTGGTCAAAATGGCAACAATAAAGGTGCTCAGAACGGCAACAATAACGGTGGTCAAAATGGCAACAATAACGGTGGTCAGAACGGTAACAATAACGGTGGTCAGAACGGCAACAATAACGGTGGTCAGAACGGCAACAACAATGTTGGTCAGAACGGCAACAACAATGTTGGTCAGAACGGCAACAACAATGTTGGTCAAAATGGCAACAACAACGGTGCTCAGAACGGTAACAATAACGGCGGTCAGAACGACAACAACAGTGGTAATGGCAATAACAATGTTGGTCAGAACGGCAACAACAATGTTGGCCAAAATGGTAACAACAACGGTGGTCAAAACGGCAACAATAACGGCGGTCAGAACGGCAATAACAATAGTGATCAAAATGGCAACAATAATGCTCAAGGAAATGGAAATAATCAAAACAACAATTCCAACCCGAACGTTGTAACAAGTAGGGAAGGTTTATCAAGTTTGGTTGATGTTCACTTTATGTTAAATGAATCGTCAATTCAATCTAATTTGTATCCTTTGTTAAATGAAATTGTAGCTTTATTAAAAGCGAATCCAGGATCTTCAATCGTTTTAGAAGGTCATGCAGATGCTACTGGCGAAGATGAGTTTAATCAGTTACTTTCTCAAAAACGAACAGAATCTTTACGCAAATATATGATCAGTCAAGGTATTGATCCAAATAGAGTTCAAACTGGTTCTTTTGGTGAATCGAGACCAAAATTCTTAAACACTACTCCTAAAGGAAGAGCATTGAATAGACGTGTTGAGGTTTATTTTAAAATCTAAGTCGAATTTTTAGAAATAAAAAATCCCCGTTTCAACCAATGAAACGGGGATTTTTGTTTAATTCTATTCTCTTATAAGAAACCCAATTCCAATTTAGCTTCCTCGCTCATCATATCTTTATCCCAAGATGGATCGAATACTATATTTACTTTAGCTGATGTTACTCCTTCAACAGAAGCAACTTTATCTTCAACTTCTTTAGGTAAACTTTCTGCTACTGGACAATTAGGTGAAGTCAATGTCATATCAATCGCGACGTTGTTTTCCTTGTCGATTTTCACTTCGTAAATCAATCCCAATTCGTAAATATCTACAGGAATTTCTGGATCGTAAATCGTCTTTAACATTGTGACAATTTTGTCTTCTAATTCTATTGCTACCATTAGTTATTTATGTTTTTTAGTGCTTCTGTTTTCATTCTTTTTACCATTCCCACAAGTCCATTGGCACGAGTAGGAGAGAGGTGTTCTTGTAATCCAATATCCTTAATAAAATGCAAATCAGTTTTTAATATGGTTTCAGGTGTTTCGTTATTTAAAACTTGGATTAACAGTCCGATAATTCCTTTAGTGATTATTGCATCCGAATCAGCCGTGTAAACCATTACTTCGTTTTTAAATTCAGAATGCAACCAAACGCGCGATTGACACCCTTCAATTAGTCGATCTTCCGTTTTATACTTTTCATCAATTAATGGTAAATCTTTCCCTAAATCAATAATGTACTCGTACTTTTCCATCCAATCATCAAAGACATTGAATTCTTCGATTATTTCTTGTTGTTTCGTTTCTATTGACATGGAATTATTTTAACATGGATAAACTTTTCTCAAATGCTTCTACAAACAAATCGATTTCTTGCTTCGTATTGTAAAAAGCAAAAGAAGCGCGAACGGTACCAGGAATTTTGAAGAAATCCATTAAAGGTTGCGTACAATGATGACCAGTTCTTACGGCGATTCCTTGCTTGTCTAACAAAGTTCCAATGTCAAAAGGATGCAAGCCATCAACAGTAAATGAAACTACACTTGTTTTATTTTTTGCTTCACCAATGATATGAAGTCCTTCAAACGTATCGAGAATATCCTCCGCGTATTTTGCAAGCTCTCTTTCGTGTTTTTCAGCTGCAACCATATCGATACTCTCAAGGTATTCGAAAGCAGTTCCTAAACAGATTCCACCAGCGATATGAGGCGTTCCTGCTTCAAATTTGAAAGGTAATTCATTGTAGGTTGTGCGTTCAAAAGTTACTTTCGAAATCATATCGCCACCACCTTGATAAGGAGGCATTCGATCAAGCAAGTCCTCCTTTCCATATAAAACTCCGATTCCAGTAGGACCAAATACTTTATGGCTGGAGAAAACGAAGAAGTCACAATCTAAATCGCGAACGTCAACTTTGATATGTTGGATACTTTGAGCACCATCCACTAATACTTTTGCTCCAACAGCATGCGCTTTTTGAATGATTTCTTTAACAGGGTTTATTGTCCCAAGTGTATTTGAAATATGAGTGATGGCAACTAATTTAGTTTTCTTAGAAAGTAATTGCTCAAATTCTTCCATCAATAATTCACCTTTTTTATTGATTGGTGCAACTCTTAATATTAAACCTTTACGGATACATAACATTTGCCAAGGAACAATATTCGAGTGATGTTCCATAGCTGAAATGATGATTTCATCACCTGCTTGTAGTAATTCACCGTAGGAGAAAGCAACTAAATTGATACTGTCAGTTGCGCCTTTTGTGAAAATGATTTCTTCTGATTTTTTTGCATTCAAGTATTTTTGAATTCGAATTCTTGAAGCTTCATATTCAGTCGTTGCTTTTTGACTCATATAATGCACGCCTCGATGGATGTTTGCATTTTCTTTTGAGTAAAAAAGGTTGATTGCGTCTAAAACAATTTGAGGTTTTTGTGAAGTCGCCCCATTGTCAAAGTAAACAAGGTTTTTACCATATATTTTTTGTCGCAACGCAGGAAATTGTTCTCTTATTTCTTTTACGTTGAAAGGTTTTTTGATTAAATCTGTCATAATGTTTGCAAAGGTACAAATAAGCTTATTTTGAATTGTTCTAAACAAGCATTTATTTCAAAATAAAACACACACAATCTGAGTTTGTTCAAGAAATCAAGGTCAATTCGTTACAATAAACCTTTTACTCGGAGAAATTCGTCCAAAGCTTCCACATCTGAAAACAAAACTTCGCGCGCTTTACTACCTTGGAATGCACCAATAATTCCCATTCCTTCTAATTGATCGACAATTCTACCAGCGCGGTTGTAACCTAATTTCAATTTTCGTTGCAATAAACTTGCGGAACCCTGTTGACTGATTACTACAATTCGAGCTGAATCTACGAACATTGGGTCAATTTCATTCATATCCATATCTCCCATTGCTTCGCCTCCTTCAGGAATATATTCTGGTAAGATTAACGCTTCTGGATAAGCACGTTGATTACCAATAAATCCACAAATTTCTTCTACTTCAGGAGTGTCGACAAAACCACACTGCAAACGTTTCATATCAGAACCAGTCAAAATCAGCATATCTCCACGACCGATTAACTGGTCGGCACCAGATGCATCTAAAATCGTTCTAGAATCTATTTTTGATAATACTCTAAAGGCAATACGAGCAGGGAAATTGGCTTTAATCATACCAGTAATTACACTTACCGATGGACGTTGTGTTGCTACGATTAAGTGAATTCCAATTGCACGGGCTAATTGAGCAATTCGCGCAATCGGATGTTCAACCTCTTTACCAGCGGTCATAATTAAATCTGCGAACTCATCGATCAATACAACGATGTAAGGCAAATAACGGTGACCTTTCTCCGGATTCAAACGACGACCGATGAACTTACGATTGTATTCAATTATGGTTCTAACGCCAGCGTCTTTCAATAAATTATAACGATCATCCATTTCAATACACAAAGAATTCAAGGTATTTACCACCTTTGAAGTATCTGTAATAATTGCATCCTCTTCGCCAGGTAGTTTTGCAAGGAAATGGCGCTCGATTTTATTGTAAAGCGTAAGCTCCACTTTTTTCGGATCGACCAAAACGAATTTTACTTGTGCAGGATGTTTACGGTATAAAATTGAAATGATGATTGCATTCAACCCTACTGATTTTCCTTGACCAGTTGAACCAGCAACCAATAAGTGCGGCATTTTCGTTAAGTCAAAAACAAACGTTTCGTTGGTAATTGTTTTCCCCATTACAATTGGAAGCTCACCGTCGAAATGCTGAAATTTATCCGAAGCAATTAACGAACGCATACTCACCATTTCAGGATTTGAATTTGGAACCTCAATACCAATTGTACCTTTTCCTGGAATCGGAGCTATGATACGAATACCAAGTGCACTTAAACTTAAAGCGATATCGTCTTCTAGGTTTTTGATTTTTGAAATACGAACACCAGGTGCGGGAACGATTTCATACAAAGTAACTGTAGGTCCAACCGTTGCCTTAATTTTTGCAATATCAATTTTATAATGTGAAAGTGTTTGAATGATTCGATCTTTATTCGATTCTAATTCTTCTTTGTTTACTGACGAAACACCACTGGTTCCCCAATCTCTTAATAAGTCAATAGGCGGAAGCACGTAGCCTTCTAAATCTTTGGTTGGATCGTATTCTCCATATTCAGCAACTAATCCGTCAGCTAAATCCTCTTCATCCATATTTTTTTGATAAGTAGGAATTGGTGTTGTAAATACTTCCTCTTGAGCAACTTCAATTTCAAATTCATCAGAGCTAGAAAAAGGTTCATCTTCTTTCATTGTAACAATTAAGTCGCCCTCATCAAATTCATTATCGTCTTCCTCAAAACCTTCCTCTTGACGTCTTCTATCTTCGTCACGTTTTGTAAAGTCTACTGTTTCTGAAATATCATCTGCCTTGATTTGTTCGTCTTTAATCGTATTTATAATAACGATATCACTTTCATTTTCTTGATCGTAGAAATTATCTTTTAAGTCTCTTCTACTAATTACTTCAGGAGCTTTGGCATCTTTGGGTTTCATCAAATTATTTAGTATTTCACTGTAGTTTGGATTGAAAATTAAAGTGGTGACTACATACAAAACAACTAAACTTAAAGTCATTGTACCAAAAGAACCAATCGTTAACTTCAACCATTCATTCAAATAAAAACCGAAAGTTCCACCAAGATAATTGACTGTTGAAGAAAAGAAACCTAGAAAAAGAGATGTCCATAAAGTGTAAGTTAAACTAATTATATACGATTTTTTAATATTGACAATCGTTAAGTCTGTTAAGATTTTAAAACCTGAAATAAATAGTAAGAAGCAGAAACTCAAAGACGCAACACCAAAAAGTCGATATATCAGTAAGTGCGATGTCCAAGCACCAAATTTCCCCAACCAATTCGAAACAGGTATTTGATTCGTGTCAAAAAGAAAATCCACTAAACTTTTTTGAAGCAATCGATCTTGGTCTTTTGTCCACGTGAAAAAATAGGATATACAAGCAAGGAATAGATAAATAGACAGTAGGGTCATTAGTGAACCAACAACGATTTTTACTTTCTGCTTATCGATTTTTTCAAACGGATTGATTTTGAAAGCCACTTTCGATTTTGAAGAGGTGTCTGAAGAAGGTTTTTTGTCTTCTTTTTTCTTCGTATTGGCTTTTTTATCTTCGTTATTAATCGCTTCTCTTGGTATAAATTCGTTCTCTTCCATTTCAGTGTATGATATCATACGAAGATAGAATAGAAGATTCTGTAAAAAGTTACGAATCTTTATTTGTATAAACAACCTTCTGTTAGTTCAAATAAAAGGATTCAATTGTTTTTTAATAGATAGAAAACAATTAAGTAGCAAATGAATAATAGCTATTCAAAATGAGCGAATTCTTGAAGCATAAAAACGCATACTTAGTGTCACAAATACACTATTCATCAGGGGTTTCAGAGTGTTTTAATACTAAAAAAAGTTACAAAAAACTGATGCTAATCAGGTACTAAATCAAAATAGAAGTTTACTTTTGCACGATAAACACGGCTTATTGCTAAATTAATTTAAAATTATGGAATTGTTAGGGAAATTTGGTTCAAATTCTGACTTAGGAGTTACTTTAGGATTGACGAACTTAGGCAATCAATTTTGGAATTTAACGCCAGCTGAACTAATTGAAGATTGCATTATTACCGGTGAAGGTATGTTAACTGACACAGGTGCTTTAGCAATTGAAACAGGAGAGTTTACTGGACGTTCACCTAAAGATAGATTTATCGTTAGAGATGAGAAAACAGAAAATGCTGTTTGGTGGGGAAATGTAAATATTGGTTTTTCACCAGAACAATTTGATGCCCTTTATAACAGAATGAAAGCCTATTTGACTGAAAAAGAGGTGTATGTTCGTGATGCTTATGCTTGTTCAGACGATTCTTTCAGAATGAATTTACGCGTTGTAACAGAATTACCTTGGTCCAATTTATTTGCATACAATATGTTTTTGCGTCCTACAGATGCTGAAATTGAAGATTTTACTCCAGAATGGAACATCGTTTGTGTGCCAAGTTTCAAAGCCGATCCAGCAATAGATGGAACACGTCAACATAACTTTGCAATCTTGAATTTCACTAAAAAAATGATTTTAATTGGTGGAACAGGATACACAGGTGAAATTAAAAAAGGAGTTTTTTCAGCTTTAAATTTTATTTTACCTCACGAAAAAAATGTTTTATCAATGCATTGTTCTGCTAATATTGGTGAAGCAGGTGATACAGCTATTTTCTTCGGACTTTCTGGAACTGGTAAAACAACTTTATCTTCTGACCCTAATCGTCGTTTAATTGGTGACGATGAGCATGGTTGGAGTAATGACACTGTTTTCAATTTTGAAGGTGGTTGTTATGCAAAAACGATTGACTTATCGAAAGAAAAAGAACCACAAATTTACGATGCAATCAAATTTGGTGCTTTATTAGAAAACATTGGTTTTGAAAATGAATCTTCAACTCCAGATTATACAGATGGTTCGATTACAGAAAACACGCGTGTTTCTTACCCGATTCATTTTATCGACAATATTGCTGTACCTTCCATTGGTGGGGCTCCAAAAAATATTTTCTTTTTAACAGCTGACGCATTTGGTGTATTGCCTCCAATCTCTCGTTTAACGAAAGAGCAAGCAATGTATCATTTTATGTCTGGTTACACAGCGAAAGTTGCTGGAACAGAGGTTGGAATTACAGAACCAACAACTACTTTCTCAGCTGGATTTGGAGCTGCTTTCTTACCATTACACCCAGCGAAATATGCTAAATTATTGGGAGATAAGTTACACGGAACAGACATTAAAGTTTGGTTAATCAACACAGGATGGTCTGGTGGATCTTACGGTGTAGGTAGCAGAATGAAGTTATCTTATACACGAGCAATGATTACAGCAGCTTTAACATGGAAATTGAATGACGTTGAATTTGAAAACCTTCCAGTTTTTGATTTGGCATTCCCAACATCTTGTGAAGGTGTTCCATCTGAATTATTAAATCCAAGAAATACATGGGCAGACAAAGCTGCATTTGATGCAACGGCTAATAACTTAGCAGGAAAATTTGTTGCCAATTTTGAAAAGTTTGCCGCTGAGACAAGTCCAGAGATTTTGGCTGCAGCACCAAAAGTTCTTGCATAAATAGAACTTCATTCATTAATCAATCAAGAAGGCACTCCAATAGGGTGCCTTCTTTTGTTGAGGATTAAATATTTTTTTTCAAAAAAAAAAACGCCTTTCGGCGTTTAGTTAGTTTTTACAAATCAGAATTCGTTGTTTTTTCAATTTTAAAGATTCATTTGCCTTGCTATAATTTAACAAAAAATGAAGGGTAGAATTTAAAACTTTGTTTGCTGATTTATTGGTCAATAAAGATTCTGTAGAGTAATTTTTTATCATAGGCTAAATACGTTTTTTCTATTAACGATAAGAATATTTTTTTATTTTATTCGATTATATTACTTTCTTAAAAAGAACGCTTTAGGAAGGAATTACAACTAATTCTATTGTTAAAAAAAGTGAATAAATTAAAGCCTTTTAACTATATTTGCCATCATTTATTAATCAATCAACAAAATCAATTTAAGCATGAGTCATTCAATCAAACCAGGGGTAGCAACCGGAGATGAAGTGCAACAAATTTTTCAATATGCAAAGGAAAAAGGTTTCGCTTTACCCGCAATTAATGTTACAAGCTCAAGTACTGTTAACGGTGTTATGGAAACTGCGGCAAAACTAAAAGCTCCTGTTATTATTCAGTTTTCAAATGGTGGTGCCCTTTATTTTGCAGGAAAAGGTTTGTCAAATAAGGATGAAAAAGCAGCAATTTTAGGCGGTATTTCAGGAGCGAAACACGTTCATCAATTAGCTGAGGCTTATGGTGCAACGGTTATTTTACATACCGACCATTGTGCGAAGAAATTATTACCTTGGATAGATGGTTTGTTAGAAGCAGGAGAGGAGCATTTTCGCCAAACAGGAAAACCGCTTTACAGTTCTCACATGATTGATTTATCCGAAGAACCAATTGAGGAAAACATCGAACTTTGTAAGCAATACCTTGCTCGTATGAGTAAAATCGGAATGACTTTGGAAATTGAGTTAGGAATTACTGGTGGCGAAGAAGATGGCGTTGATAATACTGACGTAGACAATTCAAAATTATATACGCAGCCTGAAGAAGTTGCTTATGCTTATGAAGAATTGATGAAAGTTTCACCACGTTTCACAATCGCAGCAGCTTTTGGAAATGTTCACGGTGTTTACAAACCAGGTAATGTGAAATTGACACCAATAATTCTAAAAAATTCTCAAGATTTTGTTCAGCAAAAATTCAATACAGGTGTTAACCCAGTCGATTTTGTATTTCACGGTGGATCTGGTTCTACAGTGGAAGAAATCAGAGAAGGAATCAGCTATGGAGTTGTGAAAATGAACATCGATACAGACTTACAATTTGCATTTACAGAAGGAGTAAGAGATTACGTTGAAACAAAAATTGAATATCTTCGCACTCAAATTGGAAATCCTGACGGGGATGATATTCCAAATAAAAAGTACTACGATCCACGTAAATGGATGAGAGAAGGAGAGTTAACATTTAATAAACGACTAGAACAGTGTTTCGAAGATTTGAATAATGTAAACACGTTATAATTTAAAAATAGAGAAAAATGAGTTGGTTTAAACGAAAAAAAGAAGGAATTACAACCTCTACAAGCGAGAAAAAAGAAACGCCTGAAGGATTATGGATACATTGTTCCAACTGTAAAACGTTATATACCACAGATGATTTTGCAACTAAGAATTTCGTTTGTGACCGATGTAATCACCACGAGCGAATTGGCTCTGAAGAGTATTTCCATGTTATTTTTGACAATAGTGAATACACAGAGTTAGACGAAGATTTAACTTCTGGTGACCCTTTAAATTTTGAAGACACAAAAAAATATACCGACCGTATTGTGGCAACACAAAAAAGTACAGGTTTAAAAGATGCAATTCGTACAGCCAAAGGTAAATTAGATGGTATGGATTTCGTTATTGCGGCAATGGATTTCTCCTTTATTGGTGGCTCAATGGGGTCAGTAATGGGGGAGAAAATCGCACGAGCAATTGACGAAGCAATAAAAATCAATGCTCCGTTTATGATTATTTCTAAATCGGGAGGTGCACGAATGATGGAGGCTGGTTATTCATTAATGCAAATGGCAAAAGTTTCAGGTAAACTAGGTCAATTAGCTGAAGCGAAATTGCCTTATATTTCCTATTTAACTGATCCAACAACAGGTGGTGTTACGGCTTCTTTTGCAATGTTGGGTGACATTAATATTGCTGAGCCAGGAGCATTAATTGGTTTTGCTGGCCCGCGTGTAGTAAAAGAAACAATTGGTCGAGATTTACCTGATGGTTTCCAAACTTCAGAATTCTTATTAGAGCATGGATTTTTGGATTACATTATTGACAGAGCTGAGATTCGTTCTCGTTTATCAATGTCACTGAAAATGTTCACACTTTAGCAAAGTTGTTTTTTTCTTTAACTTAATTTTGTTTTTCGTTTCCGAAAATAAATAGAAGTGGATAATTTAATCGCTTTGCCCAAGCTTTTTCGGAATGATCTTCGCCAACAAATTTTAAAGATTTCCAGTCACCTTCTTTATAGCCTTTAGCTTCCATTATTGCATCCACTTTCAATTGATAAGGTTCATAGTAGGCATCTAGTGTTTCAGTTCCGTAATCAAAGTAAATTTTATGATTGTTTGGATCAGGAAGTTTTTTGTTTAAATACTTGAAAAATTCTTGAGGTAGTTTTGGATTCAAAGTTCCTGGAAACATTCCCAACCAATGTGTGGACATACAAATTGCACCACCAAAAACTTGTGGATATTCGCAGATAGCGTACCAAGAAATCATTCCTCCAAAACTGGAACCTCCAATAAATGTATTTTCTTGGTTAGGTAAAGACGAAAAATGAGAATCAACAAACGGTTTAAGTTCCTTAACGATAAACTTAAGATAGTTATCTGCTTTCATTGAAAAGGGTTCAATTTCTTTATTTTCCATTAGTTGTTTTCGAATTGAAACTTGCGCTTCTTTTGTTAGTTTTTGAAAAGGTTTTTGGGGCATGTATTCAAAGCGTCGTTGATTTGCGTTATTCCAAATACCAACAACAATGAATGGTTTAACTTCATTTGAATTTATAAGTTTGCCAACCATCTCATCAACTTTCCATTCTTGTTTATTCCACGTTGTAGTTGAATCGAAAAGCATCTGACCATCATGCATGTAAAGAACTGGGTATTTTTTCAAACTATCATATCCTTCAGGTAACCAAACCGCTATTGTTCTTGCATCAACATATTTTGAATTGAAGTTTTCATAAACTTTGATGGTGCCCTTACTAACAACAGGATTTTGAGCATAGAGATTTATAGTTAAAACAAACGCCAAAAGTTGTAATGTTGTTTTAATCCAATCTTGAAATTTATTCATACTTGAAGTTTTAGGTCATTAAAAAAGGCTGTTAGAGAACCAACAGCCTTTATAAAATTAACTATTTTAAGATTATTTTATTTTTATCTTTTTCGTTAAATCAACCAATAATGGAGAAGCAACTAAAATTGAAGAGTAAGTACCAACTACGATACCAATTAATAAAGCAAAAACGAAACCTTTAATTGCAGCTCCACCAAATAAGAAGATAACAAATAACGTGATAAAAGTTGTGAAGGAAGTATTTAATGTTCTAGATAAAGTTGAATTCATCGCACCATTAATCTCTCCATAAAAATCAGCATCTTTTTTCCAAGATAAATCCTCACGAATTCTATCGAATACAACCACTGTATCGTTAATGGAATAACCGATTACTGTTAAGATTGCCGCAATGAAAGCTTGATCTACATCCATATTGAAAGGAAGTATCCCATTAAATAAGGCAAACAAACCAAGAACTATTATAACATCATGTGCCAACGCAAGGATAGCTGAAAGCGAATATTGCCATGAACCAAAACGCAATAAGATATATGCAAAAATGATAACCAAAGAAAGAATAATAGCAATACTTGAAGATGAAATTAATTCATTAGAAACTGTTGAAGAAACAAAACGAGACTCTGGCTCAATTTCATATTTACCCATTTTGGAGGTACAATTTTCCAAACCTTCAATTAACTTATCTTTAACTTTTGTATTTGCTTTTTCATCTGATTGTAAATAGTTCGTTGTAATTTCAACGTTATAACTTGTTTTCTTCGTTTTAACATCGATTGAAGCACCTTTCATTGATTTACCTAAATTGTCTTTTATGTATTCAATGTTATTATCTGCTGATTTTTCAAATTTAACTTGGAACGTTCTTCCTCCAGAAAATTCAACAGACGGAGTTAAACCTTTTGTAAACAAAGCAATTAAAGAAGCAACAACTAATAAACTAGAAATTGCGTAATAGATTTTTCTTTTACCAAGGAAATTGATATTCAAGTTTTTAAACGCATTTTTAGTGAATGCGGTATCAAAAGTAATTTTCTGTCCTTTTGTTAGCATCCAAGTGAATACCAAACGAGAAATAACTAAGGCTGAGAATACAGATGTGAAAATACCAATGATTAAGGTTGTAGCGAATGATTCGATTGGACCAGAACCAAATATTTTAAGAACGATAGCTGTTAATAAGGTTGTAACGTTTGCATCGATAATTGAAGATAATGCTTTTTGGAAACCTGTGTCAATAGCATCAGTCATGTCTTTTCCTGCAGCTAACTCTTCACGAACACGTTCGAAGATAAGTACATTGGCATCCACCGCCATACCAATTGTTAAAACGATACCTGCGATACCAGCTAAAGTTAATACAGCTCCAAAAGAACCTAATGAACCAAAAATGAAAATAATATTTGCCAATAATGCGATATCTGCTACCAATCCAGCTTTACCGTAATAGAAATACATATAAGCAAAAACTAAAACTAAAGCTAAACCAAATGATATTAAACCAGCACGTGTATTTTCAGCACCGATTGTCGGACCAACTTTCATTTGTTCTTTGATAACACATGGAGCAGGTAAAGCACCACCGTTCAAAAGTCCAGCTAAGTCTTCTGCTTCTTCAAATGTAAATGAACCTGAGATTTGTGTATTTCCTGTTGTGATTGGATTTATAACGTTTGGAGCGCTGTAAACAACATTATCCATGGTAATTGCAACTATTCTCCCAACGTTTTCAGTTGTCATTCTTCCCCATTCGTCAGAACCTTCTGCTGTCATTTCCAAGTCAACTGTGATTTTTCCGTCTCGTTGGTCATAACCTGTTGATGCTTTTGCAATATGCTCACCATTTACACGCGCTTTTCCTGATTCAGGAACCTTACAAGCATAAATGAAGTAAGCTGTTTTGGTTGATTTGTTATCAATTTTTTCAGGGTTAGCTGACCACATAAATTTAATATCTGGAGGAAGAGCTGCAATTACATCTTTTCTTCTTAATAAAGTAGTAACTTCTGTTTTATTTTTTGAATCTACATAACCAACAGCATAGTCACCAACAGGTGTAACTAATTCAGCTAAACCTTTCTTTTTAGTTGACATAGAACTTAATGTCAATTCTTCTGTTTTTTCTACTGCTGTTGTATCTTCAACACTTGTTGTATCATCAAGTTCAGCAACTTCTTGCTCAATTTCTTTTGAAATTCTGCTAGCTTCTTGCCATTGAACTTGGAATTGGCTTGGAGCATAAGTTTCGAAGAATTCTAAGTTTGCAGTAGAAGATAATTTTTCACCTACTGTTTTTTCATCCTGAACACCTGGAAGTTCAATATACAATCTGTTTGTTGCTGCATCTTTTTGAATGTTAGGTTGAGCAACACCAAATTGATTTATACGACGACTCATAATTGTTTCAACACCATCCATAGATGAAGAAATCAATTTTCTAAAATAATTCTCAACGTCTGTATCAGAGGATTTGATTCCAATTGATTCACCTTTTAATACATAGTTTAATGGTAAACCTCCGTTTTGTGCACGGAATGCATCAATAAATAAAGATAAAAAGTCGCCACCGTTTTTGCGGTAAGCAGTCATCGCTGCTTCATGAGCTTTCATGAACTTAAGGTCTTTTGGATTTTTCGCGTGATTTGTAATTAAATCAGGAATAGAAATCTCTAAAGTAACACTCATACCACCAACTAAATCCAAACCAAAAGCCAAAGATCTTTTCTTTACTTCTGAAAATGTAGAACCAATTACTGGATAAACAGGTTTGTCACCTTTTTCTCTTAAAATCTCATTAATGAAAGCAGCTTTAGCTAAATCAAAATCCTCAGGACTTTTGAAATCAACATACGTATTGTTTGGTAACAAAACGGAATCATTTGTTGTTTTTACTTGCTCTTTCAGTTGATTCACTTTTAGAATCGCCTCTTTCTCTGCTTTTTTCTCGACGTTACTTGCTACCCAAGTAAATGACAATTGGTAAACACAAACAACTGTCAATAAGATAGTTAGAAACCAAAAAAATCCTTTTAAACGCATTTTTTGAATATTTGAATTTGAATTAAGGGTGCAAATATAGAATTTACGTTTCGTAAAATCAACATTCACAGTGTTTATTAAAGAAATACTTTAAAAGCAAGGGATTATTCAATGCAATTCTTCTGCAAAAGCAAGCATTTTGTTAACGAAGTTTTCCCAACTGTTTTCTTTGTTACTGTAATTGATATTTTGAGCAAATTCAGTTGGATTATAAACCTCGTAGAAATTTTTGATTTGTTTAACAAGTGCTTTTTCGTTCACTTCATCAGCTATTAATCCAGTTCGACCATGATGAATAGTTTCTGCCAAACCTCCAACATTAGTTGAAATTACAGGGACTTCAAAATGATAGGCAATGTTTGTGATCCCACTTTGAGTTGCAGAACGATACGGCAATACACATACATCAGCCGCTGAGAAAAAATTTGTCACTTCTGCGTCGTCGATGTAGCGATTGAAAAGTTTGACTTTTTTATTCAGTTTTTTCTCTTTAATAATCGTTTCATATTTATCAAAATTTCCATAAACTTCACCTGCAACTAATAATATATAGGTGTCATCAAGATTAGACAACGCATTTAAAAGTAAATCCAAACCTTTATAATCGCGAATAATCCCAAAGAACAAAAGCACTTTTTTTGTGGTAAAATCTTGTAAACCTAAATTGCTCAGTGCTTTTTCTTTAAGAAGTTTTTCTCCAAAATGATTGTAAATTGGATGTGGAATTAGAATGTGTTTGGCTTTTGGCAAATAGTAAAGTAAATCTTTTTGAACTTGTTCAGACATTACAATGAATCCGTCATTTTTACTCAAGAAATAGCGGTTAAAAGCATCATCAAAAAATCGTCGTTCGTGTGGAATGACGTTGTCTAAAATTGCTATTCGTTTAGTTTTTTTTTCTTGATGACCTAAAATCCAACCAAAACTTGGTGCAAAAAAGGACATCCAATACCGTGAAATGATCAAATCGGGTTGAAGTTGCCTGATTTTTCTTGCTGTAGAAATATAAGTAAAAGGATTTATGGAATCTAACCAACGTTTAGAGGGGATTTTGTCAGCAGTATCGTCTGAAGTAACCAATTGTGTTTTTCCTGGGAAAAGTAATTTTGGATATTGACGTGTAAAAGTAACAGCTTCCACCTCGTGTTTTTTTTCCGCCTCTCTGTATAAATTCGCACTAAATTGTGCAATTCCGCCTCGAAAAGGATAAAATGTAGAGAGGAAAACTATTTTCATTTAGCTTGTTAGAATTTAAAATGTAAAATTAATTGGAGATTGGTTAGTTTCCGAAATTCGTTAAAGTCATAAAAATCTCTTTTCCTGATTTAATATTTAAGGTATCAAAGTTCGAGATTTGTAAATCTTTGTAATATTTTTTTACCATTCCTATTCGGTTGGCATAAACTTCATATTTCCGTTTAAATTCAATTAAGTTTCTTTTGTCTTCTTGATCAACTGTGATAGTGCTGTCAAAATTAAATCCGTTGATTTGAAAACCTTTGTGGAGATTAGTATAATTACAATCAAGTTTTGGATCACTGTTAAATTGATTTGCATTCCAAGTTGTAAATTCAGAAACTGGGAAAACCAATTTTACAATGCGTTGATTTTCTTCCACTAATTCAGCTTTGTTGTTAAAAACAATTGTTGACCACAAATCTGATTGAATCCACGAATCAGAAGTATTACTTCTTTTGTAACGAACATAACTATAAGCCAATCTGCCTGCGTTGTCTGTAAAGGTGTCTTCAATCACACATTTTAGTTGGTAGTATGAAGTATCATGTTGTATAGAAGCGTTTTCATCATGGTTAACTTCCATTACATCGTATTCGATATAAGTTCCTGTTTTCAATGAATAATAGGAGTTATAAAGGAATTGATTACTGTTTACAAGTTCTTTTTTACAGGAATTTAAAAATAAAAAGGAACAAATTGCCGTAATTAAGAAAAGTCGTAATTGATTATTCATACGAGTCAAAAGTACAAAACTTATTGATTAGGGTCAATACCTTGCTTCTCACATTTTAATAAAAATTCTTCGAGTTCTTTTCCTCTGAGGGCAATTCCATATTGATACATGGTTTCATTTGTTTTTTGCCCTTTAGCATTGTAAGCATAAGCCCATCCATGTGGCAAACCATCTTTGTAACGAACTTTTCCTGTCAAATTCCCATTCATATCAAATTCGCGCCATTCTCCAGTTTTCAACCCTTTTGCATATACTCCCGATTTTTTTAATTTGCCATTGGAGAAAAACTCGTTGAATTCACCATGTAATACACTGTCTTTGTAATTTGAAATAGAGAGAATATCCATTTTCCCAGACTCTTGCTGACTTCTTAAAAAGTAAAGTACACGTTTTCCATTTAACTTATCTTCTTTGTATTCTTCAGTTCCAATTACATAACCTTCTGGATTATAGTTTGCCCAAACAGAATCTTTTTTTTGATCCCAAAACGGACCTTCACTCATTAACTCTTTGTTTTTGTGATAGTAATAACCATAAGAGCGTTTACTATTTGGTACATGTTCAATGATTGCTCTCACTTCGCCAGTGGGGTAGAAATACGTGAATTCACCCACAGGAACATCATCTTTAAATTGACCTTTGTAAATAAGAACGTTGCTATTGGGATAATTTTTCTGCCAAGCACCTTGTTTTCTTCCCTTTGCATCTTTTTGATTTACTTGAGCAAATGACAAAAAAGGCAGAAAAATAAATAGGAAAAGAAACTTGTTCATAACAATTGATTTAATTCATTCAAAGATTTCACCACACAATCAGCTTTAACGGAAACTTTCTCTTCGGTAACAACCAACACGGTCTTCATTCCAAGTTTCTTGCCAAAAATTAAGTCAGTATTGGTGTCGCCTACCATTATTGCTTTTGAAAAATCAATTTCAGGATAAAGAGATTTTGCCAATTTCCCCATTCCCATTGATGGTTTACGCATAAAAGGCTCTTGATTTTTAAGTTCTGTGGCTGCGAAAACTTGAGTAATTTTACCTCCAACGTTTTCAATATCCAATTTCATTTGGTGGTGAATTTCTGCTAATGCTGCTTCTGAAATTTTTTCAAGTGCCACGCATTGTTGATTGGTAACCACAAAAACGTATTTGAATTTTAAACTTAATGACGCAAATGATTCCAAAACGCCTTGTTTGAAATGAAAGTCATTGTAATCCAAAACGTAACCGCTCATAATTCGTTCGTTGATAACACCATCTCTATCCAGAAATAGAGTCCAACTTTCATCGACTGACCATTCTAACATTACTTGATTTCTTTTTCTACAAGGTATTGGTTGCGAGTAGAAGAATTTCTACCCATCATTTCAGCGATGAATCCGGTTAGGAAAAACTGAACTCCAATAATCATTGCCACTAAACCGATAAAAAATTCGGAACGTTCTGCCAGATTTCGAGCAGTTTTATGAATAAACAACTTATCTACACCTAAATAGACAGCGATACCTAAACCGATAATAAACATAAGTGTTCCTAAAGCGCCAAAGAAGTGCATCGGTTTTTTACCAAATTTCCCCATAAAGGCAACTGTCATCAAATCTAGTGGACCATTCAAAAAGCGATTTAAACCAAATTTTGTCACTCCAAATTTTCGTGCTTGATGCTGCACTACTTTTTCACCAATATTTGTAAAACCAGCATATTTCGCCAAAGCAGGAACATATCGGTGCATGTCGCCATACAATTCGATGCTTTTTACAACGGATAATTTGTAAGCTTTCAAACCACAATTAAAATCGTGTAAGTAAATACCTGTTATTCTTCTAGCAGCCCAATTATATAATTTTGTAGGAATTGTTTTTGAAATTGGATCGTGTCTTTTTTTCTTCCAGCCAGAAACGACATCAAAATCGTCTTCCATTATCATTTTGTAAAGTTCTGGGATTTCGTCAGGAGAATCTTGTAAATCAGCATCCATTGTAATGACTACTTTGCCAGAAGCCATTTCAAAACCATTGTGTAAAGCAGCAGATTTTCCGTAATTGCGTTGAAACTTTATCCCTTTTACATTCGAATCTTTTTGTCTTAATTCCTCAATCACTTTCCATGATTTGTCTTTACTTCCGTCGTCAACAAAAATTACTTCGTAGGAAAAACCATGTTGATTAACCACTTTTTGAATCCACGCATGTAATTCTGGCAAAGACTCATCTTCATTGAATAAAGGAACTACTATTGATAAATCGAGTTGCATGTAAAAGTTTTGGTCAAAAATAAAAGTAATATCTTCTTAATAACTCAAAGTACTTAAGATTATTACACATTAAGGTGTTTGAAAGATAAAGTGCTGGTAGAAAAAAGATTTTAATCTCTATATTTTTCCATTTAGTTTAAATATGATTATAAAGATTCCAAAAGCAACACAACAAATTGAGAAAATGACTCCATTTATAAAACTTGAAACTCTCAAGTAATTATAATTCGAATGTTTTTCTTTAATCGTTTTTTTTAATTGAGTATAACCAAAAACAATCAATAAAATAGCAAAAGGATAAGTAAAAACGATGTAATTAAAAATAGACTCTTTCAAAAATATTCAGTTTTTTATTTTAAACTTTTTTACAAACCTTCGTAATAAGTAATTTAAACATAATTTACTCCTTCACAACTTTAAAAACTTTATTACTCACACGAATAAAATAAGCTCCTTTTCTCAACGAATTCAAATTCATCTCTAAATTTGATTCTACTGCCTTTTCTTTCTTCAAAATAGTTCCTTGAATATCAAAAAACACTATTTCGTCACCAATGCAAAGGTTGGTAATTGTTATTTTATCATAAGTAGGATTTGGAAAAATAATTGGATTTGTTAGATTTTGTACATTTTCTATAGATAAAGTACTAGATTCCGTCACCCTAAAATGATCGAAAGCGGCTTCTGTAACATTTATATTTGGGTCTTCATCTGAAATTCTAACGGTCAATTGCATTGTGGAAGTAATTGGTAAAAGTCCAGTGATTGGAATGCTGACCGCTTCATAATTCATTAGGTTGCCATTTGGTCCTCCAATTTGATCGATTAATACTGAATTCGTTCCATTGGAAAGGAAAATTTTCAAGGTGTCATCAAAGGGAGTAACTCCGTGAAAACAGAAAAATGCACGTGCATAATTGATATGAGGTGTTGAATAACTTGTCAAATCCATTTGTGGTGAAATCAAGATTGTTTGTCCTTCATCCACATCGTCGAAGTCACCATTCAAGTTAGGATCGTTGCCGGTTACAAATGCTTTTTCTCCACAGTCGTAAGGTGCATCAAATCCAACCATTGTGCCGTCAGTTGGGTTCGGAATTCCTCTTTCCCACACGCCAGTTGAAGCAGTACTTGTTACTATCCAACCAAAATCTAATTCAAAATCGTCGTAATAACCTTTTACTAATTCGATTGTCAAAGTTTGTGTGTTTTCGTCTAAAACTTGATTAAAGCAATTGGTAACATATCCCCATTTTCCGACAATAATTTTGTATTCTTCTTCATAGTATAACGAAAAATCACGCTCGCCAATTCCGTTTGAATTTCCTTCGTGAGTGATTAAAGGAATCTGTAAGTTGATAATTGCATCAGTTATTGGTGTTGTTGTTCCTGCTTCAACAACTTTAACATTCAAATTAAAAGGCGGAATAGGAGTGAGGACAGTCTCCAAATTAACAATTTGTCCTTGAATCAATTGTACAGTTTCGGTTTTGGGATAATAGCCTACTTTAAAGAAAGAAACTTGGTAAGTTCCAGTTCCAAATAAACCAGTTGCGTAGAATCCATTTGAATTGGTTCGTTCTTTTTGGTCATTTGAAATGATTTGGACAGTTACGTCATTTAAGACTTGATTGTTGGATTCATCGCGTACAATTCCTTCTAAGTAAGATGCCTTTTGATAATCAGCACCAAGAACAAATAAGCCTTTGGTGATATCAGATGCTAAAATTGTTCCCGAAGGAAGAAATGGATAAACGCCCCAGCAGCCATCAAAACCAATTGTTTGTCCTGGATAAGTATCATAAGAACCAACTTTAATGATGTTGTATGGATAAGTTACATCGTGGATGGTCACACCATCTGAATAATAACTTGTAATGATGTAATCGCCATTAACGTGGGTGTTATGAGGAACAACTCCAGTTTCAGGTGAGTTTTGAATGCGATCAACTTCAGTGATTTGAGTTGGGTCAGAAATATCATAAGCGCCAATAAATGCACCAGAAACTTCATCCGTGGTGAAAATAAATTGTCCATTTTCAGAAGGCCAAATGTTATGAGCAAAGTTATTCGGTGTTGTACTTGTTCCGATAAGTACTGGATTTGCTTTGTCTGAAACGTCTACTAAACTGATAAAACCTTCGTAAATGTGAGCCAAATATAGCGTGTCGTTGCGTTCATAACCGTCGTGAACGTACCATTCGTCAAAAACGCCCACTTCGATTGGGGACATTGGATTGGTGAGAACATCTAATATTATTGCACCTCGATTCCCACGATTGGAACCAAAAATGTAGGCATAACCGTCTTCGGAAACAAAACACGTGTGCGCACTTTGCCAAGAATCCCCTACAGGTCCAGTGTAAATCGTAGTTGGTAAATTTGTTGATTGAGGCAAAGGACTTAAGTCAATGATTGTTAGTCCATCTTGTGCCTCGGTGGTGATGTAGGCATAATCGCCATAAACGCATGGGTCGCGCCAAATGGATTCTGTTCCGGGTAACCAAAAAACTTCAATTGGATTATTTGGATTCGTTACGTTTACAATAGAAGTTCCTTTTGAAGTTCCAACGATGGCATATTCATTTCCTTGTCCGTCGGCGTAGCCCCAAACATCGTTTAGGTTGGCTTGATGTAATTGTTGGTAATCAATATGCGACAAGGAATCCATATTGAGAGGAACATCGATTTGCGCAGACAAATTTTCGCAATAAAACAGAAAAATGAAAGTGAAAATAGATTTTGAAATCAAACCTAGAAAACCGTTTTGTTTTAGCATATAATTCATTTATTCAGAACAACAACAAGCAAACGAACTTGTTTAAACCACCATTAATCTTCAATTCAAAGTGCTTTAAAGAATAAATAAAGCAGCGATTATGAAAATTAAAATAATTATTAAGTACTGCCAAACATCTGGAAAGTACTTTTTTACCAACTCCAACCAACTCATCTTACGAAGTTAGAAAATGTATGGAAATGAATGAGGTTTAAGGGAAGAAAATAATATTGAAAATCAATTAATTTTTTAAATACAATGTGTAACTTTCTAATTTATCAGCTTTCATTTTTTGATAGTGAAGCTGTCCGTTGTCAATGCTAAAATTTGGATTTTCCCAAACATCGTTCATTTTGGTAATGAATTTAGTTGCTCCCGTTTCACTGTCTAATCTATACCAATTATAGGAAAAATTTGTTTCCGTGAAAAGGTAATATGTACCTGTCGATACGTCTTTTACGATTCCTCGACCTTTATTACTCCAAAAAATTCGTTCTTTTAGTTGGATGTCATTTTTTGAAATGATTGTTCCATCGAGATTTAAGCGAACAATGGATGAAATATTATCAGTAAACAACACGATTGCATTTGGCTCTGTGAATAAACCAATACTTTTGTCTATTTTTTTTACGTCAATTCCAACTCTTCTTACCATTCTTTGCTCATTGAATCGGTGATAAGGGGGAAATCTTTGTGGGCGATAATATCCAAAAGTTGCGATTGATCTACTTGGATTATTCTCAAATGAATTCATAACAAAATTTGAATAATTTGAGCTAGCAATAAAATTATCTCTTCGCACATTTATTGGTCTTAGGACGTAAGATCTATTTTCAATAATTAAAGGTGAAGCATCGTAAACGGTATAATACAAAAACTCATTTTCAGAAAATCCAGCTGGACGAAAAGCGCCTTCTGACAAAGTGCCGTCTATTTTTTCAGGTAGTTTATAATTCCCAATTCTTTTTTGCGCCACAAACAAAGAGGCAGATTCTTGAGAAATTCCTGCGAATGTATTTTCGTCTTGCGAGGTGGCTACAAGGTCTAAGGTCATACCTTGATTATTTAAAATCGCAGAAATTACAGCAGTTTGTTGTGCGAAAATTCCTCCTGAAACAAAAGTTATCGCAAAAAGCAAGTTTAATTTTCTAAACATATTTTTAGATTTGTTCTTAAAATTAACCAATCAAGTTTGATTATCAAAGTAAATGAAAACTTTTTTGGATTTTTAGAATAATTAACGGACACAAAGAATTACCCTTATGGCTAAAAATCAGCATAAAAAATCGTCAATTTCAACAGCTAGTAACAATGAGTTGACAGAAACTTCGTGGTTTGATTTAGATATTTATTCTAGCATTGGTAAAAGCAAATTAGTAGGTTGGTGTTTATTGGTTTTTCTGACTGGTTTTTTACTCTTCTCAAATACCATTAATCATGAATACGTGCTTGATGATACAGGCGCAATTGAGCAAAATTTAAATGTCCAAGCTGGTTTAAAAGGAATTCCTAAAATTTTAACAATGGATTTATGGGAGTTTTCCGATGTTAAATTGGGTTATTATCGTCCACTTTCACTCATTACCTTCGCCATCGAAATTGAGTTTTTTGGAAAAGCACCTCATGTTAGCCACTTTAATAATGTTTTGATTTTTGCTTTGAGTGGCGTGTTTTTATTCTTGGTTTTGCAACAATTTTTTGGAAAATTTAGTGAATGGTTACCACTTGTTGCTACTTTGTTGTTTTTAGCTCATCCTATTCATACAGAGGTTGTTGCGAATATCAAAAGTCGCGATGAATTACTGAGTTTCTTAAATTTATTTATTGCTTTGCATTTCGTTTTACGCCACATTCACACCAAAAAATGGATTTACTTGTTACCTATTTTTGTGTTTTCTTTTTTGGGAATGCTTTCCAAAGAAACAGCATTAACGGGATTGGTGTTGATTCCTGTGTTTTATTACATTTTTGACCAGCAAACAATTGTCAAAAGTGCTGTGAGGAGTATTCCAGTATTTCTAGCAATTTTCTTCTTTTTTGTTCAGAAAAAAATTGCACTTGGCACCTTGGAAGCAACCATTCCAATTGATATCATCAATTACCCTTACATACCGCCTCACGTAAACGATTCTGCAAAGTATTCAATGGCTTTTTATCTATTTGGCTTTGGTTTGAGTTTGTTGGTTTTGCCGATTACTTTGCGCTATGATTACTCCTACAATCAAATTCCAGCAGTTGATTTTTCAAGTCCACTCGCGTTGTTTGGTTTATTGGTGTTTTTCGTTGGCGCTTATTTTACTATAAAACTTGTTTGGAATAAAAAAATGGTGGGAATTCCATTAGCTATTTTTTACTTAAATTTTGGTCCTGCCCTTGCTTTCACTTTACTTCGCGGAGGGATTTTTGCCGAACGTTTTCTTTTTACTTCCACTTTAGGGTTTGTATTGTTGTTGCTCATCGGAATAATCGTTCTTTCACGCAAATTAAATTTCTTCCAATCAAAACCAGCAAGTTTTCAAGCTATTCCGCTTTTGGCTGTTTCTAGTTTGATTTTTCTTCTTTACTCCTTCAAAACAGTGGATAGAAACAAAGTTTGGAGAGATAATTACACGCTTTTCTCAACGGATATCAAAACAGGGCAAAATAGTGCTCAAAATCAACGTCATTTTGCTGAGCAAACCTTAGTCCGTGCTATGGGAGAAAAGGATTCATTGAAGCAAATTGAATTGGCAAAAGAATCCCTTAAAGCCTTTGCTATTTCTTTAAAAATGCACCCGAAATTTGCGGAAAGTTATTTGAAAACAGCGGTAGTTTATCAGTTGTATTTGAATGACGCAGACAAAGCTATTCAAAATTATAAAAAGTGTATTGAATGCGAGCCAAGTAGAAATTTAAGAGCAGAAGCGTATTACAATTTAGGAACTGTGTATCAAAATAACAAAGCCGATATGATGTATGCGTCATATTGTTACAACCAAGCTCTACAATTTAATCCCAAGTTTGAAGCTGCTATTGTTGCTAGAGATGCTTTGAAAGCCGTTGGAATCAATAATTTATTGGAGCCAATCAATCAAAAAGTGGATACTTTAAATGGTGAGAGAAATGCGAATTATTACTTTTCTATAGCCTATGATTTTGCATCGAAAGGCAATTATAACAAGGCTATTGAGAATTTTAATGAAGTTTTAAAAATGAATCCCACCAGTCTTGACGCTTTGTTGAATCTCGGGAATTGTTATGGAATGTTGGGCGAATTCCAAAAGTCCATCAACTACAATATTAAAGTAATTCAATACCATCCAAATGACAAACGTCCGTGGAAAAACAACGCGATTAACTACGAAAAGTTAGGCAACAAAGTCAAAATGCAAGAATGTTTAGAAAGAGTAAACGCAATGAATTAGGGATATTTGATTACCAATTTTTATATGTGGGTGTAAAACCTTACAAATAAAAAAATCACTAAGTATCTAACCATTTTTCAAAAATCGAAAGTGTAGCATTTGATTCAGTAAAAGAAGATGTGGTTCGTTTAATTGCCAATGATCAAAAACTTGCAATTTGGAGTGCAATTTATTTCAAAGTATTGGTTCACTAAATGAAGTTCGAATAAAGTCAATGGGGTTAATTATTTAAGTACGAATTCAATAAGTTTTCTTTCACATAAAAATAACACCGCTTAAACTATTTTTTCAACTACTTGTTTGTAGTTTTGCCGAACTTTAAACGATATGCGCTACTTCCTACTCTTATTGCTAATTTCAGCAAGCAACATTTTATTTTCACAGTCAAAAGCTACAATTTCTGGTTACATAAACGACAGTAAAGATGGTGAAGCAATGATTGGAGTTAAGGTAGTAATTCCTACTTTGAATCAAGGTGCAGTTACAAATACATACGGCTTTTATTCATTAACAGTTCCTGCAGGAACTTACGATGTAGAATATCGATCAGGAATTTATCCAGTAGAAATCAAAAAAATTGACTTAACCAAAGATGTTAAACTAAATATTGATTTAGGTTCAAATGTTCAAGATTTGGAGGAAATCGTTGTGAACGCTAAGAAAGGCGAAAATACCAATTCAACAAAAATGGGTCAAATTGAATTGGAAATGGATAAAATCAAAACATTACCTGCTTTTATGGGTGAGGTGGATGTCATTAAAACAATTCAATTATTACCTGGTGTTTCTTCTGTTTCTGAAGGTGGACAAGGGTTTTATGTGCGAGGAGGAGGTCCTGATCAAAACTTAGTATTATTAGACGAAGGGGTTGTTTATAACGCAGCACATTTATTTGGTTTCTTTTCAGTTTTTAATGCCGACGCTGTAAAAAGTGTAAACTTGATTAAAGGTGGAATGCCAGCAAATTTTGGTGGAAGAATGTCATCGGTTCTCGAAGTCAATATGAATGAAGGAAACAACAAAAAATTCAAAGCTACTGGTGGTATTGGCGCTATTTCATCAAGAATAACATTAGAAGGTCCAATCGTAAAAGACAAGGGTTCTTTTGTCATTTCAGCAAGAAGAACTTACATCGATGTAATTATGAAAGCTGCAATTCCTGATAGTTCGCCGTTCGCAGGTTCCAGTTATTTCTTTTATGATTTTAATGCGAAGTTTAATTATAAAATTAGCGACAAGGATAGAATTTTCCTAAGTGGATATTATGGTAAAGATGTTTTTAATTTTTCTGATACTGAAGGTGGGTTTAATGCGAAAATGCCGTGGGGTAATGGAATTGCTGCATTAAGATGGAATCACTTATTTTCCAATAAATTATTTATGAATGTAACTGGGACCTTTTCTGACTACCTTTTCAAATTCGGTTCACAACAAGATCAGTTTCGATTTGAACTTGCATCTGGTGTAAGAGATGTGGGTGCGAAAATGGATTTTTCTTATTTCCCAAATTCTAAACACAGCATTAAATGGGGAGCTAATTACATTTTCCACACTTTTACTCCAACAAGTGTTTCTGCTCAAACCGATAGTGTTGTTTTTAATACTGGAGCTGCTCAAAAATTATATTCACACGAATCTGCATTATACGTTTTAGATGAATTTGATTTGAATAAGGCGTTAAAATTCAATGTCGGTTTACGTTATAGTATGTATCATCACGTTGGTGAATTTACACGATTTATAAAAGGTGATGGCATCTCAACTCCTGATACAGCTATTCAATATGGAAAAGGAGATTTGATTAAATTTTATCACGGTTTAGAACCAAGAGTTTCTTTAAGATGGATGTTACCCGATAAGAGTTCAATTAAAGCTGGTTACGCATATAATTATCAGTATGTTCATTTAACTTCTTTAAGTGCGGTTTCTCTGCCAACAGATATTTGGTATCCAACAACAGATCAAGCTAAACCCGAATCAGGATATCAAGTTTCAGTGGGTTATTTCCGAAATTTTATGGACGATATGTTTGAAACGTCTGTTGAAGTTTATTACAAAGGAATGAATAACTTAATTGAGTTTAAAGAAGGTGCATTGCCTGGAGATAATGTCAATGACAATACAGATAATCTTTTGGTTTACGGAACAGGTCGCGCTTTTGGAATTGAATTTTACATTAAAAAAGCAGTTGGAAAGTTCACAGGTTGGATTGGATATACACTTTCAAAAACAGACAGAACTTTCCCAGACTTAAATGAAGGGAAAACGTTTTCTGCTAAATATGATAGAAGACATGATTTAAGTATTGTTGGAACTTATAAATTGAACGACCGTTGGGTTTTTAGTACTTCCTTTGTGTTTGCAACAGGAAACACGTTGACCCTTCCGAGTTCGTGGTATGTTCAAGAGCAATCTTTACTGTTTAATTATGGAGAAAGAAATTCAACGAGAATGGCTCCTTACCACCGATTAGATATTTCTGCAACTTGGTACGATAAAGCGTATAAAACGAAAACAGATCCTGTAACTGGAAATGAAATTCAAATCAAAAAGAAATTTAGAAGTAATTGGGCTTTCTCGATTTATAACGTTTACAGTCGCGCAAATCCTTTTTTCTTATACGTCGATAATGATGGAAATTTCTTAGGTGGAGATTTTAAAATCAGTGTCAAACAAGTTTCCTTATTTCCAATAATACCGAGTGTTACTTGGAACTTTGAATTATAAGCTATGAAAAATTTGTTTTATTTATTGCTGCTTTCAATTGTCTTGTTTTCTTGTACCAAAGAGGTTCAGATAGACATTCCTGGTTACAAAGAAAACTTGGTAATTGATGGAAATATAGAAACAGGTCAACCCGCAATTGTGTTACTTTCTACTACAAATAACATTTATTCGCCCACTAATTTAGATGCCTATTTAGAAGGATTTATTTCTGGGGCAACCATAATTGTTTCTGATGGAACCATCACGGATACTTTAACAGAGATTTGCACCGATGAATTGCCAGCAGGAACTGAAGAAATAGCAGCCGCATTTTTTGGTATTCCAGTTGAACAATTAGTTCAGTTGCACCTTTGTGCGTACATCTCTACAGATATTGTTGGAGAAGTTGGAAAAACGTATTCGTTGAAAGTTATTCACGAAGGCAAAACTTATACATCATCAACAACGATTTATCCGCCCAAATCATTGGATTCTTTGTATTGGAAACCGCAAAATGGAACCACTGAATACGGTTTTTCTTGGGCAATATTATCCGATGAAACTGCAACCACTGACGCTTACAAGTGGGAAACAAAATATGTCTCAGAAATTGTTTTTAATAAACCTTTCAATCCATTTTTCAATGATAAATTTTTCAATGGCTTAACTTTTGAATTTGCTTATGACAATCCAATGAGTTACGGTGATGAAACTTACCCAGAAGATTTCCGAGGTTATTATAGAGTAGGGGATACAGTTGTAATTAAATTTTCAAAAATTGGCTCTAAGGAGTATAATTTCTTCGAAAAAAAATACAATCAAATTTATTCATCTGGAAATCCTTTTGCAACTCCAACAAACATTCCAACAAATATCGTAGGTGGTGCTTTTGGTGTTTGGGTGGGATACTCTCCTGCTTATGATACGTTGATTTGTAAGTTGTAAGAGTAAATTATTCTCTAAAACGTATCGTTTCTATTCCAACTCAGTCATTTTCTCTTCCCACTTTTCCATTAGTTGACTCAATTGCATATTTAATGCATCGTGTTTTCCAATAACCTCCAAATGGCTTTCTCCTTGGGTGAAATCTAAGTTGGCAATAATAGTATTAATTTCAACTAAATCTTTTTCAATTTTTTCTATGTGTTGTTCTATTTTCTTTAGCTCTTTTTGAATCAGATTTTTTTCATCATTAGATTTTGAATTCTTTTTCGGTGATTTTTCACTTTCAGTTTTCAGTTTTTCACTTTCAACGTTTACTTTTTCACTTTTCTCTACCTGATAATCGCCTTTATTCAATTTATAATCCAAATATTCATTCAATGTGAAATGATGGATTTTCAAATGTTTGTTTTCAATGTCCCAAATCCGATTTGTTAAACCATTTAAGAATTCTCTGTCGTGAGAGACAACTATAAATGTACCTTCATAAGTTGATAATGCTTGTTTTAAAACATCTTTACTTTGAATATCTAAGTGATTTGTAGGCTCATCAAGAATTAAAAAATTAGATGGACTAAGTAATAATTGGCAAAGTGCTAATCGCGTTCGTTCACCTCCAGAAAGAACTCCAACTTTTTTCTCCGTATCTTCTCCACTAAATAAGAATGTACCTAAAATTGTCCGAAGGTCTTTGCGAATATCTCCTTTTGCAACATCATCTACAGTTTCAAAAACGGTTTTTGTGACATCTAATTTCTCTGCTTGATCTTGGGCGAAGTAAGCAACGTTAACATTGTGACCATATTCGACAACACCATCGTATTCGATAACCTTCATTATTGCCTTCAATAAGGTAGATTTTCCTACACCGTTTGGACCAAGAAGCGCAATTTTCTCTCCTCTACCAACAGTAATTCCAATGTTTCTAAAAAGTTCTTTTTCTCCGTAGGACTTATTTACCCCATCTAATTCAAGTACCCATTTTCCTGGTTGAACACTTAAAGGAAAGGTTAAACGCATTTTTGAAGTTGGATTCCGTTCGATTTCGATACGTTCTGTTTTATCTAATTTTTTTATTAAAGATTGGGCAAATGCAGCTTTACTACTTTTCGCACGGAATTTATTGATTAGCTCTTCTGTTTGTTTAATTTCTTTGTCCTGTTGTTTCTTCGCACCTTCCAATCGCTCTAATTCTTCTGCTCGAACTTCTTTGTACTTAGAATAGGCATATGGAAAATCAAAAATCTTACCCATACTTATTTCTAAGGTACGTTTTGTTACATTGTCTAAGAACAGTCTATCGTGAGAAATAATGATAACAGCACCTTCGTATTTTTGTAAATAGGATTCTAACCAACTAATCGAAATGATATCAAGGTGATTTGTAGGTTCATCTAATAAAATTACATCAGGATTATTCACTAAAATTTTAGCTAATTCTGCACGCATTTTCCATCCTCCAGAAAATGTATTTAAGCTTTGCTCAATTTCAACTTCACTAAAACCTAATCCTTTTAATGTTGAATTAATTTTTTCTTCCCACTGAAAACCTTCAATAACCTGAAACTCGTGATTTAAATCACTCAACTCGTCCAGCATTGTTAGATAGCTATCATTATCGTAGTCGGTTCTTGTTGTAAGTTCTTTATTGATGAAATCTAGTTTTTCTCGGATATAATTAATTCGTTCGTTTGATGAGTTCAAATATTCAAAGACACTTTGAGTGGTGTCGATAACAATATCCTGTGTTAAATATCCTATCGTACAGCCTTTAGGTAAATGGACAGCTCCTTCTGTTGGTTTTAGTGATCCCGACAGAATTTTCAATAAAGTGGATTTTCCAGCACCATTTTTACCAACTAGTCCAACTTTGTCACCTTTGTTTATTTGTAAGTTTATCTGATGAAATAAAAACCCTTGTGGTAGATAGTAACCTAACTTTTCTAAATTAATCATTTTGCAAAAATAGTCTTTATATATTGATGGTTGACCCGTACTTTGAGAATACTAGATTCATAAAATTTCACAAAACCTTTCTTTAATTCAATTATTCTATATATATTTAGATATTATTTGACTAAATTTTGAGAAATGGGAAGACCACCAACACGGCCTGCGAGATTGAAAAACGGATTCTACATAGAAGTAAAATCACAAGGTTCAAGTTCTATATTAATTAGACGCGACACGAAAGAACAAATGTTAATTGCAGCTGAAGATTATGCAAGAACAAAAAATGTAACTATTAAAGGCGAAATGCTTGATGATAAATGGATAGCTGACTAATTTATGACTTTTAATAAAAAAACACTTAATTACCGTTTTCCTCTTTGGTTGACGGTAATTTTTTTTACGCTCTTTTCTATTCCTATGCTAATAGTATATGAGTATTTAACCTTGGCAAAAATTGCAGGAGTCGTTACAGTTGTATTAACAACTATTGCAATTCGTTATTGGTTAATAGTAGCTCGTCAAAAAACAGGAGTTATTGATAAGGTTCCTCTAACAAAAAATGATCTTTTTGATTTAAAACGATTGTTTCCATATTTCAATCATTTAAGCAATTCAGAGATTACCGTATATAAAGACAAAATAGGTTTAGTATTATCAAGAAATAGATTTTTAGACGATAAAGGTGAACATTTATCAAAGTCGAATTCAATTCAGCTAGCCTTTTTTATCGTTTTAATAGATTTAAAGAACCCTATTTCAATAAACAATTGCTTAATTATTGATTCTTCTTCTATTATTAGCAAGAGTTTTAATCAAGATCAGACAGTAATCTATTACCCATTGTGTCAATTATTGGACGAAAAGAGTCTTTTTGATTTAGGTTTTGATGAATTAGTTAAGCAACATTCTATACAGAAATTCGAACAAACCTTAAGAAATCCTAGTTAAACAGTGATTTAAACAATAAAATGTTGATTTTATTTTATTTTTAATCTTTTGATTTTTAGTGATTTATTTATCGATGATGAATAAATTCGGAAAAAACATCAAAAAAAGTTAGCAAATGTCAGAAAAGAGTACATATCTTTGCACCCCGATTACGACGGTAAACGGATTTTAAAAATTGAAAATTTGAAACTTTATTCTGACATTTCAGTATTTGTCTTTTGTTAAAGAGATGTGAGACTCGAAAATAAAAAAAAGATTTTTTTTGAAAAAAAAGCTTGTCAGTTTAAAATATGTTTCTACCTTTGCAACCCCAAACAAAAGTGATTGGGTTTTAAACAAATCGAAGTTAATAATTAAGAAGTTAATTTTTAACCACAGAATAAGTTCTTTGAAGTATTGAGAAATAAGGAAACAGCAAAATTTATAAATTAGAATAAATGATTCTTGTAGTTTTTGGAAAGAATTCAAAGTTATTTACAACGGAGAGTTTGATCCT
>JBILHL010000009.1:0-85370 GCA_044350515.1 Crocinitomicaceae bacterium | reverse complement strand
TTCGTGATTGGGGAACAATACTTAACCAATTTATGATTATTTTTGAAGATAGACTGATTTTATGAAACTTTCAGTTTACACACTTAGTGGGATGGTGTCTTTTTTTATTTCACTTAGTTTATCTTTAGGTATTTCAATTATCTCTGGACGATGTTTCCCATTTAAAAAATAGGTCGTAATCACATCGTTTCCTTCAATTTTTGCATGCTCTTTATTCACTAGGTAAGACTTTCCAACACGACAAAAAGAATTTTCTCCGAAACCAAGATTTTCAACGAAGTATTCAAAAGATTTATCATAAATCTCAATACTATCGCAATTTGTAAAGTAAATCTGATGATTTTTATTGGAAGAGGCAATAAAGGTTACATTTCCCTTGTCAATGAGTTTTTCTTCTCCCCTAACTTTGATTCGAACAGAAGAATGTTTTTGAAAATCTCTAATTCTCGGAATAAATTTCTCTAAAATAATTTTTAACCTTTCTACGTCAGGAGATTTATTAAATTCTTCAACAGGAGGGAAATCTTTTAGTGTTTTGAGTGCTTCAATTTTATCGCTGTATTCACTTCTTGCACTCGTAAAAAAGATTGTTGGTTTTTTAAGTATTTCCGCGACAACTATGCCATTTCTTTGTTCGTTGTAAAGTTTTATGTCCAAGAACACGGCATCAATTTCGTTACCTTTTACTTCCTTAATAAATGTGTCAGAATCTTTAGCTTCAACAACTACTTCTACGAGCTTTGTTCGTTTTAAACTGTCAATTAAATCTTTAAGAAACAATAGATCATCCTCTAAAACAGCAACTTTTAGTAAACTCATCCCAATTGAATTTTAAGATTTGAATAATATCTCTGATCCATGACATAACTATCAAGCCTGTATCTGCCACATAAAAGAAGTTCCAGTCTTTTGTTCATATTCTTTAAACCTAAACCACCTTTTTTTATTTCAATATTCGAATTTATTTGATTTTCAATCTTCAATTCAAAGTCGGTATTCGTCAATTTTACAGTTACTCTCAAAAAATCTTTATGATTTTTATCTCCGTGTTTAAAAGCATTTTCAATAAAATATGCTGTTATTAAATGAGGAATACAAGGTGAAGAATAGTAATCTGAACTTGCATCTACTTTTTCAAAATCTCTTTTAACATTATTAACTTGCGAAACGAACAATTCATTTAAATCCAAATAATCTTCTATGAATTTAATTTCATCTTTTACACTCACTAAATGATTGTTATTTCCTTTATAAAGTATGTATTCAAGTGTTTCGGTTAATGAATCTAAGCCTCGGTTTAATCTGTTTGAAATCCGTTTAATATTCCCAAGCAAACCAAGTAAAGCATGAGGTTGTAACTGAAATTTTAATTGATTGATTTCGAAAATGGCATTGTCTGCGATTAACTTTGAATTATCTGCTCTAATTTTAATATTTTCATTTTCTAATTTTTTATTTTGTTTTTGAAATTGCTTGTTCAGCTTACTTACTTCATTCAATTGATAACCAATGAATATCAAAATCAAAATAAGCACTAGAATTAAGACTAAAATTGCAATTGTTAGATTAGAAATCATTTATGTTTTTTCTTGAAAGATAGAAATTTTTAAAATGTTCAAGCTTATTGTTGTGCAAAAAAAAAGGCTACCCCTTCGAATAGCCTTATGAATAAGTAGAAAAACAAATTTCTTATTTAATGAATTTGAAGTCTTTGCCTGGGTAATAAGCAGCTTCACCTAATTCTTCTTCGATTCTTAAAAGTTGGTTGTATTTTGCCATACGATCACTTCTAGACGCAGAACCCGTTTTGATCTGACCACAGTTTAAAGCTACTGCCAAGTCTGCGATTGTACTGTCTTCAGTTTCACCACTTCTGTGACTCATTACAGAAGTATAGCTGTTTCTTGTAGCCATTTGAACAGCCTCAATCGTTTCTGTCAAAGAACCTATTTGATTCACTTTAACTAAAATCGAATTTGCAATTCCTTCGTTAATTCCTCGAGCTAAACGTTTCGTGTTTGTTACAAATAAATCGTCGCCAACTAATTGAACTTTATCGCCCATTTTCTCAGTTGCTAATTTCCAACCTGCCCAATCATCTTCAGCCAATCCATCCTCAATAGAAATAATTGGATATTTTTTTGTCCAATCTTCCCAATATGCCACCATTTCAGCTGATGTTCTATCTTCACCTGTTGATTCAAAATGATAAACTCCTTTGTCAGCTTTATAAAATTCTGATGAAGCCGCATCTAAAGCAATATACATATCATGTCCAGGTTTGAATCCAGCTTTTTCAACTGCTTCAATCACAACTTGAATTGCTTCTTCATTAGAACCTAAACTAGGTGCAAAACCACCTTCGTCACCAACGTTTGTTGACATTCCTTTCGATTTCAAAACGCTTTTTAGGTTATGAAAAACTTCAGTTCCCCAACGTAAGCCTTCTGAGAATGAGCTAGCCCCGAAAGGCATAACCATAAATTCTTGAATATCAATTAAATTATCAGCATGTGAACCACCATTTAAAATATTCATCATTGGAACAGGCATTGTTAC
Source organism: Crocinitomicaceae bacterium (assembly GCA_044350515.1). Lineage (GTDB taxonomy): Bacteria > Bacteroidota > Bacteroidia > Flavobacteriales_D > Crocinitomicaceae > UBA952. The sequence continues at coordinate 82,811 of JBILHL010000009.1, read as the reverse complement.
AGCTCCTACTCCACCAACATATTTAAACAAACTTAAATTCGCTTCTTGAGCTGCCGCTTTGGCAACTGCCAATGAAGTTCCTAAAATTGCGTTTGCACCTAAATTTGATTTGTTTGGGGTTCCATCTAATTTAATAAGTACTGTATCAATTGCTTTTTGATCGAAGATATCCATCCCATTCAAAGCATCATTGATTAAGGTATTAACATTGCTCACTGCTTTTAAAACTCCTTTACCAAGATAAACATACTTATCTCCGTCTCTTAATTCCATCGCTTCGTGGATTCCTGTCGAAGCACCAGAAGGTACTGCTGCACGACCTAAAACTCCATTTGTAGTAAACACATCAACTTCAACTGTTGGATTTCCTCTTGAATCCAAAATTTGACGTGCGTAAATCCCTGCAATGTAACTCATAGTTTATTGATTTTTTGATTGATGCATATTTTCCACGAACTGATCGAATAAATACCGAGAATCGTGTGGTCCAGCCGAAGCTTCTGGGTGATACTGTACAGAAAAAACTGGTTTATCTTTAATTTCTATACCAGCTATCGATCCATCGTTTAAATGAACATGTGTTACTTCAACTTGCGATTGATTTGCAATACTCTCTTTTGAAATAACAAAACCGTGATTTTGAGAAGTAATTTCGCCTTTCCCAGTTTTAAAATTCTTGATTGGATGATTAATACCTCTATGTCCATTGAACATTTTTTCTGTACTTAATCCTTGACTCAATCCTAAAATTTGATGACCTAAACAAATCCCAAATACAGGTTTATTGGTATTTATAATTTGCTGCACTAGTTCAACCGATTCTGGCATTGCTGAAGGATCTCCAGGTCCATTTGAAAGCATAAAACCGTCTGGATTAAAATCAGCCAATTCGGCTAAAGAACTATCCATTGGAAATACTTTCACATGGCAGTTACGTTCAGTTAAACATCGGACGATATTCTTTTTCACACCAAAATCAATCAATGCAACTTTTAATTTTGCTATCTCAGGTTGTACTTCATAAGCGATTTTAGTCGATACTTTTGAAGATAATTCTAAACCTTCCATTGAAGGAATTTCAGTAAGCTTTTCTTTTAAAATGGCAATATCTAAAATATCAGAAGAAATAATTGCATTCATTGCCCCTTTATTTCGAATATGTCTAACTAAAGCACGTGTATCGATATCCGAAATTCCAACAGTTTCATTTTTAACCATCAAATCTTGCAATGAACCGGAAGCTGAAGTTCTAGAATATCCAATAGAAAATTTTTTAGTCACTAAACCAGCAATTTTTATTGAATCAGATTCGATTTCTTCTTCATGAACACCATAATTACCAATATGAGAAGTATTCATTATCAAGATTTGACCAAGGTAAGAAGGATCTGTAAAAACTTCTTGATAACCTGTCATACCTGTATTAAAAGCAATTTCACCACCTGTGGTTCCAATTTTTCCTATTGCTTTACCTTGAAATACAGTTCCGTCTTCTAATAGTAAAACTGCAACTTGATTTGTATCCATTTAAAATTTTGAACAAAAATAGAAACTTCATTCCATAAGTTGCAAGAATAAAACAAAAAAGGCGATCAAATGACCGCCTTTTTATTAACATATGTGAATATATTATTTTCCTTTCTCTTCCGAATTTTCATCAGAGTCTGCAGAATCTTCACTTGTGCTTTCTGGAGTTGATTTTTCTGTAGATTCAATCACTACATTAGAAACTTCTTCTTCAGTTGAGCTTTCTGGAGCCGTTTCTTCAACAGTTTCAATAACTGAATCTGAAACCACCTCTTCAGTTGTATTTACTACTTCTTTAGCAGCTACTGAACCACCTCTTCTAGATCTACGAGTTGTTTTCTTAGCTTTTTCGTTTGAGTAAATTTCGTTAAAATCAACTAACTCAATCATACACATTTCTGCGTTATCACCTAATCTGAATCCAGTTCTAATAATTCTCGTATAACCGCCGTTTCTTTCAGCAATTTTTGGAGCTATCTCTCTGAATAATTCAGTTACAACATCTTTGTTTTGCAAATAAGAGAATACAGTTCTTCTTGAGTGAGTAGAATCTGTTTTGGATTTTGTTAAGATTGGCTCAACAAAACCGCGTAATGCTTTTGCTTTCGCTAAAGTTGTATTAATTCTTTTATGTTCAATTAGTGAGCAAGCCATGTTTGAAAGCATCGCTTTTAAATGACCTGTTTTTCTCCCTAAGTGGTTTACTTTATTTCCGTGTCTCATGATTCAAATCTTAATCTTTGTCTAATTTATATTTCGCTACATTCATACCGAAAGTTAATCCTTTATTATCAACTAAATCTTCTAATTCTGTCAAAGATTTTTTACCGAAATTTCTAAATTTCAACAAATCAGATTTAGCATAAGAAACAAGATCACCTAAGGTTTCAACATCTGCTGCTTTCAAGCAATTGAGTGCTCTTACAGAAAGATCCATGTCCACCAATTTTGTTTTCAATAATTGACGCATGTGCAAAGAAGTCTCATCAAATTCCTCTGTTTCAGCTTTAATTTCGCTATCCAGAGTAATTCTCTCATCTGAGAACAACATGAAATGGTGAATTAAAATTTTAGCAGCTTCTTTTAAAGCTTCTTTAGGATGAATTGAACCATCTGTTTTAATATTGAAAACTAATTTTTCATAATCTGTTTTCTGCTCTACACGAAAGTTTTCGATTGCGTATTGAACATTAACTATTGGTGTAAAAATTGAATCAATAAAGATAGTACCAAATGGTGCATTTGTTGATTTATTCTCTTCTGCAGGAACATAACCTCTACCTTTAATGATAGTTAATTCCATTTCAATTTTAACAGAAGACTCCATGTTACAAATAACTAAATCAGGATTTAGAACCTGAAAAGCACTTGTGAATTTACCGATGTCGCCAGCGGTTAAAGTGTTTTGGTTGCTAACAGAAATAATTACTGTTTCAGAATCTGTACCTTCAATTTGTCTTTTAAAACGAACTTGTTTTAAATTCAAAATAATTTCTGTAACATCTTCAACAACACCTTTCATTGTTGAGAACTCATGATCTACTCCATGAATTTTTATTGAAGATATAGCAAAACCTTCTAAAGAAGAAAGTAGTATTCTACGAAGTGAGTTTCCGACTGTGATACCATATCCAGGCTCGAGGGGACGAAATTCGAACTCTCCGTTGAACTCATCGGAGTGAATCATAATTACTTTGTCCGGTTTTTGAAAATCCAATATTGCCATTTTCTTGCTTATAGATTATTTAGAATATAATTCGACTATCAACTGCTCTCTGATATTTTCAGGAATCATTTCTCTAGAAGGAGAGTTTAGAACTTTACCTGTCATAGATGACTTATCCCAATCCAACCAGTCATATTTTTTTGAGCTAGCCGACAATGAATTTGTAATTGCTTCTAATGATTTTGATTTTTCTCTAACACCAACAACATCACCAACTTTTAAAGTGTATGATGGAATATTTACAACTTCACCGTTTACAGTGATATGCTTGTGTGAAACTAATTGTCTAGCACCTCTTCTTGTTGGAGCAATTCCCATTCGGTAAACTACATTATCCAAACGTGCTTCACATAATTGAAGTAACACTTCACCAGTGATACCCTTCATTCTAGAAGCTTTCTCAAAAAGGTTAGCAAACTGACGCTCTAATATACCATAAGTATATTTTGCTTTTTGTTTTTCACCAAGTTGAATAGCGTACTCTGATTGTTTTCCGCCTCTTCTTTTAGATGGACCATGTTGCCCTGGACCGTAAGCTCTTCTATCCAACGCTTTGTCAGCGCCAAAAATTGGGTCGCGAAAACGACGTGCAATTTTTGATTTAGGACCTGTGTATCTTGCCATAGTATAAATTTAATTGGGAATCATGAATTAAGGCATTCCTTCGATGATATGTTTCCCTAGATTGTTACTTAATTAATGATTAAACACGTCTTCTTTTAGGAGGGCGACAACCATTGTGTGGTAGTGGAGTAACGTCAACGATTTCCGTTACTTCAATACCTGTGTTGTGAATTGCACGAATAGCAGATTCTCTTCCAGCACCTGGACCTTTAACGTATACTTTTACACGTCTTAAGCCAAAATCATGTGCTTCTTTAGAACAATCTTCAGCAGCAATTTGAGCTGCATATGGAGTATTCTTTTTAGAACCTTTAAAACCCATTTTACCAGCAGAAGACCAAGAAATTACTTGACCTGCATTGTTAGTTAAAGAGATGATAATATTGTTAAAGGTTGCTTGGATGTGCGCTTCTCCAGCTGCCTCAACCTTAACATTTTTTTTCTTTTTTTGATTCGTTTTTGCCATAATGCTATCTATTATTTAGTTGCTTTTTTCTTGTTTGCAACTGTTTTTCTCTTACCTTTTCTAGTTCTAGAATTATTTTTAGTTCTTTGACCTCTTAAAGGTAATCCAGCTCTGTGACGAATACCTCTAGTACAACCAATATCCATTAAACGTTTTATGTTTAACTGAACTTCTGAACGCAATTGTCCTTCAGTTTTTACTTCATTTATTGAATTACGAATCAAACCTAATTGTTCGTCATTCCAATCTTGAACTTTAATATTTTCATCAATACCGTTGTCATTCAAAATCTTTTTTGAAGTACTTCTTCCGATACCATAGATGTAAGTTAAACCAATTACACCTCTTTTGTTTTTTGGTAAGTCAATACCTGCAATACGTGCCATATTCTAAATAAATTAACCTTGACGTTGTTTTAACTTTGGATTTTTCTTGTTAATAACGTAAACTCTTCCTTTACGTTTAACAATTTTACAGTCAGCTGTTCTCTTTTTTACGGATGCTCTTACTTTCATTTTTTCTTGTTTTATTATTTATATCTAAAAGATATTCTTCCTTTTGATAGATCATAGGGAGACATTTCAACTTTTACTCTATCACCTGGTAAAATTTTAATGTAAAACATTCTCATTTTTCCAGAAATATGTGCTGTTAGAACATGACCATTCTCTAATTCTACTCTAAACATTGCGTTTGGTAGTGCTTCGAGGATAACCCCATCTTGTTCAATAGACGATTGTTTTGCCATTTTTTAAAACCCTGATAATTCGTTTGCTTCTCTTCTTCCTCTAACACGTGTTCCTTCCATTAAACCATCCATATGGCGATTCAATTGATAAGTTTCTATTTGCTGTAATGTGTCCAAAACAACACCTACCATAATCAAGATTGAAGTACCTCCAAAGAACATTGCAAAACCATCATTGATTCCAGCAAGTTTAGCTATAGCAGGTAAAACAGCAATAAGAGCTAAAAATAAAGAACCTGGAAAAGTAATTCTCGTAACAACTGAATCAATATGTTCTGCTGTTTCTTCACCCGGTCTAACACCTGGAATAAAACCACCACTTCTTTTTAAATCATCAGCAATTTTACTAGGATTAATCATTATTGCAGTGTAGAAGTAAGTAAATACAATAATCAAAACACATAATAGCAAGTTATAACTTAATCCATAAACATCTCCAAGTGTTCTTTGCAAGGCTCCACCTTGATCAGCTGGATCAGTTGCGCTTGAATAAATCATTACAGGAATGGTCATAATTGCTTGCGCAAATATTATTGGCATTACACCACTAGCATTTACTTTAATTGGCAAATAACTTCTTGCACCTCTTTCATCAACATTTCTAGCACCAACAACTCTTTTTGCTGTATTTAAAGGTATTTGACGAACACCTTGAACTATAAGAATTGTAACTAAAACTACAAGCATGAAAGCTACAATTTCTAATACCAGTTTAATTAAGTTTCCACCTTGAACAGATTGACCAAACTCTGCAAAGAATGCTCCTGGCAAACGAGATAAGATACCTACAGTTATTAATAAAGAAATTCCATTTCCAATACCTTTTTCTGTAATACGTTCACCTAACCAAACAGCGAACATAGATCCTGCAATTAAAACCAGTATAGTTTGAGTCCACCAAAATGTAGAAGCATCAAGGGGCATAGCGCCTTTTTGCTGAACATATAAAGAAAGGTAACTTGGAGCCTGAAGCGCACAAATTACAATTGTTAGGATTCGAGTATAGTTATTTATTTGTTTACGACCAGATTCTCCCTCACTTTGCATTTTCTGAACAGCAGGAACAGCCATACCTAACAACTGCATTATAATAGATGCACTAATGTATGGCATAATTCCTAATGCCATCACTGAAGCATTCGTAAAACCACCTCCAGAGAACAATGATAACAATGTTTCTAGAGTGTTTTGCGTTGATTGCTTAGTAGAAAGGGCATCGTAGTTTACACCAGGAATGATGATAAACGAACCAACTCGATAAACTAATATCAGTCCTAAAGTCAAAAGTATTCGGTTACGAAGTTCTTCAACTTTCCAAATATTTTGTATGTTTTGTATAAATCGTTTCATCTAAAAGTTTGCAAAGATAGTTAGATTTTTGAACATGTACCACCTAGTGCTTCAATTGCTGCAACAGCAGTAGAAGAAAACCCATTAGCAGACACTGTTATTTTAGCTTTTAACTCACCTCTACCAAGAACCTTAACTAGCTCATTGTTAGAAAGTAACCCGTTTTGCTTGAATACTTCAGGAGTCATTTCAGTTAGTCCTTTAACAGCAGCAAGATATTCTAAAATATCTAAATTAATTGCTTTATATTCAATACGGTTTATGTTTTTAAAACCAAATTTAGGAACACGACGTTGAAGTGGCATTTGTCCACCTTCAAAACCAATCTTAGTTTTATAACCAGATCTTGACTTAGCTCCTTTATGACCACGAGTTGATGTACCCCCATGACCTGAACCTTGTCCACGTGCAATTCTCTTCACTCTTTTTACAGATCCTTTTGCAGGAGTAAGATTATGTAAATTCATTTCTAATTTTTTATTATTCTTATTCAACAACTAATAAAAGGTGTTTCACCTTGTCAATCATACCAAGAATTTGAGGAGTTGCCTCTTTTTCTAAAACTTGGTTTAAGCGACTAAAACCTAATGCTTTGATCGTTGCTTTTTGATCAGCTGGTCTTTTGATTGCGCTTCGTACTTGTTTTATTTTAATAATGCTCATATCTAATATTATTAACCATTGTAAACTTTATCCAACGTAATTCCTCTTTGTCTTGCTACAGCAATTGCATCTCTCATTTTAGAAAGAGCATCAATAGTAGCTTTAACAACATTGTGAGGATTAGATGAACCTTGTGATTTTGCAAGTACATTGTGTACTCCAACGCTTTCTAAAACCGCACGCATAGCACCACCTGCAATAACTCCAGTACCTTCTGTTGCTGGTTTCAACAACACTTCAGCACCACCGAATTTACCTTTTTGTGTGTGAGGAACTGTACCGCGTAAAATTGGAACTTTAATTAAATTCTTTTTAGCATCGTCGATTCCTTTTGTAATAGCTTCAGTTACTTCTTTAGCCTTACCGAGTCCATGACCAACTACTCCATGTTCGTCACCAACCACAACGATTGCTGAAAAACTGAAAGTTCTACCACCTTTAGTTACTTTCGTAACTCTGTTAACAGCAACGAGTTTGTCTTTTAACTCTATATCTGCTGATTTAACTCTGTTTATTGTTTGAGCTGCCATTTCTTATTAAAATTTAAGTCCACCTTCTCTTGCAGAATCAGCCAAAGACTTAATTCTACCATGGTATAAGTAACCGTTACGATCAAAAACGATTGATTCAATTCCTGCTTTTAATGCTTTCTCAGCAATTGCTTTACCAACAACAGCTGCTTGTGTTAATTTAGCAACTTTTTGAGCTTCTGTCATTTTCAAAGAACCTGCAGATGCTAAAGTTTTTCCAGATGCATCATCAATTAATTGAGCATATATCTGTTTGTTGCTTCTAAAAACAGTTAATCTTGGTGTTACAGCTGTTCCTGTAATTTTCTTGCGAATTCTTCTTTTGATTTTCGCTCTTCTTAGTACTTTATTCAGTGCCATATTATCTAAATATTATTTTTTACCCGCGGATTTACCTGCTTTTCTTCGGATTTCTTCACCAACAAATTTAATTCCTTTTCCTTTGTAAGGCTCAGGTTTTCTGAATGAACGAATTTTAGCTGCAACTTGCCCTAACATTTGTTTATCAAAAGATTCCAAAGTTACAATTGGTGCTTTACCTTTTTCAGTTAAAGCAGAAACTGTAATTTGATTTGGCATTTCAAAGATAATAGCATGTGAGTAACCTAATGCTAATTCTAATTGTTGACCATTCGCTGTTGCTCTGTAACCAACTCCGATAATTTCTAATTGTTTTTTAAATCCTTCAGAAACTCCGATAATCATGTTTTGAACAATTGATCTATAAAGACCATGTTTTGATCTATGATCCGGAGAGTCTGTAGCTCTTGTAAAAGTAATGATGTTATCATCGATACTTATAGTGATTGAAGAATCAATTTCTTGAAACAATTCACCTTTAGAACCTTTCACTTTTACAACGTTCCCATCTAAAGTAACTTGTACTCCACTAGGAATTGTAACTGGTGCTTTACCTATTCTTGACATTTCTTAATAGTTTTTTAGTATACGTAGCAAATAACTTCACCACCAACGTTTAATTTTCTTGCTTCTTTATCTGTAATAACACCTTTTGATGTTGAAACGATTGCAATTCCTAAACCATTTAAAATACGTGGCATATCTTCAGCTCCACTATATTTTCTAAGTCCTGGTCTAGATGCACGTTGTAATTTAGTGATAACAGGAACACGTGTTGAAGGGTTATATTTAAGTGCTATTTTGATAACACCTTGTTTGTCATCATCCTCAAATTTATAATTTAAGATGTAACCTTGGTCAAATAAAATTTGAGTTATGGCTTTCTTAATATTAGAACCTGGGATTTCAACCATTTTTAAACCAGCAGAACTTGCGTTTCTGATTCTAGTTAAATAATCTGCTATTGGATCTGTATTCATTTTTTTGCTGTTTCTTAATTACCAACTTCCTTTTTTAACTCCTGGGATTTTCCCTGACAATGCCATTTCTCTGAAAGTTACACGAGAAATACCAAACTGACGCATGTAACCTCTTGGTCTTCCTGTTAAACCGCAACGGTTATGCATTCTGATTTTTGAGGAATTAGCAGGAAGCTTTTGAATAGCCATCATAGCATCCCATTTTGCAGATTGAACATCTTCAGAAGCATCTGTTGATTTCAATATTTTAGTTAATTCTTCTCTTTTCTTTGCGTATCGAGTAACTAACTTTTCTCTTTTGCGCTCACGCGCTTTCATTGATTCTTTAGCCATTTCTAATTATTTTTTTGTAAATGGAAATCCAAATGCGTCTAGTAATACTTTAGCTTCTTCATCGCTTGGAGCTGTAGTTACAAATGTAATGTCCATACCAAGGATTTTATTCACTTTATCAATATCAATTTCTGGGAAAATGATGTGTTCTTTAATTCCTAAATTGAAATTACCTCTTCCATCAAAACCTTTAGGATTAATACCTCTGAAATCTCTAGTTCTTGGTAAAGCTACTGATAAAAGTCTGTCTAAAAAGTCATACATTCTATCACCTCTTAAAGTTACCTTCGTTCCAATTGGCATTCCTTTTCTCAACTTAAAGTTAGAAATATCCTTTTTAGACAGGGTTGTAATTGCTTTTTGACCAGCGATTCTTGATAAATCAGCTGCAGCGCTTTCAATCAATTTCTTGTCAGCAACAGCATCACCCATTCCTTGACTCAAAACTATCTTTTGAAGTTTAGGAACTCTCATTACGGAAGTGTATCCGAATTTTTCTGTTAACGAAGCAATGATTTCTTCGTTATATTTTGCTTTTAATCTTGGTGTATAGCTCATTATTTAATCACCTCCCCTGATTTCTTTGAATAACGTACTAAATTACCTTTGTCGTTTAGTTTTCTACCAATACGACTTGCTGTTCCATTAACAACAACCATTAAATTGGAAATGTGAATGGTACCCTCTTTCTCTTCAATTCCACCTTGTGGGTTAGAAGCGCTAGGTTTATTGTGACGTTTAATTAAATTAACTCCTTCAACAGTTGCACGCATTTTATTGCGATCAATTGTTAAAATTTTTCCTTCTTGACCTTTTGACTCACCGCTAATAACTGTAACAGTGTCGCCAACTTTGATATGTAATTTCTTTTGCATGTTTAAAGATTTATAACACCTCAGGTGCTAGTGATACAATTTTCATGTAGTTATTCTCTCTTAGTTCACGTGCAACTGGGCCGAAAATACGGGTTCCTCTCATCTCACCAGCTTGGTTTAATATAACACAAGCATTGTCATCAAATCGGATGTATGAACCATCTGGTCTACGAACTTCTTTTTTTGTTCTTACTACAACTGCTTTTGCAACTGATCCTTTTTTTACTGCTCCGTTAGGCATAGCACTTTTGATAGCAACAACAATTTTGTCACCAACTGATGCATAACGTCTTTTTGTTCCTCCTAAAACTCGGATACACAATACTTCTTTTGCGCCTGAGTTATCAGCAACTGATAGTCTAGATTCTGTTTGTATCATTTCTCAGGTTATTTAGCTCGTTCGACAATTTCTACTAATCTCCAATTTTTTGTTTTACTCAATGGACGAGTTTCCATAATTTTCACGACATCGCCTGTCTGACAATCATTTTTCTCATCATGAGCTACAAATTTGGTAGTTTTTTTCACAAACTTACCATACTTCGGGTGTTTCACTTTACGTTCAACAGCAACAACAATAGACTTGTCCATTTTGTTACTCGTTACAATCCCGACTCTTTCTTTTCTTAAATTCCTCTTTTCCATAAATGCTTTTTAAATAACAAGCACTAAGCTTGAGTTGAACGTTGTGTTAATTCAGTACTCAAACGTGCGATTAATCTTCGCATCTCTTTAATTCTCAATGGATTTTCAATAGGAGCCATTTTGTGAGTCAATTTTAAACTCACTAATTGATTTTTAAAATCAACGATGCGACTATTTAAATCTTCGATTGACAATTTTGCGATTTCTTGTTTTTTCATAATAATAAAATTAAACAGGTAAAACATAATCGTTGCGAACAACGAATTTGCATTTAACTGGTAGCTTCTGCGCAGCCAATCGCATTGCTTCTTTTGCAATTTCGTATGAAACACCATCTGCTTCAAACATAATACGTCCTGGTTTGATAACAGCTACCCAATGACTTGGTGCACCTTTACCTTTACCCATACGTACCTCTGCCGGCTTAGAGGTTACCGGTTTGTCAGGGAAAATACGAATCCATACTTTACCCTCACGTTTCATGTATCGTGTAACGGCGATACGTGAAGCTTCTATTTGACGCGATGTGATCCATCCTGGTTCCAAAGACTTAAGACCGAAAGATCCGAAAGAAATAGTAGAGCCTCTATGAGCGATACCACGATTTCTACCTTTCTGTACTCTTCTAAATTTTGTTCTTTTAGGCTGTAACATTTCCTTTATTTTTTTCTAATTACTTTTTCTTTCTTTTTGCATTAGCTGGCTTACGGTCACGGTCATTTCCACCGTTATTGTTACCACCACCTGAAGTAGATACTCCAATATTTGGTGCTAAATCTCTTTTACCATAAACTTCACCTCTACAAATCCAAACTTTAATTCCCAATCTACCATAAGTAGTATGAGCTTCTGATATCGCATAATCAATATCTGCTCTAAATGTATGAAGAGGAGTTCTTCCATCTTTATACATTTCAGAACGCGCCATTTCAGCTCCATTCAAACGACCAGAAATTTTAATTTTTATCCCTTCAGCACCCATTCTCATGGTTCCTGCGATAGCCATCTTAATAGCTCTTCTGAAAGAAATACGTGCTTCTAATTGTCTTGCAACACCATCAGCAACTAATCTAGCGTCTAATTCAGGTCTTTTAACCTCAAAAATGTTGATTTGAATTTCTTTTTTAGTTAATTTTTTTAACTCTTCTTTCAATTTATCAACTTCTTGACCACCTTTACCAATAATCACTCCTGGACGGGCAGTGTTAATAGTTACAGTAACTAACTTTAAAGTTCTTTCGATGATAATTTTAGCGATACTAGCTTTTGCCAAACGAGCGTTCAAATATTTACGTATTTGATCGTCTTCAACAATTTTATCTTTATAATCATTACCTCCATACCAGTTAGATTCCCAACCATGGATGTAACCTAATCTATTTCCTATTGGATTCGTTTTTTGTCCCATTTCACCAATTATTTAGTACCATCAACAACGATGGTAACGTGATTTGACCTTTTTCTAATTCTGTGTGCTCTACCTTGTGGTGCAGGTTGAATTCTTTTCAACATTGTACCACAACCAACTTCGATTGATTTAACAACCAAAACTTCTTGACTGATATCAGCTCCTTCATTTTTCTGTTCCCAATTAGAGATTGCAGAACGAAGTAACTTACCAAGACTTGTAGAAGCCTCTTTACTATTAAAGTTAAGGATGTTCAAAGCTTTATTAACTTCAACTCCTCTAATTAAATCAGCAACTAATCTCATTTTTCGCGGTGAAATCGGAGAATTCTTAAGTTGTGCAATCGCAATTGCTTTTTTTGACTTTTTAAGCTCTTCAGCTCTTAAACGTTTTCTAGCTCCCATGACTGTATAAATTCTTAACGTTTCTTATCTTTTTTATTTCCACCATGGCCACGGAAATTTCTTGTCGGTGAGAATTCACCTAACTTGTGACCTACCATATTTTCAGTAACAAAAACAGGAATAAACTTATTTCCATTATGCACTGCAAACGTGAATCCTACGAATTCTGGCGTGATGGTTGATGCTCTTGACCAAGTTTTTATAACAGCTTTACTGCTAGAAGCTTTCGCATCATCAACTCTTTTCATTAATTTATAATGAACAAAAGGCGGTTTTTTTAATGAACGACTCATATCCTAATATCTATTTTTTTCTTCTTTCAACAATAAACTTATCTGAGTATTTGCTTTTAGATCTAGTTTTAAATCCTTTAGCTGGCATACCGTTTCTTGATCTTGGATGACCTCCAGAATTTCTTCCTTCACCACCACCCATTGGGTGATCAACAGGGTTCATAACAACACCTCTTACACGAGGACGTCTACCTAACCATCTTGATCTACCTGCCTTACCAGAAACAACTAAATTGTGTTCAGCATTTGAAACTGAACCTATTGTTGCAAGACATGTAGTTAAAATCATTCTTGTTTCACCTGAAGGCATTTTGATTGTAGCATATCTACCATCTCTTGCATTCAACTGAGCATAAGTACCTGCCCCTCTTGCGATTGAACCACCTTTTCCTGGTTTCAATTCAATGTTATGTATTACAGTTCCAAGAGGAACATCTGATAAATACATTGCATTTCCAATATTTGGTGTTGCAGATTTTCCAGAAACTACTGTATCACCTACTTTAATACCTGTTGGAGCGATAATGTATCTTTTTTCACCATCAGCATAAAACAAAAGAGCAATATGCGCTGTACGATTTGGATCGTACTCTACTGTTTTAACTGTTGCTGTAATATCAAACTTATCACGTTTGAAATCAATGATACGGTATCTTTGTTTATGACCACCGCCTAAGTAGCGCATAGTCATTCTACCATCATTATTTCTACCACCAGATTTTTTCATACTAGCCAATAGGCTCTTCTCAGGTGCAGATGCGGTAATCTCTGCAAAATCAGTCGCAACTTTGTGACGCTGACCTGGAGTTGTTGGTTTAAACTTTTTTAGACTCATTATTCAGTCATTAATAATTGTTAAACAAATCAATGGTTTCACCATCCGCAACAGTAACTACAGCCTTTTTCCATTGTTTACTTTTTTGTTCAACAACGCCTTTATTGGTGTACTTCACAGAGGATACCCCACCGCCATAATTTAATGTACGAACATCTGTGACATGTACTCCATACATTTTCTCGACGGCATTTTTAATTTCTATTTTATTTGCCCTTCTATCTACCTCGAAAGTGAATCGATTCATTTTTTCGCTTGCAAAGGTAGCTTTTTCTGTTATAATAGGCTTCTTAATAATCGTTTGCATAACTTTTTAGTTAAGGATGTTTTCAATTTTGTTAACAGAACTCTCTAGTAACACTACTTTTTTCGCATTCAAAATGTCGAAAGTGTTGAAAGAATCAGCAGTAACAACTTTGATTTTGTTTAAATTTCTTGAAGCTAGGTATACATTATCTGTACTTTCACCTAAAATCATTAAAACTTTTTGATTATCTAATTTCAATGCGCTGATCAAAGATTTAAAATCCTTTGTTTTTGCAGCTGTAAAGTTAAAATCTTCAATAATCATTAAACCATCATTCTTAGCTTGGAAAGCCAATGCTGATTTTCTTGCTAATCTTTTTAATTTGATATTTAATTTGAAGTGATAGTTTCTTGGACGTGGTCCGAAAATTCTACCTCCACCAACTCTAGTTCCAGATTTAGCACTACCTGCTCTTGCTCCACCAGTTCCTTTTTGTTTCTTAAGTTTCTTAGTTGAACCAGCTATCTCATTTCTCTCTTTCGATTTGTGAGTACCTTGTCTTCTGTTAGCTAAATGTTGTTTAACATCTAAATAAATAGCATGATTGTTTGGTTCAATACCAAATACTGTTTCAGATAATTCAAGTGATTTTGAAGTTACTGAACCTTTTGTGTCGTATATATTTACTTTCATTACTTTTTAATTGTTAGAGTTGAACCATTAGCTCCAGGAACAGAACCTTTAACAATAAGAATGTTTCTGTCAGCCAAAACTTTAAGGATTTGTAAGTTAGAAGCTAATCTTCTCTTATTTCCCATCTGACCAGCCATACGCATTCCTTTAAATACGCGTGCAGGGTATGAACAAGCTCCAATAGATCCTGGCGCACGTAGTCTGTTATGCTGACCGTGTGTTGCTTGACCAACTCCACCGAAACCATGACGTCTTACAACACCCTGAAATCCTTTACCTTTACTTGTACCGATTACGTCAATAAATTCTCCTTCTTGGAAAATAGCAACATCAACTAAATCACCTACTGAAACATTCTCAAAACCTTTAAACTCAACCAATTTTGCTTTGGGAGTTGTGTTAGCTTTTTTGAAATGTCCTTTCAATGCATTTGGAGTATTTTTTTCTTTTTTCTCTCCAAAACCTAGTTGAACTGCTTCGTAACCATCTCTGTCTTGTGTTTTGATTTGAGTCACAACACAAGGACCAGCTTCAATCACTGTGCATGGTAAAGATTTACCCTCAGCACTATAGATGCTAGTCATTCCGACTTTTCGACCAATTATTCCTGGCATATTCTAGTTATTAAAAAATTTACACTTTAATTTCTACGTCAACACCACTAGGAAGCTCTAACTTCATTAATGCGTCAACCGTTTTTGATGAACTACTGTAGATGTCCATAAGACGTTTGTAAGAACATAACTCAAATTGCTCTCTCGCTTTTTTCATAACGTGAGGAGAACGCAATACAGTATAAATTCTTTTGTGTGTTGGAAGAGGAATAGGACCGCTAACAACTGCTCCAGTAGACTTTACAGTTTTTACGATTTTTTCAGCCGATTTATCCAAAAGGTTGTGATCGTAAGATTTTAATTTTATTCTAATTTTTTGACTCATCTGCTTAATTATTATGCTGTGATTTTACCATTTGCTTTAGAAATTACGTCTTCTGCCACGTTTCTAGGAGCTTCCGCATAATGTGAAAATTCCATAGAAGAACTTGCTCTACCTGAAGTGATTGTTCTCAATTGAGTAACATAACCAAACATTTCAGAAAGTGGAACATCTGCTTTCAATACTTTCGCTCCATTACGGTCGTCCATACCTTTCATCATTCCACGACGTCTGTTTAAGTCACCTACAACATCACCCATATTTTCTTCTGGAGTAACAACTTCTAATTTCATGATTGGCTCTAATAAAATTGGAGCACAATGTTTAACTGCTGCTCTGTATGCCATTTTAGCACACAACTCAAAAGATAAAGAATCTGAATCGACGTTATGGTAAGAACCATCAATCAATTCTACTTTCATAGATTCAAGAGGGAAACCAGCAAGAACACCATTTTTCATTGATTCTTTGAATCCTTTTTCAACAGACGGAATAAACTCACGAGGAATGTTACCACCTTTAATGCTGTTAATGAATTCTAGACCAGTTTTTTCAGGATTATCTTGTGCAGAAATTTTAACTAAAATATCAGCAAATTTACCACGACCACCAGTTTGTTTTTTGTATTGCTCTCTGTGTTCAGTTGAACCTGCAATTGCCTCACGGTATGCAACTTGAGGTGCACCTTGAGAAACTTCTACTTTAAACTCTCTTTTTAAACGGTCAACAATAATTTCTAAGTGAAGCTCACCCATTCCAGAAATGATTGTTTGTCCTGTTTCTTCGTCAGTATTAACTCGGAAAGTAGGATCTTCCTCTGATAATTTATTTAATCCAATTGAAAGTCTATCTGTATCAGCTTGAGTTTTAGGTTCAATTGCTAAACCAATAACTGGCTCAGGGAATACCATAGACTCAAGAACGATAGGTGCGTTTTCAGCACATAAAGTATCTCCTGTTTTGATATCTTTAAATCCAACTACCGCACCAATATCACCAGCTCCTAATTCAGGAATTTGATTTTGTTTATTTGCGTGCATTTGGAAGATACGAGAAATACGCTCTTTGTTTCCTGAACGAGTGTTTAATACATAAGAACCAGCTTCTAATTTTCCAGAGTAAGCTCTAACGAAACATAAACGTCCAACGAAAGGATCCGTTGCAATTTTAAATGCTAAACCAGCGAAAGGCTCATCAAAAGACGGTTGTCTCATGATTTCTTCGTCTGTTTTTGGATTAATTCCAGTAATACCTTCAATATCCATTGGTGAAGGAAGAATTTCCATTACCATATCCAACATTGCTTGTACACCTTTATTTTTGAAAGAAGAACCACACATCATCGGAACAACTTTTCCTGAGATAGTTGCAGCACGTAATGCAGTTAAAATTTCTCTTTCTGTTAATGAATTTTCATCTTCGAAGAATTTCTCCATTAAAGATTCGTCAAATTCAGCAACAGCTTCTAGTAATTCACTTCTTAAACGTCTTGCGTCTTCAATGATATCAGCAGGAATTTCAACTTCTTTAAAAGTCATTCCCATGTCATCCTCATTCCAAACAATACCTTTAAAGTTGATTAAGTCAACAACTCCTTTAAAATTGTCTTCATCACCGATATTAATTTGTAATGGTAATGCGTGACTACCTAACATTGTTTTAACCTGAGAACAAACTTTCAAAAAGTCAGCTCCTTGACGGTCCATTTTGTTTACGAAACCAATTCTAGGAACATTATAGTTATTTGCTAATCTCCAGTTGGTTTCAGATTGTGGCTCAACACCATCAACAGCTGAAAACAAGAATACTAAACCATCTAATACACGTAAAGAACGATTAACTTCAACTGTAAAGTCAACGTGTCCCGGAGTATCAATAATGTTCACATGGTAAACTTGTCCTCTATAATTCCAATTTAATGTAGTAGCCGCAGAAGTAATTGTAATACCTCTTTCTTGCTCTTGCTCCATCCAGTCCATTGTAGCAGCACCATCATGTACTTCTCCAATTTTATGACTCACACCACCGTAGAATAAAATTCTTTCTGTAGTTGTAGTTTTTCCTGCATCAATGTGAGCAGCAATACCAATATTTCTTGTAAATCTAAGATCTCTTGCCATTGTAATTAGAATCTAAAATGTGAAAATGCTTTGTTTGCTTCTGCCATTCTCATAGTGTCTTCTTTCTTTTTGTAAGCAGCACCTTCTTCTTTAGCAGCAGCGATAATCTCTGAAGCTAATTTTTGAGACATTGTTTTTTCGTTTCTCTTGCGAGCGTATCCAATCAACCATTTCATAGCTAATGAAGATTTTCTTTCTTCACGAACAGGTGTTGGGATTTGGAATGTAGCACCACCAACACGGCGGCTTCTAACTTCGACAGCTGGAGTTACATTTTCTAATGCTTTTCTCCATATGTCTAATCCTTCTTGTTCTTCATTTTTCTTATTTACGATTTCAATTGCATCGTAAAAGATTTTGAATGCTAAACTTTTTTTACCTGAAAACATCAGGTTGTTTACAAATTTTGTAACTACCACATCGTTGAACTTTGGATCTGGCAGAATAGCAATCTTTTTGGCTTTTCTTCTTCTCATTTTTCTAAAGCTTTTTTAAATTATTTCTGCTTAGGACGTTTTGTTCCGTATTTGGATCTTCTTTGGCTTCTACCTTGTACACCTGCTGTATCTTCAGCACCACGTACAATATGATAACGAACACCTGGAAGGTCTTTTACCCTTCCACCACGTACTAAAACCAATGAGTGTTCTTGAAGATTGTGACCTTCACCACCGATGTAAGCATTGACCTCTTTGCCGTTTGTTAAACGAACACGGGCAACCTTTCTCATCGCTGAATTAGGTTTTTTTGGCGTAGTTGTGTAAACACGTACACATACCCCTTTACGTTGCGGACACGAATCAAGTGCAGCGGATTTACTTTTCTTTACCACCGCAGTTCTTCCTTTGCGAACTAACTGTTGAATAGTTGGCATAAAATACTCTTAATTAAATAAATAAAATACTACCTCAAACGCACTTTGAGGGGTGCAAAGATACTATATTTATCTTAGTATGCAATAGTTATATTAAAAATAATTGATTTTTTCGACAAAATAATGTTAGTATATTTATTTTCAAACATTTAGACATAAAAAAAGCCCTCTCAAAAGGGCTTAATCTTTGCGAAAAATGTTTTATTAATTTCTATACATTGTTCTTTTGATTGCAGTAATTAATCGTTCTTGATTAGGTAATGCCTCTTCGATTAATGTTGGTGAAAATGCAAATGGAGTATCTGTTTGGGTTACTCGTTCCACTGGTGCATCTAAATAATCAAAAGCATATCGTTGCAAATGGTAAGCTATTTCACTTGAAATAGAAGCCAATGGCCAAGACTCTTCTAAAACCACACAGCGATTTGTTTTTTTAATCGATTCAACTACAGTTCCATAATCAATTGGGCGAATAGTTCTTAAGTCAATTACTTCAATGCTAATATTTTCTTTCTCTAAAATTTCAGCAACTTCATAAGCTAGTTTTATGATTTTACCAAAAGAAACCAAGGTTACATCCGTACCTTTTCTTTTTACTGCAGCAACTCCAATCGGAATAATATATTCACCTTCTGGAACTTCACCTTTGTCACCGTACATCTTTTCAGATTCTAAAAACACAACAGGATCCTCATCGCGAATTGCAGCTTTTAATAAACCCTTTGCATCTGCAGGATTTGAGGGGGTAATAACTTTCAATCCAGGCACATGTGCATAAAACGCCTCAAATGATTGTGAATGTGTAGCAGCTAATTGTCCTGCAGTTCCATTTCCACCTCTAAAAACAATTGGACAGTGATATTGCCCACCTGACATTTGCAACATCTTTGCAGCAGAATTTATAATTTGGTCAGCCGCTAATATAGCAAAGTTCCAAGTCATAAATTCAACGATTGGACGTAATCCATTCATTGATGCACCAACTGCTATCCCAGCAAAACCTAATTCCGCAATAGGCGTATCAATTATACGTTTTGGGCCAAACTCGTCGAGCATTCCTTGAGATACTTTATAAGCACCATTATATTCTGCCACTTCTTCTCCTAGTAAAAAAACGCGTTCGTCTCTTCTCATTTCCTCAGACATTGCTTCTCTTAAAGCTTCTCTAAATTGGATAGTTTTCATTTATTTCAATTTTTTCTTAAAATTCTATTATTATGCTACCCTTAGGGTAGCTAAACTTGATTTTTCAAATTTTGATTTGGCATAATCCACATCAACATTAAAAACTTTTTGGTTGTTCGATGGCAATTCAAACATTGCATCTGTTAAAATCGCTTCACATATCGAACGCAATCCGCGAGCTCCTAATTTAAATTCAACTGCTTTCGTAACAATAAAGTCGTAAACTTCTTTTTCTATTGTCAATTTCACATCATCTAATTCGAACAAACGAAGATATTGTTTGATTAAAGCGTTTTTAGGTTCCATTAAAATTCGTTTCAAATCCTCTTCTCTTAATGGTTCCAAGTAAGTTAAAACAGGAAAACGTCCAATAAGTTCGGGAATCAAACCAAAAGTTTTGATATCCAATGGGTTAATGTATTTAAGCAAAGAGTCTTGTTCGATTCTTTCTTGTTCTGTTCCGCTGAAACCAATCGTTTGACGATTTACACGATTAGCAATAATATTTTCAATTCCGTCAAATGCACCACCACAAATAAATAATATGTTTTTAGTGTCAATTTGAATCATTTTTTGTTCTGGATGTTTTCTACCTCCTTGTGGGGGAACATTAACAGTTGCACCTTCCAATAATTTCAATAAGGCTTGTTGTACGCCTTCTCCAGAAACATCACGTGTTATTGAGGGATTGTCGCTTTTTCTTGCAATTTTATCAATTTCATCAATGAAGACAATACCCATTTGTGCTGCTTCTACATCATAATCTGCTGCTTGTAACAAACGCGATAATATACTTTCCACATCTTCACCAACATAACCAGCTTCTGTCAATACCGTTGCATCTGCAATACAAAATGGTACATTCAATAATTTTGCAATTGTTTTTGCTAACAATGTTTTTCCTGTTCCAGTTCTTCCAACCATAACAACATTTGATTTATCAATCTCAACTTCAGATGAAGCATTTGGATTATTTAATCGCTTGAAATGATTGTAAACAGCAACTGATAATACTTTTTTAGCATCTGTCTGACCAATTACATACTCATCCAAATGAGCTTTAATTTCACTAGGCTTAAGTAATGCTAATTTTTTACTCGCTTTAGGATTACCGTTTGGATTTTTTGAAATATGGGAAACTTCTTCTTGAACAATACGATTAGCTTGGTAAGCACAGTTATCACAAATGTGACCTGAAATACCAGCAATTAACATTTTAACAGCACTACGATTTGACCCGCAAAATGAACAGGTTGCTTCTTTTTTTGCCATTTAAAATTATTTAGGATTTCTTAAAAGAACTTCATCAACCATTCCGTATTCTTTAGCTTCTTCAGATGTCATCCAATAATCTCTGTCTGAATCAGCCCAAACTTTATCAAAAGGTTGGTTAGAATGAGTAGCGATAATATCGTATAATTCTTTTTTCAATTTTTGAATTTCTCTTGCTGTGATTTCGATATCAGAAGCTTGTCCTTGAGCGCCTCCCAATGGTTGGTGAATCATTACACGCGCGTGTTTTAGTGCACTTCTTTTTCCTTTAGCACCTGCACACATTAAAACCGCACCCATTGACGCAGCCATTCCTGTACAAATTGTAGCAACATCTGGACGAATGTATTGCATCGTATCATAAATTCCTAACCCTGCATATACGGATCCACCTGGAGAATTTAAATAAATCTGAATATCTTTCTTCGCATCAACAGATTCCAAAAACAATAACTGTGCATTTATAATATTTGCAACTTGGTCATTTATCCCTGTCCCCAAAAAGATAATTCTGTCCATCATTAGACGAGAAAAAACGTCTAGCTGAGAAATATTCATTGGACGTTCTTCAATTATATAAGGAGTCATAGATGATTCTATATAATGATCCATCATCATGCTATTGATTCCAAGATGTTTAGTTGCGTATTTTCTAAATTCGTTTCCGTCTATCATTGAGTGATTTTTTTATTTGGGGCTAAAATTAATAAACTTTGAAAAGAAAACCCGATTTTGCGTATTTTTAATATTTATTCACAGAAATGCTACCAACTGAAATACAAAGCAAAAACGTTTTAATATCTCCATTAAATTGGGGATTTGGTCATGTTTCGCGATGTATTCCTTTAATCTACAAATTACTAGAAAATGGAAATTCTGTTTTCATCGCTTGTGATACTGCACAAAAAAGAGTATTTGTTCAATATTTCGGTCAAAAAGTGAAATTTATCGAACATCAAGGTTATCCCTTTCAATTTTCAGGAAAAGGGAATTACACCAATGATTTATTTTTTTCGCTCGGAAAGCTCTTGAAGCGTTCTAAACAAGAATTGAAAGAGATTGAAAGATATGTTAAAGAACTGAAGATAGATATTGTAATTTCAGACCATCGTTACACCTTTCGAAGTGAGAAAATTTATTCCATTTTTATGACACATCAATTGAATTTACCTATCAGTTGGTTTCAATTTCCTTTTAAATTATATCACAAAAAACAGATTAAAAAATTCAATTCTATTTGGATTGTGGACAAAGCTAAAAATTCATTAGCTGGGAAATTATCAAATAATAAACAATTTGTAAATGCAATTTATATTGGTTGGTTATCTCGATTTATGCTTTATCCAAAGAACGATTTAAAGTCTGGAAGTGTTTTAATGATAAGTGGACCGAAAGAATATTGGTCTAATTTACTCCAAGTGTTTTCAAAAGAACTTGAATCTAATGAAATTCAAACAATTGTTGGTTCGAGCGAAATTCAAGAATTAATTCAAAGTAAAAATTTGAAACAAAGTTTTCACCCTAGCGATAATTGGATGGAAACTGATAAATTACTATTGAAGACTAAAAAGATATATGGATACATTGGCTACACCACTTTAATGGATGTTGAAATCTTAAACTGTGATTCGCATTTAATTGCAAGTCCAGGACAATTGGAACAGGATTATCTTGAAACAATAAGGCAAAAAAAATCCCGAACGAATCCGGGATTTAATTTATAATGGTTTTTAAAATTATCTTACAGCTGAAGTAAAGTTTGAATCAGCGAATAATTTTACAAATTCTCTATCTTTTGCAGCTTTTGCTTTCAATGAACTATCTTTTGCAAATGCGTTTTTAAGATTGTTTACAACTGCATCTGAACCTTCACCACCTCTTGAAGCGATGATTGCTTTTAAATAATCAACATCAGCACTTTCTTTTTCATTTGCTAAAGCTGTTTTAGCTTCTGCTAATTTATTTTGTAAAACATAAGCTAGTGCTTTATTGAAACCATTTTCTTTAATGTTACTTTCAGCACTTGCATAATTACCATCTAAAATGTCTAATACCGCACTGTTATAGCCAAAAACTGTGTTTCCAGCATCCAGGCTGTTTCCTTTTGATTGGTTTAATAATTTTCTAGCATTTGCTCTATCTTCTTCTGAAATTGCAACACCAGCCAAATTATTTTTAGAAGTTGAATTGTCTTTTAAACTATTCGCTTTTTCTAAACTTGATTTAGCATCAGCAACTTTGTTTTGTAAAAATTGAACAGCTCCTAAGTTGTTATGACCTCTGAAATCAGATGAATTATTTTGAGCAGCAGATTGATAAATAGCAGCTTTTTCGTTTAAGTCAGTTACTCTTGCACCAGCAAATAACAATTCTTCAATTCCTAATGAAGATGGGTTGTTTTTAGCAGCAGCCATAATTTCGTCGTCAGTCAAACCATATTCTTTGTAATTAACTGTAATTACTGCTCTACGAATTTTAGGGAAAACATCTTTTTCTAATTCAGTATATGATTTTCCTAAATTAACCATGTCTTTCTCTCGTTGAATTGGATCTTTAGTCATTTCTAAAATACGAATGAAAAGGTTTTTGTCTGCTTCATTTATAGTAGTTGTAATTGCTAATTGATCTTTGAAACCTTCAAAGTCTTCACCTTTACCTTCGATAGAATATTTAGTTGTATCAGCCCAATTCAACATGTTTGATTTTTTCATCAAATCTACAATTGAATTTCTAGCCGCTCTTGTTCTTTCGTTTGACAAGTTGGTGTTTTTGTCTTCAACACCGTCAGGAGAAGCAAATCCTTTAATATCAATAGATGTTATTTGAATTTTTGGGTTTGATTCAGATGCTTTTAACCAAACTAACAAATCAGCGATATCTTTATCTTTCATTTCTGTTGCTTTCACATCAGATTTCGCTTTATCAAAATTTATTGTTGCATTTGTGCTTTTTGCAGTTTCTCTAATGATAGCGTCTTTTTCAAAAATAACTTTGAAATCTTTTCTAACCATTAAAGGAGTAATGATTGTTCCATCAGCAATTTTAGTTTCTGGAATATCTTCTTTTTCTTTTGTTCCTTTAAAAACTTTTCCAGTAACCTTTAAATCAGCAGCTTCCATGTCTGGACGGTAAGGAACTTCTAAGTCAAAAGTTGCAGAACCGCCTGGTTTGAAAGTTATAGTTTGGCCATTGCCAGTTATTTTCTCTCCTTGAAGAACCCAAGTACCAATTGCAGTGTTACCTAACTTTGGAGTGATTTCAGCTTTGACTTTTTTATTTAATCCTTTTTCAGGAACGTTAACAACAACAGTAAATTTCACGTTGTCACCATGCATCTCTAATGGATTAGGATTCACATTGTAAGTAAAATCTTTCACTAAATCACAAGAAGACATAAGAGCTGTCGTTCCTGCGGCAAGTGACATTAAGAGAATTTTATTCATATTCATTTTTAGTGTTTTTAAAATCGTGGCAAATTTACAAACAATTACTATCAAAAACCTAATAATTATTGTTGAAAATACAATTTTCCTTAAATTATCTTATTAATTGACTGATATTTAACAATGTTTTCGGGTCTTTAAAATCAAAAAGTTCCAATAAAGGAATCAAAACAAAATCTCGTTTATGATATTCTGTATGTGGGATCTGCAAATTTTCAGTTTCAATAATTAATTGATCATAAAAAATAATATCTAAATCAATCAAACGATCTTCATAGGTTTCTTTAGTTTTTATTCTTCCCAACTGTTTCTCTATTGCTTTTAGCTCACTTAAAGTTTGAGTAGGATCTAATTGCGTTTTACACATTAAACAAGCATTAAAAAATTCGTTTTCGGATTCAAAACCTTGTGCTGGATTTTTAAAGATTTGAGAAACTTTTACCACCTCACCTACCCTACTTTCAATTAACTGTATGGCAGCATTTAGATTTTTAGCTTTATCTCCTTTGTTTGAACCTAACGCGATTACAACGGAATGTGAAACTATTTCTTGCTCCATTTGAAATGATGAACAAGTTCTAATAAATCAACTTTTAGGTATTCTAAAACAGGACGTAAAGAATCGTAATTCGGCTTACAATTCAATAAAATTTCTCCACGTACAAAGTTATTGGTTGAATCAGTCAAATAGAATTGAAAATTAGTAGCCACATTTCCTTTTAATTCAAAAAAAGTACCGTACACTTTATTTTTCTTATCTATAATTTGTTCAAAATCGATTTTATCCGCTTTAATTTTGTGCTCATCTACTTTATCGTTCGCAAAATTGATAATCTCAGCTAATGAATCATTGTTCGGAAAATTTAAGTAATACATAAATAAAGAACCATTTACTGGTCCTAAATCTATTTCTTGTGTACAGTAAGTCGAACCTTGTTTTTGAGCTTCTCTGTAATTATAACTATTAGCTAACTTAATAGAATAAGGACAATCTGATTGAACTTGTCGATAGGTATGTTCAGGCAAATCTAGCTTTAAATAAGTAGGTGGTTTCGGAACTGGAGTCGTTTCATCACAAGCAATTAACAATAAAAGAAAAAGGAACGAATAGATTAGTTTATTCATGATTTAAAATCTTAATTTTTACTGTTTTTATTCTTTTCTTGTCAGAAGATTCTACAATTAACTTGTAATTTTCAATTATAATGAATTCGTTATTTCTTAAAATTCTTCCAGATTGCTCGATGATTAAACCTCCAATTGTTTCGGCTTCACCTTTTAATGATTCAAACAATTCTTCGTTACATTCAACAATTTTATAGAAATCATTGAGTGAAGTTCGTCCTTCAAATAAATAAGTTGTTTCATCAATTTTTGAATAAACAACCTCATTGTCATCGAATTCATCGGTTATGTCTCCAACAATTTCTTCCAAAATATCTTCAAGAGTCACAATTCCGCTCGCTCCACCATATTCATCAACAACAATTGCCATGTGCATTTTCATACTTCGGAAATCTTGAAGTAAGTCGTTAATTCTTTTGTTTTCTGGAATGAAATATGGCTTTCTAATTTCTATACGCCAATCAAAATTTTCATCTTGATTTAGACTTTGTAATAAATCTTTAATATATAATATACCAATTACATTGTCTTGCGAAACTTCAAAAATCGGAATTCGAGAATAACCTGACTCTAAAATAAAATCTAAAACTTCCTTAAAATTCAGCGTATTATCAATTGCATCTACCTCAATTCGCGGTGTCATAATTTGACAAGCTTCTGTTTTTCCAAATTTCACAATTCCTTCCAAAATTTTATGATCTTCCTCAGAAGTTGAATCTTCTCTTGTCAAGGCTAATGCTTGTTCCAATTCGTCGGTATTGACTTTCGCTCCTCCGTTTGATAGCTTTTGAATAAAAAATGAACCGTGAACTAATCCAAATTTAATCCAAGAAACAGGTGGCATTTTACCTAAAAGCGTTAAAGGATTTGCCATAAATCTCACAACTGACAAAGCATTTTTTGAAGCATACACTTTTGGCAAAACTTCTCCTGTCAATAAAATCAAAAAAGTAATTCCAACTACCTCAATCAAAAATCGTTGCAATTCAGTACCTGGTTTTGCTGGAAAAATATCATCTAAAACAAAAGTTGATAAAATAACTACACCAACGTTTACAAAGTTGTTGGTTATCAGAATTGTTGCTAACAGTTCTTTCGGTCGAGCAAGTAAATTTTGAATGAGTTTCGATTGTTTATCGTTTGTTTTCTTTAAATCATCATTATCAGCGGGTTTCAATGAAAAAAACGCTGACTCTGAACCTGACATAAGTGCTGAAATCAACAATAAAAAAGCAATGATTGCTAAATAAATAAAAGTTGATTCGCTAAAACCAGCTTCAATAACATAATTTAAGTGTTGACTGGGAGGTTCTGTTTTGATCATTTCTTAAAAAGGATTATCATCGTCAGCACTAGGCGATAAATCTTGAATGGATGAAGGAGGATTTGGTTTTCCTTCGCTTGAATAAGATGTGTGATTTCTATCGACATCAGGGCGAGAAAGAATCGTTAAATCATCGCCAACAACTTCTATGCTATAACGAGTATTTCCTTCCTTATCTTGCCAAGAGCGTTTTTTTAATTTGCCTTCAACATAGATTTTGGCACCTTTTCGAATGTATTTTTCTGCAACTTCGGCTAATCCTCTCCACAGAACGATATCATGCCAATCGGTGATTTCTTTCTTCTCACCAGTCGATTTATCAGTAAAAACTTCTGATGTCGCCAACGAAAATGTAGCAATTACAGCTCCGTTTTCCAACCTGCGAATTTCAGGGTCTTTACCCAAATTCCCGATTAATATAACCTTATTTACACTTCCATTCATAATTACAAATATATAAAAATAAAAATCTAATAGTTCTTATTTTTTCTTGAATGGTTTTTTCTTTTTGGGTTTTGAATCTTGACTTTCAGCTATTTGCAAACATTCATCTAATGTTAAAAGTTCTGGTTGCGCATCCTTTGGAAGTTTAAAATTGTCTTTTCCAATTTTTAAATATGCACCGTATCTACCGTTCAATAATTGAACTTCGGGACGCTCAGCAAAGACTTTAATCATTTTATTCGCATCGTCTTCTTGCTTTTTCAAGTACAATTCAACGGCGCGATCAAAAGAAATTGAAATAGCATCTTCTTCTTTTGGAATCGAAACGAATAATTTTCCAACTTGCACATAAGGACCAAAACGTCCGTTGTTTGCTTTAATAGCTTGGCCTTCGTATTCACCTAAGGTTCTCGGCAATTTGAACAACTCCATTGCATCTTCCAAAGTGATAGAGCCTATGGATTGATTAGCTTGAAGTGAAGCAAAACGTGCTTTTTCACCGTCCACTTTTTCGTCACCAATTTGAATCATTGGACCAAATTTCCCAATACGCGCAATTACTTTCTTTCCAGAAATTGGGTCAATTCCCAAATCTCTTTCACCTGTTGCACGATCTGAATTTTCAAGCGTGTCTTCAACTTCTTTATGAAATGGATTATAAAACCCATCCATCATTGTTGTCCACTCTTGTTTTCCTTTTGCAATTTCGTCAAATTGTGCCTCCACAAATGCTGTGAAATGATAATCCATGATTTGCTTGAAATTGTCTTGCAAGAAATCCGTTACAACAATTCCTATATCTGTTGGTGAAAGTTTATTTTTATCTTTTCCAGTTGTTTCCGAACGCACTTCTTCTACAATACTTCCTTTTTTAAGTTGAATGTATTGGTATTCACGCACTTCGCCATCGCGTTCTTTTTTTTCAACGTAACCTCTTTTTTGAATCGTTGAAATCGTTGGTGCATACGTTGACGGACGACCAATTCCTAATTCTTCTAATTTCTTAACCAAAGAAGCTTCCACATATCTTGACGGCGGACGAGTAAATCGCTCTATTGCAATTGCACTTCCAAGGTCTAATTTTTCGTTTTTAACAACTGCAGGCAATAAACCAGAATCACTTTCTTCTTCGTTGTCATCCAAAGACGATTCTAAATACACTTTCAAAAATCCTTCAAAACGAATGACTTCACCTTTTGCATTGAAAGCATCGCCATTTTGCAAACCACCAATTTTAATCGTCGTTCTTTCCAATTGCGCATCAGACATTTGACTAGCAATTGCACGCTTCCAAATTAGTTCGTATAATTTTTGTTCTTCTGATTCTCCGTCTATTTTTGAAACCATAAAATCTGTTGGACGAATCGCCTCATGCGCTTCTTGCGCTCCAGCATTTTTATTGGCGTATTTTCTAGTTTTCGAAAAATCTGAACCGTATAATTCTATAATTGCTGCTTTCGACGCATTGATTGCTGTATCAGATAAATTCACTGAATCCGTTCTCATATACGTGATTTTCCCAGATTCATACAAACGTTGTGCTACGCTCATTGTACGTGTTACAGAAAAACCTAATTTCAAACTCGCTTCTTGTTGCAAAGTTGAAGTGGTAAAAGGTGCTGCAGGTGATTTTGTAGCAGGTTTTTGTTGAATGTCTTCTACGAAAAAATTCGTTGTTGCACACGTTTCCAATATAGATTTCGCAGTTTCTGCATTACTTAATTGCTTGCTGAATTCTGCTTTGAAGTTTCCTTTTGGGGACTCAAAATTTCCAGTAATTCGGAAGAAGTTAGAAACATTAAAAGCATCGATTTCTTTTTCGCGCTCTACGATTAACTTCACTGCAACGGATTGCACACGTCCTGCTGATAGACTTGGACGCACTTTTTTCCAAAGTACAGGTGAAAGTTCAAAACCAACAATTCTATCTAAAACACGACGTGCTTGTTGTGCATCCACTAATTGCTTATTAATAATGCGTGGATTATCGATTGCTTTTAAGATTGCCGTTTTTGTAATCTCGTTAAAAGTGATGCGTTTTGTGTCTTTTTTCTTTAAATCTAAAGTCTCAAATAAATGCCAAGAAATCGCTTCTCCCTCGCGGTCCTCATCGGTCGCTAGCCAAACAACTTCCGCTTCCTTTGCTAATTTTTTGAGTTCTGCGACGACCGCCTTTTTATCAGCTGTGACTTCGTAAAGTGGATTAAATTTGTTTTCGATTTCAATTGCCAAGCCTTTTTTCGCAAGGTCTCTTACGTGTCCAAAACTAGATTTTACGGTAAAGTCTTTTCCTAAATATCCTTCAATTGTTTTGGCTTTTGCAGGGGACTCAACGATCACTAAATTTTTCGACATGGCTTTTATTTTGGGCACAAATGTAAAAGGAAAAAAGTGGACTGAGGAAAAAAAAGTGAAACACAGCTAAAAAAAGTATAATTGCGAACTAATAATTGCGAATTAAAAATTGCGAATTGCATTGATAAATTGCAAACTTTTAATTGCGAATTGCGAACGTAGATTCTGGAAGCGCTCTGCGCGATTTAAATCGTTCACAACTTCTATGCTTAATGGGTTTTAGTTAGCAACTCGCAACAATAACGTTCACAAATAATAAGCAGTATGGTTATCCGTTTGCAATTAGCAATTCGTTTGTTAGCAATTATTAAGCGGTATGGCTTTCCGTTTGCAATTCGCAATTCTATGTTCGCAATTAATTAGCAGTATGGGTTTCAGTTAGCAATTCGCAATTATTCTATTTGCAATTAATTAACAGTATAGTTATCCGTTTGCAATTAGCAATTCTATGGTTCGCAATTCTTAAGCATAATGTGAGTCCATTTGCAATTCGCAATTAACCCGTTTGCAATTCTTAATATTCTTAGTTTTTAACATACGTGTCATTTTGTCAGTCCTTGATTAATTGCTATTTTTGCCGTTCAAAAGAAGAACGAATATGTCTCACGAAAATAAAGTAATCGACGAATCAATGCAAGGTGAAGCTACAATGCTAAACGATTCAGATGATACAACTGGTAAAAAGAAATTATTTATCGAAAGCTACGGTTGTCAGATGAATTTCTCTGATAGCGAAGTTGTTGCTTCGATTATGAAAAATGATGGCTACGCTACTACACGCAATGTTGACGAAGCGGATGTTGTACTTATAAATACGTGTTCGATTCGAGAAAATGCCGAAACCCGCGTTCGCAATCGCTTGACAGAATTCAAAAAGAAAAAAGAAGACAATCCCGAATTGGTGGTTGGAATCTTGGGCTGTATGGCTGAGCGCTTGAAAAAAAATCTACTTGAAGAAGAAAAATTGGTTGATTTAGTTGCTGGACCTGATGCTTATCGCGATTTACCAAACTTAATTGAAGAAGTTGGAACAGGACAAAAAGCAGTGAATGTGTTGCTTTCACGGGACGAAACGTATGCTGATATTTCTCCAGTTCGATTAGATCAAGGTGGAATTTCTGCATTTGTAACCATTATGCGTGGCTGCGACAATATGTGTTCGTTTTGCGTTGTGCCTTTTACACGTGGAAGAGAACGTTCAAGAGATCCACATACAATCGTTGAAGAATGCCGAGATTTGTTTGAAAAAGGATATCGAGAAGTAACGCTTTTAGGTCAAAACGTGGACAGTTACCGCTGGAATATCAGTTCGAAAGGAGAAATTAAAGACGCTTCACAACCTACAACTAATTTTGCACAATTGATGGAAATGGTAGCTTTGGTTTCACCCGATTTACGTGTGCGATTCAGTACTTCTCATCCAAAAGATATGACAGATGATGTGCTAGAAATTATGGCGAAGTGCGAAAATATCTGTCCATATATTCATTTGCCTGTTCAATCTGGAAATACAGACGTTTTATACCGAATGAACCGTGGTTATTCCAGAGAATGGTACTTGGAACGCATTGCTGCAATCAAACTAATCATTCCTGATTGTGCGATTTCAACGGATATTATCACTGGATTTTGTGGTGAAACGGAAGAAGAACACGCTGAAACCTTGAGTTTAATGGACAGCGTTCAATATGATTTTGCTTATATGTTTAAATATTCAGAACGCCCGAAAACATTGGCAGAAAGACGTTTCACTGATGACGTTCCTGAAAATGTGAAAGGAAAAAGATTGGATCAAATCATTGAGAAACAATTGGCTTCTTCTTTAGCATCGAACAAACGTCAAATTGGTACCGTTCAAAAAGTATTGATTGAAGGGAAATCGAAACGTTCGGACGAGCATTTATGTGGGAGAACTGGAAGAAATTCAATGGTTATTTTCCCGAAATTGGATTGTGAAAAAGGACAATATGTAATGGTACGTATCGACGAATGTACCTCAGCAACGTTAATGGGAGAAATCGTTTCTAAATGCTAAATTGCTCGTTATGAACGTACAACAAGTTAAACAGCGTTTCGGAATCATTGGAAATTCTCCTTTGCTCAACCGTGCGTTGGAAGTTGCCATTCAAGTTGCGCCAACAGATATTTCTGTTTTGGTGACAGGTGAAAGTGGAACAGGAAAAGAAATCATTCCGCAAGTGATTCATAATTTGAGCTCTCGAAAACACGGTGAATATATTGCTGTAAACTGTGGTGCAATTCCAGAAGGAACAATCGATTCTGAGTTATTTGGTCACGAGAAAGGTTCGTTTACAGGAGCTGCAGGAAGCCGTCAAGGTTATTTTGAAGTGGCAAATGGCGGTACAATTTTCTTAGATGAAGTAGCAGAATTACCGATGCAAACACAAGTAAGATTACTTCGTGTTTTGGAAACAGGTGAATTCATTCGAGTTGGTTCTTCTAAAGCAATCAAAACGAATGTACGTGTTGTAGCTGCAACCAATGAAAATATGCAGCGTGCAATTGCTTCAGGTAAATTCAGAGAAGATTTGTTTTACCGCTTAAGCACTGTTCCGATTCAATTGCCTGCATTACGAAATCGTCAAGATGATATTCATTTGATTTTTAGAAAATTCGCTCACGATTTCGCCGAAAAATATAGAATGCCTGCGATTAAATTGAATGACGATGCTGTTCAATTATTGGTCAATTATCCGTGGCCTGGAAATATTCGTCAGTTGAAAAATTTAGTCGAACAATTATCTGTAATTGAAACTGCAAGAGATATTGATGGTTTTATTCTTTCGAGTTATTTACCACAAAACACTGAAAAACTTCCACAAATTATCGGGGAAAATTCTCAGGAAAATTTCTCTGAGCGCGAATTGATGTACAAAGTGCTTTTTGATATGAAAAAGGATTTGAACGAATTAAAAAAATTAGTCGTTGAAATTCTGCAACAAGGAAATGCGGTTTCTTTGACATCTGACCAAAGTGCAGTTGTGAATCGCATTTATCAAGAAGTGAATGAAAATGTTAAAAATACAGGTTTATTACTCCCTTCAGCTGCTGCACCAATTGTGGAATCAAACTACCACTTTCCTCCTGCGAATGAATCGTATGAAGCGCACGTTGAAGTTGAAGAATCATTGTCGCTAGAAGATCGCGAAAAAGAATTAATTAGTAAAGCTTTAGAAAAACACCGCGGAAAACGAAAACATGCCGCAAGCGAATTGGGAATTTCTGAGCGCACCTTGTACCGAAAAATTAAGGAATATAAGCTTATGGACTTATGAAATTCGGCTCACTAATTTTACTTTTAGCCGTGCTTTCATCGTGTTGGCCATCAAGTGTCTCCTTTAAGGATAAAGGTTCTATGCCCGAAGAATGGAAAACATTTTCCGTGAAGACTTTAGAAGTTTTAGCACCCAATGCACCTTTGAGTTATGGCGCAAATTTGACAGAACAATTAAAGGATGGAATTCAAAACAATACGCGTCTTTTATTAAATACCAATTTTGGAAAGGGCGAAGTAAACATTGATGGAAAAATCTTAAGTTATAATGTAACACCAATCGCTATTCAAGGAAACGATAACGCCACCCAAAATCGTTTGACAATATCCGTTCAATTTTCCATCGAAATTACTAAACCAAAAGAAGAATTAATTTCTGTAACTTCAACCCGATTTTCAGATTTTAATGCTAATGATAACCTTGCTGCTGTTGAAGCACAATTATTAGAAGAGATAAATACGCAAATCATTCAAGACGTAATTAATAAATTGTTGAGTAACTGGTGATGTTAAGTTCAGAATATATCCACGAGAAAATTTTAAATAATACTTCCTGCTCCAGTGAAGATGTTCGAAAATTGGCGGAATTAATGGAGTTGTATCCTTACGTTTCTTCTTTTCCGATTTTGTATTTGAAAGCACTTGCCAATAGCAAAGATGTACGTTTGGAAAGTGAAATTGAAAAATATGCTTACCGAATTTCATCTCGTTCTGTTTTATTTGAATTATTACACCCAAGATTTGAGGCGGAAATTGCACCTGAAACGCAAACTGTAATCCAGGAAGAAGTTAAAAATCCTATTCAAGAGACGATTGTAGTTGAAGAAGAGATAACTCAAGAAATTCAAGCAGAAATTCTTGAAGAAGTTGAAAAGCCTATTTCAGAAACGATTGAAGTTGAAGTAGAAATAATTCTAGAAGTTCAAGCAGAAATTATTGAAGAAATTGAAAAATCTATTTCAGAAACAATTGAAGTTGAAGTAGAAATAATTCCAGAAGCTCCAGTAGAAATTTTTGAAGAAGTTGAAAATCCTATTTTAGAAATGGTTATAGTAGAAGAAGAAATCGTTCCTGAAGTACAAGCAGAAATTGTTGAACAGGTTGAAAAACCAGTTTCAGAAACGATTGAAGTTAAAGAAGAAACAATTTCAGAAGAGGAAAGCGAAGAAATAAAGAAAGAAAACGATCAACTAGAACAATTAATTCAGGCATCGGCATTTTCATCGAGCTTTATGGAAACGAATTTTCACGATGAAGAAAAAGAAACGAAGCTTGAACCAGAAATTGAAAAAACGCTTGATTCAGAACTTGTAGCTGAAAAAAAGATTGAAAAAATAATAACACCTGAAAAAACTGAAATTGAGCCAAAAAGTGAACGAAGTTTTAGTTCTTGGTTAAGTTTAGGAGCGACAACTTCTGCTGTAAATCCAATAGAAACAAAAGTATTTAAAGAAGAAACGAAACACCCTGAAATCGAGCAAGAGTCTAAAAAAATTGAATATTACAACTTCGAAAAACCGAAGAAGGAATTTTATTCTCCAATAAAAAAAGCGAAAGAAAGTTTAAGTGAAAACAATATGCCTGTAAGTGAAACTTTGGCAAAAATCTTCGCTCTTCAAGGCAATTATCCAAAATCAATTTACGTTTATGAGCAATTAATCTTGATTTTTCCCGAAAAAAAGAGTTTCTTTGCAACCCAAATTAAAAATTTAAAAAAAAAACTTAATTCTTAGAAATGGATATCATACTTTCAACCATCGTTATTTTAGCAAGTGTTTTGCTGATTTTTGTTGTTTATATTCAAAATCCAAAAGGTGGAGGCTTAAGCTCTGATTTTGGATCACCAAGCCAATTAGGTGGTGTACAAAAAACAACTGAATTTATCGATAAAGCAACGTGGGGACTTGCTATTGCAATTGTTCTTGCTAGCGTTATTATGACGGTTCGTCAACCAAGAGCTCCAAAACCAGTTGAACAAAAGCAACAAACTGAGCAACCTGGACAAGGTCAAAATCCAGCAGGTCAAGGAAACACACAAAACAACAAATAGTAATTCTATTTTCACTTTTTAAAATGTCAGTATGTCACCCATACTGACATTTTTATTTTATACCTAATCCATTTTTGGCAAAATTGACGCAATTTAGTGCTTGGCATAAAATTGGACAAAGAAGAAACAAATCTTAAAATTAATACTAAAAATATGTCAGTAAAATTTAAACCTTTAGCAGACAGAGTTCTGATTGAATCAGCTCCAGCAGAAGTTAAAACGGCAAGCGGAATTTTTATTCCAGACACTGCAAAAGAAAAACCGTTGCAAGGAACAGTTATCGCAGCAGGTGAAGGTAAAAAAGATGAACCAATGACTGTAAAAGTTGGTGATTCTGTTTTATATGGTCAATATTCTGGTACAGAAATCAAATTAGACGGTAAAACTTACTTGATCATGCGTGAATCTGATATTTACGGTATACTTTAATTAAGCAATAAAAATCAAACATTTAACATTAAATTATTATGGCAAAAGATATTTTTTTCGACGTAGAAGCTAGAGAAAAGCTTAAAAAAGGTGTGGATGCTTTGGCAAACGCAGTGAAAGTAACCTTAGGACCAAAAGGTAGAAATGTGGTTATCGCAAAGAAATTTGGTGCTCCTCACATTACAAAAGATGGTGTAACAGTTGCGAAAGAAATCGAACTTTCTGATCCAGTTGAAAATATGGGTGCACAGATGGTGAAAGAGGTTGCATCTAAAACAGCTGATATTGCCGGAGACGGAACAACAACTGCAACTGTATTAGCTCAAGCAATTGTTGGTGCTGGTTTGAAAAACGTTGCTGCTGGTGCAAATCCAATGGACTTGAAAAGAGGAATTGATAAAGCAGTTACTGAAGTTGTAAAAAACTTGAAAAAAATGGCAACAGAAGTTGGTTCTGATAACTCAAAAATCAAACAAATTGCTACAATTTCTGCAAACAATGATGAGGCAATTGGTGCGCTCATCGCTAAAGCTATGAAAGTTGTTGGAAATGATGGTGTTATCACAGTTGAAGAAGCAAAAGGAACGGAAACAGAAGTAAAGACTGTGGAGGGAATGCAGTTTGATAGAGGTTATTTGTCCCCTTATTTCGTTACAAATGCAGAGAAAATGATTACAGAAATGGAAAATCCATTAATCTTAATCAGCGAGAAAAAAATCTCTAGTATGAAAGAATTGTTACCAATCTTAGAACCAGTTGTTCAAGCAGGAAAAGGATTGTTAATCATCGCAGAAGATGTGGATGGTGAAGCACTTGGAACTTTGGTTGTAAACAGAATTCGTGGTTCTTTGAAAGTTGCTGCTGTTAAAGCTCCAGGTTTTGGTGATAGAAGAAAAGCAATGTTGGAAGATATCGCAATTTTAACGGGCGGAACAGTTGTTTCAGAAGAAAGAGGAATGACTTTGGAAGGAATAACTATCGACATGTTAGGAACTGCTGCGAAAATTGAAATCGACAAAGAAAATACAACAATTATTAACGGTAAAGGGAAAAAAGCTGATATTGTTGCGAGAGTTGGACAAATCAGAGCACAAATTGAAGCTACTACTTCTGACTATGATCGTGAGAAATTACAAGAACGTTTA
The DNA here is from genome assembly GCA_044350515.1 of Crocinitomicaceae bacterium. Classification (GTDB taxonomy): domain Bacteria; phylum Bacteroidota; class Bacteroidia; order Flavobacteriales_D; family Crocinitomicaceae; genus UBA952. The sequence goes on along the minus strand of JBILHL010000009.1, from coordinate 46,107 downwards.
GCAAAATTGGCTGGTGGTGTTGCCGTACTTTACGTTGGTGCAGCTACTGAAATGGAAATGAAAGAGAAAAAAGACCGCGTAGACGATGCTTTAGCAGCAACAAGAGCAGCTGTTGAAGAAGGAATCGTACCAGGTGGAGGTGTTGCTTTAATCCGCGCGATTGAATCTTTAGACAAGTTGAAAGGTGATAATGAGGACGAACAAACAGGAATTGCAATTGTGAAACGTGCTGCTGAAGAGCCTTTGCGTCAAATCATTGCAAACGCTGGTGGTGAAGGAGCTGTTATCGTTCAAAAAGTAAAAGAGGGCAAAGATGACTTCGGATACAATGCACGAACTGAAGTTTACGAGAAATTATACAAAGCTGGTGTAATTGATCCAACAAAAGTGACTAGAATTGCAATTGAAAATGCAGCGTCTATCGCATCTATGTTGTTGACAACTGAATGTGTGATTGCAGATCAACCAGAAGAAAACAATCCAGCTGCTGGAATGGCAGGTATGGGTGGTGGAATGCCTGGAATGATGTAATTCAAAATAGTATAAAAAGAGCCTTCGGGCTCTTCAACGCATCAATCTTCCCGATTTATTCGGATAGTGCGAAGCGACTATATAGCGAACCGTCTCAAGAAATTGGGGCGGTTTTTTTATGGATTGACTAGTCGGGGCGAATTAAAAGTTGGTGCGAATTGCAATTCGCACCAACTTTTAATTCGCCCCGATTATCCGCTAAATTTTTACTTTATCCTCAAAATAAATAGCTTTAACTAATAATTCTATCAATTATCATTGAATCAACTAATTTCGTTTTATAAAATTTATAACTATGAAAAAAATCATTCTTTTAGTAGCACTTGCTTTTGTAGCAAACGTAACAAATGCACAAACAGTTAAAGACATCACAACCAAATACTATGAAGTTATTGGTGGACAAAATTGGGAGAAAGTAAAAAGTATGCAAATGTTTGCAAATGTTGATAACAGCGGAATGAAAATTCCAGTTGAAGTTGTTATAATGTCTGACGGAAGAATGTACACCCGCTTTGAAGTTCAAGGGATGAAATTTACTCAAGGTGCATTTGATGGAGAAACAAGTTGGAGTACGAATTTTATGACTCAAAAAGCTGAAAAATCTGAAGCTGATGACACAGAAAATACTAAAAGAAGTGCAAAAGAATTTCCAAATGCTTTTTTATCAGCAGAAAAATTAGGCTATAAAACTACTTTAGAAGGTATTGAAAAAATTGATGGGGTTGAATGTTATAAAATCAAAGTAGAGAAAAAAACAATGCTTTCGGAAGGTAAAGAAGTACCAAACATTGAATATTATTACATCGATAAAGAAACATTTGTTCCTATTATGACTGAATCAGAAATTTCTTCTGGTGAAATGAAAGGAAAAATCGCTCAAACGAAATACAGCGACTACCAAGAAGTGAATGGCGTTTTTATTGCTTTTTCGCAAACTAGCGGAATTAAAGACGGAATGTCTCAAACGATTACATTTGATAAAGTCTTAATTAACAGCGCAATTGACGAAGCTGGATTCAAGTTTCCAAAATAATTCTCAATAAGATTTTTTAATCTAAAAATTACAACAATGAAAAGACAACTTTTTGCTTGTTTGGCTTTGCTTTTGTCTCAACAATTAAGCGCTCAAACAGCTGGAACAGTAATCAATGCCTCTGAATATTTTGGTGATTTAAAAGCAAGACATATCGGACCTGCTTTGATGAGCGGACGTGTTTCTGATATTGAAAATCATCCTAAAAATTCAAATATTGTGTACATCGGTGCTGCAGGTGGCGGCGTTTGGAAATCGAACGATGGCGGTGTGAAATTCACTTCAATTTTTGATGATTATTGCCAATCAATTGGTGTTGTTTCGATTGACCCAAGTGACCCCGATAACACAGTTTGGGTTGGAACTGGTGAAGTTTGGACGCGCAACAGTGTTTCAATGGGCGACGGAATTTACAAAACAACAGACGGTGGAAAAAGCTGGAATAAAATGGGATTGGAAAAATCCGACCGTATAGCTTCAATTCAAATTGACCCAAAAAATCCAAATACCGTTTATGTGGGCGTGTTAGGTGCTTTGTGGGGAGATAGTCAAGAAAGAGGCGTTTACAAAACTACCGATGGTGGAAAAACGTGGAATAAAATTCTTTACGTAAACGAAAAAACGGGTTGTTCTGAACTTGTTATGGATCCAACGAATTCTTCTGTTTTATATGCATCTTTTTGGGAATTTAGAAGAACAGCTTTTTCGTTTAACTCAGGTGGAATGAATAGTGCTTTGTATAAAAGTACAGATGGGGGAGCAACTTGGAATAAAATTCACAACGGTTTTCCAACAGGTCAATTAGGCCGAATTGCAGTAACTATTGCGCCTTCAAAACCTAATGTTGTTTATGCGGTTATTGAATCTGAAAAAGCGGAGAATAAAGGGATTTATCGTTCAGAAGATGGTGGTGCATCTTGGAAATTCTTGAATGGCGATTTCGGTTTAACTGTTCGTCCTTTCTATTTCTCAAAAATTGTTGTTGATCCGAAAAATCCAGAAGTGGTTGTGAAGGCAGGTCTATTTGGTTCAATTAGTCGCGATGGTGGTAAAACTTTCAAAAACTTAGGTGCAATGCATCCCGACATTCACGATATTTCCTTCGATCCCAATAATTCCGATAAAGTTTTTGTAGCAACTGATGGAGGACTTTACAGAAGTTTAAATGGTGGAACGACTATGGAAATAATTGAAAATCTTCCATTAAGTCAATTTTATCATGTAAGTGTTGACAATCAAGAACCATATAATGTTTACGGAGGTTTGCAAGACAACAATTCTTGGTTTGGTCCCTCTTCAAGCCCTGGTGGTATTGAAGCAAGAGATTGGAATTTAGTAGGTCAAGGAGACGGATTTAGAGTATTCCCCCACCCGACTCAACCACATATCGTTTACTCTGAAATGCAAGGTGCTGATGCTATTTGGCGCTACGACACAAAAGAACAACAATTGAAAGTTGTGAAACCTTTTCCTGTTCAAGGGGATCCAAAATTGCGATTCAATTGGAACGCAGCATTAACTACAAGCCCTCACAATCCTGATCGTTTATTGGTTGGAAGTCAGTTTTTACACCTATCAAACGACCGCGGAAACACTTGGACGAAAATTTCACCTGACTTAACTACAAATGATAAAACAAAAACGGGAGCTTCAGAATCTGGTGGTCTTTCCGTTGATAACTCAGGTGCTGAGAATCATTGTACCATCTTCACAATTGCAGAATCTCCTTTAAATGAAAAAGTGATTTGGGTTGGAACAGATGATGGCAATATTCAAGTGACGACAGACGGAGGAAAAACGTGGTCAAATGTTACTGCCAATGTAAAAGGTTTGCCTTTAAATACGTGGTGTTATCACATAGAAGCAAGTGTTTTTGGAGAAGGAATTGCTTATGCTGTTTTTGATGGTCACGCAAAAAACGATTACAATGCATACATCTATAAAACAACTGATTACGGTAAAACTTGGACTTCAATTATATCAAAAGAACTTCCTGTTTTCGTGCGCAATATTCAAGAAGACTATAAAAATCCAAATTTATTATTCGCAGGAACTGAACTTGGGCTTTACGTTACGCTTGATGGAGGTTTATCTTGGTCAAAATTCAAAAATAACGTTCCAAGTGTTGCTATTCATTTTTTAGAATTGCACCCAAAAACCAATGATTTGATTATGGGGACTCACGGTCGAGGTATTATAATTTTAGATGACATTACACCAATTAGAAGTTTGAGCAATGAAATAATGAGTAAAAACTTACATTTCTTTGAAAGCAAACCTTTTACGATGAGTGAAAAATCATCTTTTGGAGGTACAAGTTCTGAAGTTCAATTTGTAGGTGACAACCCGACTAGCAATGCTCAAATTCGTTATTTTCTTTCTAAAAGACACACCTTTGGAAAAATGACAATGGAAATTTTTGATGCAAACGGAGCATTGGTAACAACTTTACAACCTGGTAAACAAAAAGGAATTAACACAGTAGAATGGTCATTCAATATGGAAGCACCAAAAATTGCAAAAGGAAAAACCTTTGCAGGCGGGGCTATGTTTGCACCACGTGTTAAAGCAGGTAAATACAAAGTGAAAATTACCAAAGGCGCTGATGTTTTTGAAAAAGAAATCGAAGTGCAATACGACCCAAAATCACCTTTTACATTGGAAGAACGTACAGCTCAACAAAAAACAACACTTGAGTTATACAATTTCAATCAAGAGTTAGCTTATTTCGTTTACGAATTGGATCAATGGGATGCAAGCGTGAAAGGTTTCTTGAATGAAAATTCAGCGCCAAATAAAGCAGCACAAACATTAAGCAAAAAACTAGATAACTTACGTGAGAAAATGGTCATCACTAAAGGTGACAACTATGTGGGCGCTGGCGAACCAAGATTGAGAGAGAAGTTAGGTGATATTTATAGTACAATCGGTTCTTATTTTGGAGCACCTTCTTCAACACAATTGGAAAACATTTCGATGTTACGCACTACTTTCAACGAAGGAAAAACACAATTTGAAAAAATGAAAACTTCCACCATCAAAGCATTTGAGAAGGAATTAGTGAAAAAATCAAAAACAAGTCCTAAAATTTTGAGCTTTGAAGAATTCTTAAAATCAGAGAATTAACAATTGCTTGATTACGATTATAGTTTAATAAACTCCTTGGAAACAGGGAGTTTTTTTTTTCAACTATTATGAACAGTTGCAAATTGCGAACTTAGATTTTGGTAGTGCTCTGCGCTAACTAATTCGTTAGCAATTCTTAAGAGTAATGGGAATCCGTTTGCAATTCGCAATTAATCCGTTTGCAATTATCAAAAACAAATGTTCTCAAAGTCGAAATTCTAAAGCCTTCTACTTATTTAACTTATTAAAAACTATCAACTTATACAAATCAAACATCCGCAAAGTAAAAAATCCTTTTTTCAAGCAATAAGTGAGTAGTGGTAAGGAAATTACTGAAATAGAAAGCAAGAAATTTAAAATTGGATTCTTTTTAATTCGTTGGTAAGCAAGCACTAATTTTATGTTTTGGGTAAATTGCTCGTTATGTTTTACGATTTTTAAAACTTGCAACAGACTTTTTAATCCTTCGTTGGTTTTAGTTAAGAAAGTGGTATTATCATCCAAATTTTTATTCAAAACTGGATTATCTATATGATGAATGGCAATCTTACTTTGAGCTAATTCGAAACCAAACAAAGTGTCTTCGTGGCCATAACCCAAAAGTGTTTCATTGAATTTCACTTTTTCAAATACCGTTTTTCGAATCAAAAAATTATTGGTTTTAAACCCTAAACTTGGATTTTTTAAACGTTCTTGTATTGATTTGCTTTCTCTTTCGACGCTGTATTTCCAACGCAAAAAGTAGTTTCTTTCAGGCATTTCTTTTTGATAAATACTTGCCCCGCAAAGCACTTGTATTTCCTTTGACTTAATTTCTTGCAAATAATTTTCTAGAAAAGAAGCTGAAATAAGTGCCGAATCGCCATCTATAAACAACAAAAAAGGCTGAGTCGCATGTTCCAAAAATTGATTTCGAATACGCGCTCTGCCTCTGTTTTGCTGATTCTCAATGTAGTTGATTTTTCCTGCTAATTCACTATTCCATTTTTTAAATTCGGAACGCGAACCATCATCAATCACACTGATTTCTATCGTTTCATTTATTTTTTTTGACTGCTCGTAAAGTGCTTCAACCAATGTGCGAACATCGGAATTGTAAACAGGAATACAAACAGTTATCATTTTCCGTTGACTGAAAAATTAAGCCATTGTGCTTGGTGTACCAAAGTTCATTGGCGGAAATCCAGCTTGTGGATCATCAATGTTTCCGAAAGTTTGCTCGTACTTATTGATATTATCGGCTAAAGCTTGCAAGAAACGTTTTGCATTTTGCGGTGTCATCAACACTCTTGAACGCACTTTTCCTTTTGGCATCCCTGGCATTACTTGAATAAAATCACACACAACTTCAGCTGGTGAATGAGTGATAATTGCAAGGTTTGAATATACTCCTAAAGCGATATCTTCAGAAAGTTCAATGTTCATTTGGTTTTCTTCGTTTTCCATTATTTCTTGTTTTTAAAGTGCTATTTCATGTTCTTCAAAGCGAATATCGTGTGCTTCCAACTCATTTAATATTGGTTCGTAAATTTCCGCATGAATAGGTAAAGTTACTCCTTTTTCGAGTAGTTGACCTTTCAAAATCATTTTTGCAGCAATCGCTACTGGCAAACCAACTGTGTTTGACATTGAAGTGTACGTTTGATCTTCACCAATATTTATCATCGAAGAAATAACTTTATGCTCTTTTCCTTCATGCTCATATTCAAACTCATGATACATCACCAACATATCTTTATCGCCCTCCTCCAATTTCCACTTACTTGCTAGTAATTTTTCTAACAATTGTGCTGGACTTGCGTTTTCGAAACCAAATTTTTCATCCTTTTCAAAAATCCCAATGGATTCGAACAAGGGATATAAATACATTCGGTCTTCACGCAAGAACAATTTTAATTTATCTTCTACAGACAAATCGCGGTTGTAAGGCAAAAATGCATTGATAAATGAACGTGGAGTCAACGCTTCGGAATGCGCCATTTTGTAGGTGTCGTCTGTCATTCCTAATTCGATAAACACATCCCAACCTTGGCAGTAATTCGGTCGGCGCAAAGTTCCACGGTAAATTGTTGGAATGTCTTCGATGCCATACGTTTTTCTATACGATAATGAATCACGGTTGGCATATCCATCAAATTCGCCATAAGAACCAATTGAAAAACGTTCTGTTCTTCCAAACAATCTATTGTATGGTATGTATTTGTATTCGTCATTTTGTTTGAAACAAGCAGCTCCCCCCTGCCCTGCTAGAATCACATTGCGTGGATTCCAAGTGAATTTGTAATGCCAAGGATTTGTATCGCTTTCAGGTGCCATCAAACCTCCACAAAAAGATTTAAAGCTTGTGAGTTTTCCTCCTTTGTTTTGAATTGAATGAATAATTTTCATCGCACTCATGTGGTCAATTCCCGGGTCAACACCGATTTCATTCATAATAACGATTCCTGCTGCTTTTGCTTCTTCTTCCAAAGCTCTCATCTCGGGAGAAATGTAAGAAGGAGTGATTAAATCCACTCGTAAGTCGATACAATCTTTCGCTACTTCGACGTGAAAACGAGCGGGCAACATAGAAATAACCAAATCAGAATGTCCAATTGCAGGGCGACGTTCATGCGGGTCTAATGCATTGAAAGAAAGGGCTTCCGCATTGGGATGGTTATTGATTTTGCGTTTTACTAATTCAATATCTTGATCTACGATTTTTAAGTGCCAATCGTTTTCTTGAGCGAGATTCAACAAATATCTAATCATCGAAGAAGCAGATAAACCAGCGCCAAGAATTAAGATGTTTTTCATTTTTTTTAGTTAAATAATTCATGAAAAATCAAAGGATACTTTCTTCGGATTTTCCGCGCCAAAAGTAACGATTTTATCACTCTCGTTCTTGAATTAAGAATCGAATGCATTAAAAAAGATTGGTATTGATCGTTAAGAAATCAAACTTTTAAAATTGAAAAGAACAAAATGCTGTTAATTATGTCATTTGGATAAGGTATTGATTAATTTTGCAACCGCATGAAACAAACATTTCTCCAAAAATTACTTGACATCTTTTTTTCCATGAAAAGTATGTCCTTAGCCTTAATCGTTTTTCTAGTTGGAATCGGGGCTGCCACTTTCTTAGAATCACTTTACGGTATACAAAGTGCGAAAATCATAATTTACAACGCGACATGGTTTGAGCTTTTGTTATTCTACTTGGTGTTGAATCTGATTGCAAATATTTTCAAGTACAAAATGTTTGTGCGCGAAAAAATTGCAATGTTGACTTTCCACCTTTCGTTTATTATTATCCTTATTGGTGCTGGCGTAACGCGCTACATAAGCTTTGAAGGTTTAATGGTAATCAATGAAGGAACGACCTCTGATTTCATTTATACTTCCGATCCTTACTTGCTTGTTTTTGTAGAAAACCCTAAAACTGGTGCTTCGAAAATAGATGCCACTAAACATTATCTATCTGTTATCACCGACAATTATTTCAAAACGGATGTTGAATTGGAGTCGAAAACGATTTCTGTGGAGTACCAAAACTTCCAAACAAAAATGATTGATACGTTTGTTATCAATAAGAAATTTAAAACCTGCGCTTTAGAATTAGTAACCGATGGAATGCAATCAAACTATTTGTGTGAAAATGACATATTTATGGTTGGAAATATTCCGCTTTCTTTCAATAAAAAAATAGCTACACCTGGAATTGAAGCGAGAAGTGTTGGAGATTCCGTTCAAATAAGAACTTTTCTTCCTGTCCGCTATTTACCAATGACAGAAATGCAGAAAGCTCGTCAATCTGGTTTGCCCGTTTCGGATTCCTTGTATCAAGAAGTACCTTCGAATAAATGGGTAACGTTCAAAACTAAAACGCTTTATCAAGTTGGAAATCAACAATTTGTTTTTAAGCAAAAGATTAATAACGCGAAAAAGCTATTGGTTTCTTCAGGAAATAAAAAAGAAGGTTCAGACTATTTAACAGTGAAAGTTAGCGATGGAAAAACTTCAAAAATCGTACGTTTAGAAGGTGGAATGAGCGCAATTCCTACTCCTGTTCGTTTTGATTTGGGAGGAATTACTTGCCAATTAGAATACGGTTCCATCAGAAAACCTATGCCTTTCAAAGTGGAATGCCGCGATTTTCGTTTAGATAAATATCCTGGTTCTGAATCGCCATCATCATTCGAAAGCGACTTAACTATTTTAGATGAAGAAATGAAATACAAGCGCAATCAAACGGTTTTTATGAATAATGTAATGGATTACAGAGGATATCGCTTTTTTCAATCAAGTTACAACTTAGACGATCCTTCAACACCTGAAAATGAAGAAGGAACAAAACTAAGTGTCAACCACGATTGGTGGGGAACGAACATCACCTACCTTGGTTATTTATTGATGGCAATTGCTATGATTTTATCGCTTTTTGCACCAGTTGGAAGGTTCCAATTCCTTAATGAGCGTTTGGCAATTTTGAAAGAAAAAAGAAAAGAATTGCTATTCGTTTTTGTTTTACTTAGTTCAGGTTTTGCTGCTAATGCTCAACACGATGAACACGACGGACACGACCACAGTGGACACGATCATGCTGCGCAAGAACAAACGACTGAACCAACAGACAATACGCATAAAAATCACCCTTCAAAAGGAATTTTTAGAGTTGTTTCAGAAGAACATTCTGAAAAACTAGCCTCATTATTAGTATTGGATTATGATGGGCGCGTGGTTCCATTTCACACTTTATGTGACCAATTATTGCGAAAAATTTACCGCGACAATAAATACAAAAACTACAATGCAGTGCAAACAGTTTTGAGTATGCACATGTATCCACAATACTGGATGGAAGAGAAAATTGTTCAAGTTCAGAGTGTATTGAGAGAACCTTTGAAATTGAAAGATTATGCATCAGCAAGTGAATTATTGGGTGCAGATGGTAATTTCAAATGGTTGAAAGAATACAAAATTGCCCATCAAAAATTTGAGTCTAAGCGTTCAGAATTCGACAAAAAACTAATTAAGTTGAATGAAAAATTTGAGGTTATTCAAGGTGTATTTATGTGGCAATACATGCGTATTATTCCAAAGAAAAACGACCCGAACAACCAATGGTTTGTACCAATGTCGGCTGAATTATTGAGTGCAGACACAAGCGCATCCATCACTGCTTTCAAGTACTTAAATGCAGTTGACCAAGGAGCTAAAAAGAAAAACTTTTCTGAAGCAAATACGATTTTAGAAGAAATTATCAAAATGCAACGCACAGTTGGAAAAGCAGTTGTTCCGAGTGAAGGAAAAGTGAAAATTGAAATCAGCTACAACAAAATGCAGATTTTCAAAAATTCCTACAGATTATACGGATTATTGGGATTGGTTATGTTGGTTTTGTTTTTTACCTTAATCTTTACGAATCCTACCTCAACAACGAGCAAAACTATTAATAAGGTTCGAAAATTCTTAGTACTCTGCATTGTCATAACATTCATTTATCACGGAGTTGGTTTAGGATTTAGATGGGTGATTTCTGGTCACGCACCGTGGAGTAATGGTTACGAAGCTATTATTTTCATTGCTTGGGTGACAATGATTGCAGGTTTTGTGTTTTCAAGAAAAAATGCTGTTGTAATTGTTGGAGCTGCTGTTCTTGCATCCTTAATGATTTTCGTTTCAGAAATGAATTTATTAGATCCAGAAATAACACCTTTAGTTCCCGTTTTAAAATCGTATTGGTTAATGATTCACGTAGCAATCATCACAGGTAGTTATGGATTCCTTGGTTTGGCTTGTATTCTTGGTTTATTCAACTTGTTCCTTTACCTTTTCAGAACGAACAAAAAAGGTGAAATCATTACGATTAACATCAATGAGTTAACTTACGTTTCTGAAATGACGATGACCATTGGTTTATTCATGCTCACTATTGGTACTTTCTTAGGTGGAATTTGGGCAAACGAATCATGGGGACGCTATTGGGGATGGGATCCGAAAGAAACGTGGGCATTAGTTTCTGTTTTGGTTTATGCCGTAATTCTCCACTTGCGATTTATTCCGGGATTGAAAGGTAAATTCTTTTTCAATGTTGTTTCTTTCTGGGGATATTCAGCGATTTTATTTACGTTCTTCGGAGTGAATTTCATGCTTGTTGGTTTACATTCATATGCACAAGGTGATGGTTTAGGTAAATTCCCAACTTGGTTGATTTGGACAATTATTGGTTTTGTGTTTTTTACGATTCTAGCTGCTATGCGAAGTAAACAATACAACAAAACGCAGGAAAACAAATTAAACAGCTAATGTTTGCTGATCAAATTATCTACGAAGACAATCACGTAATTGTTATTAATAAACGTGCCTCCGATATTGTTCAAGGTGATAAAACGGGTGATAGTACCTTGCCTGATGCCATCAAAGAATATCTGAAAGTTAAGTACGACAAGCCAGGAAATGTATTTTGTGGCGTTGTTCACCGTTTAGATCGACCAACAAGTGGTGCGGTTGTTTTTGCGCGAACAAGTAAAGGTTTGGAACGGCTAAATGCACAATTTAGAGACAAGGAAACGAATAAAGTTTATTGGGCGATAGTTGAAAGTTTACCTGAAAATCAAGAAGGAAAACTCGTTCATTACTTAAAGAAAAACGAAAGTCAGAATAAAAGCTACGTTTCAAAAGCATCGGTTGTTGGTGCAAAAGAAGCCAAATTACACTACAAATTAATTGCATCTTCTGATCGCTATCACTTACTCGAAATTCAATTAGAAACGGGACGTCACCATCAAATTCGAGCACAATTAGCAAGTATTGGCTGTTACATCAAAGGCGACGTTAAATACGGTGCGAAACGTCCAAATGAAGATGGCTCCATTTGTTTACACGCCCGCAAATTATCCTTTAATCATCCTACAACAAAAGAACTTTTAAGCTTCACAGCACCTTGTCCACAAGATGCGATTTGGCAGTTTTTTGAGAAAGTGGTTGGGAAATGATTTTGGGGTTGAAATTGTGCTAAATTGTAAAAGGAAGTGATATTCTTTATTTCCAAAATCCTTTTCAATAAAATAGTTGATTTAAGATAAAAATCAAGGTTAAAAATCATTAACTTGGAGCAATTAACATATTTTCAATAGCTTTACAACTAGAAGAAAAGAAGAATTTCGTAATTTTGATTATTAACAGAAAAAATGGACATCCAATCAAGGAAAATAGATTTTATTCAAGAATTCCTTAAAATTCAAAATGAGGATTTAATTTCACGCTTAGAGAAACTTTTGCATTCAAATAAAGCAAAGGAAGAAACTGCTTTCGAGCCCATGACTTTGGATGAATTAAACGCTAGAATCGACAAATCTATAAATGATTCAAAAAACAATAAACTCACTTCTTCAAATGACCTTTTGGATGAAATCGAAAAATGGAGTTAATAATCTATTGGACTGATTTTGCAAAGAATGAATTAAAAAATATTTTTAACTATCACAAAGAGAAAGCTAGTTTAAAAATCGCACGAAAAATTATTCTGAAAATCATTAAAACTACAAATGACTTGAGCAAGTTTCCTGAAATGGGAGCTCAAGAAAATTTATTGATTGAAAGACCTCAGAATTTTAGATATTTAATCAGTACAAACTACAAAATAATATGTTGGATCAACCATAAAAAAAACAGAATTGAAATTGTTGACATTTTTGACACAAGACAAAATCCTGTTAAAATATCACGAAAAAAGTAAGTATTCGATAACAAGAAAAATGTTAAAACCTACTTCGAATAGCTCATTATTGCTTCAATTTCAACCCTAGAGAAACATTTCAAAAAGTAATTTTCATTTCAGTTGTTCTCACTAAAATAAATTTTCCTTGCCCTCCCCTATTTTCTAAAAACAATTATCTTTGTTGTGATGGAAAAACAAGTTATTCTCAATGCCAAACATTTGGAACTTACATTGAAGCGACTTTCCCATGAATTGATTGAATCCCATAATGATTTTTCGGACACTGTGCTCGTTGGTTTACAGCCAAGAGGTATTCACGTTGTGTCACGCCTGAAAGAAATTTTAGAGGAAATTTTGGGAAAGAAAATCGTTTGCGGGAATTTGGATATTACCTTTTATCGCGACGATTTCAGACGACGTGAACGACCACTCATTCCAAGTATTACCAATATCGACTTTAGCATCGAAAATAAAAAAGTGGTCCTGATTGACGACGTTCTTTATACAGGTAGAACGATTCGCTCTGGATTGGATGCCTTGTTGACTTTTGGTCGTCCGTCAAAGGTGGAGTTATTGGTGATTATCGACCGAAGATTTAGTAGAGATTTGCCCATTCAAGCAGATTATACCGGAAAAGCCATTGACACCCTGATTTCTGAACGCGTTTCCGTGGAATGGAAAGAAACCGAAGGAGAAGATAAAGTAGTATTGTTTACAAAAGAAAGTAATGAATAATTTAAGTGTAGATCATCTTACCGGAATTAAAGACTTGACGCGCGAAGACATCGAATTGATCTTCAAAACTGCTGATAGTTTCAAAGAAGTAATCAATCGACCAATCAAAAAAGTTCCTTCCCTTCGAGACATTACGATTGCAAATGTTTTTTTTGAAAATTCTACTAGAACACGCCTTTCTTTTGAACTTGCTGAAAAAAGATTATCGGCAGATGTCGTTAATTTTAGTGCATCTGGTAGCTCTGTTAAAAAAGGAGAAACATTAATTGATACCGTAAACAACATCTTATCCATGAAAGTGGACATGGTGGTAATGCGTCATCCAAACCCCGGAGCTGCCTTGTTTTTATCTAAAAAGATCAAAGCGAAAGTGGTGAATGCTGGCGACGGAACACACGAACATCCAACGCAAGCGTTATTAGATGCTTATTCCATTCGTGAGAAATTGGGAAGCGTTGAAGGAAAAAAAGTGGTAATTGTTGGCGATATTTTACATTCACGTGTGGCACTTTCAAATATTTACTGCCTTCAAAAATTAGGCGCTGAAGTGATGGTTTGTGGCCCAACGACCTTGATTCCAAAATACATTCACGAATTAGGAGTGAAAGTTTCTCACAACCTCATCGAAGCCTTAGAATGGTGCGATGTCGCGAATATGTTACGCATTCAATTAGAACGTCAAGACATCAAGTATTTCCCTTCTTTACGCGAGTATTCGATGCTTTTTGGTTTGAATAAAGAAATATTGGATTCACTTTCAAAAGAAATTGTGGTAATGCATCCAGGTCCAATTAATCGTGGAGTTGAAATCACAAGCGACGTGGCAGATTCCAAGCAAAGTATTATTCTACAACAAGTTGAAAATGGTGTTGCAGTAAGAATGGCAGTAATTTATTTACTCGCAGCGAAGATTGAACGCTGAAGAATTTGATGCGTTGTTATAATTCCGAAATCATTAACTTTAGGTTGAAATTGATTTTAACACCCAACTATTTATGGAAAAGTACCAACCAAATCGACAATTTTTACTTTACAAATCTGACAAAGGTGATATAAAGGTTGATGTATTGTTGGAAAACGAAACCATTTGGATGCCACAAACCAAAATTGCAGAACTTTTTGAAGTTAAAGTGCCTGCCGTTTTTAAACATCTAAAGAATATTTTTGAAAGTGGAGAGTTGGACGAAAAAGTGGTTGTTTCCATTTTGGAAATAACCACTCAACACGGCGCCATTGCTGAAAAAACACAAGTTAAGCCAACCAAATTTTACAATCTTGATGCAATAATTGCTGTAGGATACAGAGTAAATTCAAAAAGAGCTACGCAATTTAGAATATGGGCAACTTCAATTTTAAAGGAGCACATTATCAAAGGTTATACAATGGATGTGGAGCGATTGAAAAACCCTCAACCCATTTTTGGTCAAGATTATTTTAAAGAACAATTAGAGAAAATTCGGGATATTCGCAGCTCAGAGCGAAGATTCTACCAACAAATTACTGACATTTATGCAGAATGTAGTATCGATTATGATTACAACTCAGAAATAACCAAAGAGTTTTTTGCAACTGTTCAAAACAAATTACATTGGGCAATCACCAAGCAAACTGCCGCTGAAATTATCGTTTCAAGAGCTGATCATAAAAAAGAAAAAATGGGTTTGACTAATTGGAAAAATTCACCAGATGGTAAAATTCGAAAATCAGATGTTAGTATTGCAAAAAATTACTTGACAGAAGAAGAATTAAAACCATTGAATCGTATTGTTTCGATGTATCTTGATTATGCTGAAGACCAAGCTGAACAAGGCAATGCTTTAACAATGAAAGATTGGTCTGAAAAATTAAATGCGTTCTTACAATTCAATCAAAAAGAAATATTGAAAGATTCTGGTAAAGTAACGGCAGCTATTGCTAAGGAATTCGCAGAAAAAGAATTTGAAAAATACAAACCAATTCAAGATAGATTATTTGAGAGCGATTTCGACAAGGAAATTAAAAAAAGACTAGGCGAATAATTCACATCCCCTTAAAAAAATCCTCTAATGAAATATTAAGATGGCTTAGTATTCGAATTAAGGTGTTTAATTGAATATTGGCTCCAGCCTCGTATTTTCCATATTGGGGACGACTGATGTTATTTTCATAAGCGAAATACTCATAACTTGTGTATCCAGCATCTTTACGCAACTCTTTAAGTTTGTCACCAATTTTTTTAAGTACAATTTTTTCTTCTTCTGTTATTGTTTTCTTGGCAATTGTTCGAGGTGCTTTTGGATTCATTTTACTCTTTTAAAAAAGCAAATCAATGAATTGTCCATAAATTACATTACCTCTTTTTTACTTGCTCTTTATTTAATTACTCTTTATTAGGAGCTTTTAAGTATTTTTGTAAAAAATATTTAATATGAATTACCAATGTATTGAGTTAATATGTAATTGTTTTTTTCCATTAGTTCTTGGATTTCTTGGATTTTATTATACCAAACAACAAAACAAATTAAACGGAGATAACACTGAAAAAGAGCTTTTTAGAGATTTTAATATTCGTTACTCAAACATTAACAACAAACTAAATGAGATGAAAAGTGCCGATATGAAAGTGATAACTGAAGATCCAATATTGTATGATGCTGCAATGGAATTCTTTAATCTCTGCGCTGAGGAATATTATTGGAAAAAGAAAGATAGAATTTCTGACGAAATATGGAAAAGTTGGCACCGTGGTATGAATTCATGGTTACAGCAGGCACCTGTTCTATGCGAACTTTGGGAAAATGAAATGATTTTTTCAGGTCCTGAATCTTATTACATAAAAGAAAAATACGAGTTTTTTGACAAATCAAATTTTAAAAAAATATGAAAACTATATTACTATTCATTTTTTCAATGATGGGAATTTTGGCATTTAGCCAAGCACCTACTTTTGATTGGGCTAAAAGATGGAGCTCAACAGGATTCTCGGAATATGATATGGTAATTGACAGTATTGGAAACTCATATGTATTGAGTGACGGAGATACACAAGACAATTTCAATCCAACGGGTTCTCCAATTTATGCACCTACAAGTGGATGTGGTGCTATTTCAAAATTTGATCCAAATGGTACTTTAATTTGGGTAAAATTTTTTAATAAAGTTTTAGTGTCAAATAATAGTGGTGCTATATGTAAACCAAAAAAGATTTGTGTCAAAAATGATAAAATTTATATTACTGGTAATTTCTCAGGGATAATAAATTTCGATCCAAACGGGAGTAATACAATGTCGGGTATTTCAAGTTGTTTTATAGTTTGTTTAGACTTGAACAGTAATTTTCAGTGGGTTAAAAGTTTTGGTAATGGAAATGCTTCAGTAAATGATATTTCAACAGATATTTCTGGTAATGTCATAATTACTGGAAGTTATCAAAATTCAATAACATTAGCTTCACAAACAATTACCTCAAATGGAGGCGACGATATTTTTGTTGCCAAATGGGACGGTAATGGAAATCCTCAATGGATTAAAGGATTTGGTGGAAATACGACTTCTATTGATGAAGGTAATGGAATTGCAACTTCAACAAATGGAGATATTTATGTAATTGGTAATTTCCAAGGAACAGTTGATTTTGATCCCAATTCAAGTGTTGTCAATATAACTTCAAATGGAGCTTATGATTTTTTCGTGCAAAAATTAAACTCATCAGGTAATCTTATTTGGGTAAAATCTATTGGGGGGTCGGGCTCAGATAAAGGAAACGGAATTACTATTGACTCAAATAATGACATAATATTTACAGGATATAATAACGGAATTGTTGATTTTAATCCTGGAATAGGTGTAAATAATTTATCACCATCAACAATAAATGCTTTTATATGTAAGTGGGATGGGAATGCCAATTTCATTTGGGCAAAATCTATAATTTCAACCTCAAATCCTCAAGGATTTTATATAACATCAGATTCACAAAACAATTATTACATAACCGGAATAACACAGGGAACAGCTGACTTTGATCCGTCGAATTCAGAAACATTCAATTTGACAGCCTCTGGGGGGTCTAATACATTTATTTTAAAATTAACAACTCTTGGTGATTTTACATGGGCAGGAATTTTAACGGGAGAAGCCAATAACTACACAAACGAGTCTGCTTCAGTTCATGTAAATCAAAATTCAATTTATATTTCAGGAAATTTTAGAGGACAAGTTGACTTCAATCCTAGTGAAGATCTAACTAATTACTTAACTTCAATATCGCATACAGGTGTAACTCCAAATTATTATTCTCCATATTTACTTAAACTTAACTATTGTCCCTCAAACAGTTCATCTTTCTCAATTTCGCAATGCCAACCCTATACTTGGTCATCAAACAACACAACCTATTCTGCTTCTGGCACCTATACAGATACACTAGTAAATATATTCGGTTGTGACAGTATCATCACACTCAACTTAACAATTTTGCCAAATCAATCAAACAGTGTTTCAATTTCACAATGTGACAGTTACACTTCACCTATTGGCAATACATACAATTCTTCAGGAACATATACTGAAACCTACTCAAACGTAAATGGTTGTGATAGTATTGTTTCAATAAACCTAACTATTACTAATATTCAAAATACTGTTACTGTTTCCGCTTGTGGTAATTATATCTCTCCTTTAGGAAATAATTATAATTCAAGTGGCACCTATCAGGAAAATTACACAACTTCAAATGGTTGTGATAGCTTAGTAACAATCCAACTTACAATCAACAATAGCATAACTATAAACGAAACAAAAACAGCATGTTCGAGTTACCTATCACCATCTGGAAATACATATACTCAATCTGGTCAATATTATGATACACTTATAACTTCTTTGGGTTGCGACAGTATCATCATAACTCAGTTAACCATACTAACACCAACTCAAGCTTCTATTTCTCCCGTTGTTTGTAGCTCCTATACATCTCCTTCAGGAATCGTCTACAATCAAACAGGAACATACATAGACACACTTCAAAATCTGAACGGCTGTGATAGTATAATTACAATCAACCTTTCTGTCGTTGGAACATTGAATGTAAATGCAGGACCTGATATAACTATTTGTTCGGGAGAAAATATCACTTTAAATGGAGCAGGCGCTTCAGCTTATTCTTGGTCAAATGGCGTATCGAACAATATTCCATTTTCGCCAACTGTAACAACAAATTATGAAGTTATTGGAACTGATGGAAATGGTTGCAGTGGAAAAGATAGCATTCTTGTTTCTGTTAATAATCCACCAACAATCGCATTTAATTCCATTCTTCCTGATTGCGAAGGAGGGATTTCTGGAAGTATTAATGTAAGTGCCACAGGCTCAATTCCATTTTCTTATCAATGGTCAAATGGTTCAAATACACAGAACTTATTAAATGTTTCAACTGGCAATTATGGAGTTACAGTAACAGATGCTAATGGTTGTTCATCAGGAGCAAATTTTGATTTACAAGATGGCGAAGGTGATTGCTTGATTGTTCCAACAGGATTCAGTCCGAATGGAGATAATGAAAACGACACCTGGAATATAATTGGAATTGAACAGTTTACTAAAAATCAAGTGCAAGTTTTCAATCGTTGGGGACAAACTGTATTTGAAAGTAAGGGAACTGCAGTAAATTGGAATGGAAGCTATAATGATAAACTATTACCAATAGCTGATTACTATTTCGTAGTTGATTTAGGAAATGGTCAAGTATTTAATGGAACATTAACAATAAAGTATTAGAATGAAAGCAATTAATTTAATAGCACTACTTTTTGTTGTTTGCCTTAGCTACGCACAACAATTGCCTGTAAACACACAATTTTACAATAATACTTTTTTGATAAATCCTGCAACAACCGGTTCAAAAGATATTCACTTATTAGTTAGTACCAGACAACAGTGGGTTGGATTTAAAGGTGCTCCTTCAAATTACAAAATTGCTGGACATTCGAACTTAAGAAATGATAAATTTGCAATAGGTGGATTTTTATTTTTAGACGATTTTGGAGGCTCCATAAAACAATCAGGAATAGGAATAAATTTCAGATATCGCTTATTACTAAATGAAAATTCAAGTCTATCAATTGGCGCAACAGGATTATTAAACCAATATGCTTACGATGGATCATCGATTGTTGCAAATTCATCAAATGACCAAACACTTTTTGGAAGTATAAATAGTGCTTCACCAGACTTTAATTTGGGACTTTCATACAGATATAAAGGATTAAATATTGGCTTATCTAGTCAACAACTTTTCCAAAGCTCATTAAAAAAATTAAATACATTAATTAGTTCACTAGATAAAAACCGTTTAATTCGACAGTATAATTTTACGATTAATTATGAACTTGCGTTTAAAAATAAAATCGCTTTATTGCCTTATATTCTGGCGCGTTCTACATTTATTCAACCAACTCAATTTGAGATTGGAAGTAATTTGAAATTTAAAAATTATATTATCTCTGGGATATCATACCGTAGTTCAGATGCTGTTTCATTATTAATTGGTTTTGAAAAGGACAAATTTGGTTTCTTCTATTCTTACGATATAACCACATCAAATATCAGAAAGTATTCATCAGGAAGTCATGAAATAACAATCTCTTATAAATTTTCAAATCTAATTGATTCAGATGGAGACGGTATTTCAGATAAGAAAGATGAATGTCCAAACATAAAAGGCGAACGAGGAAATAAAGGTTGTCCTTGGGGCGATAAAGATGCAGATGGTTTAAATGACAATGAAGACAAATGTCCAGAAATAGCAGGAGATAAAGAAAATTTCGGATGTCCTTGGGGCGACAAAGATGGTGATGGAGTAAAAGACAATCTTGATAAATGTCCCTCAGTTTCAGGTCCTATATCTAATTTTGGATGCCCAATAGAAGATAATGATGGAGATGGAGTACCGAATTCTATTGATAAATGTCCAGAGACTAAAGGAGAAAAAGAAAATGACGGTTGTCCTAAAATTACAGAAAAACAAAAAGAAATTGTTTCAAAAGCTATTGAAAACCTGGAATTTGAAACAAATAGCTCTGTCATTGTAAAATCATCATTACCAGCTTTGGATATGTTATCCTTATTGCTTTCAGAAAAACCTGAATGGATTTTAAAATTAGTTGGACACACAGATAATATTGGAGACGATGCTTCAAATATGGAATTATCGAAAAAGAGAGCAGAAGCTGTCAGAGATTATATCGTGAGTAGAGGTTTAAATTATGATCGCTTTAAAATCGAATATTATGGCGAGTCAAGACCAATTGAAACAAATGATACCCCTGAAGGTCGTAAGAAAAATAGAAGAGTTGAGATGATAATTGAATTCAAATAAATTGAACAACAAAGTAAGTTCCTAAGAATCAAATCAATTTTCAATTTTTTATTCCTTAAATTTCGTAACGATTTCCAACTGATTTTTTTGCGTCTGTTAAAGCGTGTACACAAAATATAATTACATTTGACAAAACAGATGCACTATGAACTTTTCAAACGAACAAAACGGAAACATTATCATCGTTCAATCGCATGTTGAAAAATTAGATGCGGGCAATGCTCCTGAATTAAAAGCTCATTTTTTACACATCAATAAATCAGGTAAAAACCAAATAATATTGGATTTGTCAAAAACGAAATATTGCGATTCTACAGGTCTTAGTGCTATTCTAGTAGCTAACAGATTATGTAAAGATACCAACGGTTCGTTTGCTATTTGTGGTTTGCAAGCAAATGTCAAAAAAATGATTGAAATTGCACAGTTAGACAAAGTTTTTACCATCTGTAACGAAAAAGAAGAAGCCGTTTCTGCATTAGCACTGTGAGTTTTAATCTTACCATTTTAGGAAGTGGTGCCGCATTACCAACTGCCACAAGAGGCACAACCGCTCAATACATCGAATGTAACAATCGCCATATTTTAATTGATTGTGGCGAGGGAACGCAATCCCAAATCCGTAAGTTCGGAATCAAATTGCAGAAAATCACGCACATTCTTATTTCACACTTGCACGGCGACCATTTTTTTGGTTTACCTGGCCTGTTGAGTACAATGAATTTATTGGGACGCAATCAAGGAATTACCGTTTATGGTCATCCTGAATTGGAGCAATTAATCAAAGGAATGTTGGAAGTTGGCAAAAACAAATTGACGTTTAAAATTGATTTTGTACCGCTTCAATATACAGCCGAACAAGTTATTTTTGAAGACCGCTTGATTGAAATTAGTAGTTTTCCATTGAAGCATCGCATTGAAACGTGTGGGTTTAAAATCCAAGAAAAACCAAAAGAATACCAATTGGATGCCCAAGCGATTAAAGGCGCTGGACTACTCATTCAACATTTTCCCTTGCTAAAAAAAGGTGAAAACATCGTTCTCGAAAATGGTGAAATTCGCTACTTTGAAGATTATACCTTTCCACCGAAACCTTCACACGCTTACGCTTTTTGCTCAGACACAAAACCTTTTGAACCTGTTTTAAAAAGCATTGAAAAAGTAGATGTCTTATACCACGAAGCAACATTTACAGAAGAACACCTCGATCGCGCGAAAGCAACTTTTCACTCTACCGCAAAACAAGCTGCAACAATTGCAAAACAAGCACAAGTCAAAAAATTAATTTTGGGGCATTTCTCCTCTCGCTACGAAAATTCAGCAACACATATTGAAGAAGCGAAATCAATTTTCGAAAATACGATTAGTGCGGAAGACGGTATGGTGGTGAATTTGGAGAAGGTTAATTAACTTGCCTATTTGCGATTTAAAGCCTTAAAATCAGGAAGCCCCGTTTTCTTTAAACGCTCGTTGGCTTTAGCTAACTTTTCAGGGAAAAGAACCTTATCATTATAAGTATCTAAAGACTTATCAAGAAGAACGACCGGTTTAGTTTTAGTTGTTAAGTTTTTAATTGACATAATTATTTTCTCTTTTTTCTAATTATAAATGCCTCGTAATCTTTATTTGTATTGAAATATTCCCAACCGCTTTCTAACTCTCCAAAGATATCAAAATTGTCTTTTACTTCACTAAAATATTTCGATATCCCCATTCTATATAATCTAGTTCGAGACTCAGAACTACCGGAAACGTATACCATCGCTTTTTTATTGTTTTCCAAGAAAACAAAAAGGATGGAAACAACTGTTGCTAAAACCTTCTCGCTATCTCCATTATTTGATACAATTGTATCATCAATTATATCATTTTCACCTTTTTTATCTCCAAAACCTAAATTATACAAGTCCTTGTAGTTTGTTGGTGTAAACTGAACTATTTTCGTTATTTTACCTTTGATTCCTACGCTAACAAATTCAAAAACTTTTAATTTCTCCCCAGCTTGAATTTGATATTTTTCAATTTTCATTATTTCAAAAATAAAAATATTTGTCGTAAAAACAAAACAAAATTTCAATAATTCACCCCTTAATTCAATCCCAACTGGAAACCTAAAGTAGTATTATAAGCGGATTTATTGACTGTTAGTGCAGGGTCAGAATCCCAATAAACAGTAGCATCCCAACGAATACTGAAGTTTTTGCGCAAGCGGTAAGACAAAGTGTATTGACCTAAGAACCGTGAATCAGACCATAAATCAACGCGTGGTTGGTAATAGCTTACACCCGAAAAATTGAGCTTATCCTTAAAAGTTACAAACCAAGATAAATAAGTACTCGAACGGAAATCTTTGTTCGTGATGCCATCCAGAAGTTCTTCGTGCTCGTAATAAACAGAAGTTCCAACAAACATACGCACACCTTTATTCTCAATAATTTTCAAACGAGGTCCCATTCCTGCAATAGCACGCATACGCTGACGTAACAGCTGATTGTATTGTACTTGGGTGTAGAATTCCCATTTCCAAGGACTTTTGTAGGAATGATGTGGCAAGAAATTCAAGCGGTAGGTGTAGCGAAAATGCAACATTCCCCAATTAGCAAATGTTTGATCTGCTCCGCGAGAATAGCCCAAATCTCCCAACAATAAGAAATAGTGCATCTTCGTTTTATATTGAACTTGTGGACGTAAGCTCGCATTCACTAACCAAACTTGATTTTTATTTGCATTAAAAGCAGCTGCAATCGAACCACTCAATCCAACAGTATCATCATAAATTCGTTTGTTTTCAATATTTACAACTTGTGCTTGAGTAAATTCACTCAAAAAAAACACGAAAACTATCCCTAACAACCTCATTTCTGCGCGAATCGGTATAAAAAGAATGCAACAATACTAAATAATAAATTAGGAATCCAAACGGCAATCAGCACGGGGAAACCAACGTTCAAAGAAGCCACGGTCATCATTTTCATTGCGAAAATATAGACAAAGACAAATCCCAAACCTATTGCGATGTTCATTCCGATTCCGCCTCGTTTTTTCTGCGAAGAAACTGAAACGCCAATAATCGTTAGAATATAGGTGGCAAAAGGATAAGACGTGCGTTGGTGTAATTCGATTTCATAAAACGGAACAAGCGATGAACCTTTGATTTTTTCGCGTTCAATTAAACCTTTCAATTCTGAATAAGTCATCGATTCAGCCAAGTTTTCACGCTGCGCCATTTCATCTATTTTGAAATAAAAAATCGTATCTTTCTTTTGTCCGTGGATAATTTTACCCTTCGGAAAATCAATACTTTTTTCATAATAATCAATCAATTGCCATTCAAAAGTTCCCGGTTTGTTGATAGCTGTTTTTGCTTTTAAAAAATAAACAGGCTGATTGGAATCATTCCATCTTTGAACGGTTAAATCATTTATTCCGACTTGTGAATTAGAATAATTTGAAAAGAAAACAGTTTGATTTCCGGGGTAATCTGCGTGGTAATCTTCCACTTGAATAGCATCGCGGTAATATTTTTCTTCAAAATCCAAACGTACTTTATTTGCTCTTGGAATAACAAAGTGATTTAAAACCAGTGACATAATCGTTAAAATCGTTGCTCCAATCATATACGGACGAATGAAGCGCGTAATCGGTTTTCCACTAAACCACATCGGAATAATCTCGGTGTCTTGTGCCAATTTCGCTGTGAACCAAATCACCGAAATAAAAATAATCATCGACGAAAACATATTGCCATAAAACAGCAAAAACGTCAGATAATATTCCGTTAAAATAGCTAAAATAGGTGCTTGATTGGAAATGAAATCACTCAATTTCTCTGAAATATCAAAGACCATGGCAAACAACATAATAATCCCCAACATGAAGAAGAAAGTCGATAAAAACTTTTTAATAATGTATTTGTCGAGGATCGAAAGCATAAATTATAAACGTTGCTTCAAAGTCGGGATTAGATTGTCTTTCCACGCTTTAAATGTACCTGCTTGAATTTGTTTTCTTGCTTCCTTTACTAACTGCAAATAGAACGCTAAATTGTGTATTGTTGCAATTTGAATTCCTAAATATTCGCCTGATTTTATTAAGTGACGCAAATAGGCTTTTGTATAAACTTGATCGACATACGCTTCACTTCCAGCATCAATTGCAGAAAAATCTTTCGCCCATTTCTCATTTTTAATATTAATCGTTCCGCTCCAAGTGAAAAGTAAACCGTGACGCGCATTTCTACTTGGCATCACACAATCCATCATATCAATTCCTAATCCGATACTTTCCAAAATATTCCAAGGAGTTCCAACGCCCATTAAATAGCGTGGTTTGTCTTTCGGTAAATATTGACAAACGTGCTCCGTCATTTCATACATTTCCATCTCAGGCTCACCAACTGATAAACCACCAATTGCGTAACCATTAGCTTCAAAAGAGGCAATTGTTTCCGCTGATTCAGTTCGTAAATCCTTGTAAGTACTTCCTTGAACAATTGGAAATAAAGACTGCTCATATCCATACTTCGGTTCAGAGGCATCGAATGCTTCAAAACAGCGTTTCAACCAACGATGCGTCATTTGCATCGAACGTTTTGCGTATCCATATTCGCACGGATAAGGTGTACATTCGTCAAAAGCCATTATGATATCTCCACCAATCGAACGTTGAATTTCAATCGCTCTTTCTGGGGTAAAAAAATGATAACTTCCATCTAAATGAGATTGAAATTTCACGCCTTCTTCGTTTATTTTTCGTGAACCAGACATTGAATACACCTGATAACCACCACTATCTGTCAAAATTGGTCGTTCCCAGCCAATAAATTGATGCAAACCACCTGCTGCTTCCAAAACTTCCGTTCCGGGACGCAAAAACAAATGATAGGTGTTTCCTAAAATGATCTGTGCCTGCACGTCATCGCGCAATTCTTGTTGGTGCACACCTTTTACAGTACCACCAGTCCCAACAGGCATAAAGATCGGAGTTTCAATACTTCCGTGATCTGTGTGAAGAATACCAGCTCTTGCATTTGTATCCTTATCGTTACTCAACAACTCAAAGTGCATAAATATGTCGAAAATTACATTCGGCAAAGATACATCTATTTAACTTCGCAAATCAACTTTGAACAGAAGAGGCAAATATGATTTGGATTCCAGAATTTAAGCAACTCATTCCAACTACGATTTTTATCGTTTTTTGTAGCTTTGTTCTGATTCAATTTCTTTACGTTTTTTTCATTCACCGAAAACTTGCTTTTTATAAGGAAGTTCCTGCTCCCACTGAATCAAAATTACATCCAGTAAGTATTATTATTGCTGCTAGAAATGAGTCAGATAATTTATACGAAAACTTGCCTTCTATTCTGAGTCAAGATTATCCTGAATTTGAAGTTATTGTTGTCAACAATCAATCAATCGACGATAGCGGGTGGTTACTTACTGCTTTTTGTCAACAATTCCCGAACCTTCGAGTAGTAGAATTAGGTAGAAATAAACACTTGCGTCCGGGTAAAAAATTACCAATCACTTTAGCAATTAAAGCAGCGAAGTACGAACATTTTGTTTTGACAGATGCTGACTGTAAACCAACAAGTTCCAATTGGTTGAAACTAATGGCGTCTAA
The DNA here is from genome assembly GCA_044350515.1 of Crocinitomicaceae bacterium. Taxonomy (GTDB): domain Bacteria; phylum Bacteroidota; class Bacteroidia; order Flavobacteriales_D; family Crocinitomicaceae; genus UBA952. Next base: position 20,001 of record JBILHL010000009.1, on the reverse strand, counting down.
ATTTAACGAGCAAAAACAAATCGTTATTGGCTACGGTCCTTTCACAAAAAGCAAGGGAATCATTAATAAAATCATTCGTTTCGATACCGCTTGGATTGGTGTGAGTTACCTTTCGATGGCTTTAGCAAAGTTGCCCTACATGGGAGTTGGAAGAAATATTGCTTACACGAAAAGCGTTTTCAATTCAGTAAATGGTTTTAAATCCCACTATTCTATTCCTTCAGGTGACGATGATTTATTTATTCAAGAAGCAGCGAAAAAAAACAATTACGCAATTCAAATTGACGCTGATTCCCATTGTTACTCCCCTGCTGCTCCAAGTTGGTCGCGTTGGGTTTATCAAAAATCAAGACATTATTCTACATCTAGTCGCTATAAAAAATTCAAAAAATTTCTACTTGGTATTTATCCGTTGACTTTAATTTTAATGTGGATTTCGGTCATTCCTTTGTTTTTCTTTAAAGAAATGATTTTCTTAAGTAGCGGTATATTTTTAGTTATTATTCTTTTTAAATGGTGGATTCAAGGTCGTTGTTTGAATCAACTTAAAGAACAGAAATTCGCGCGATTTTTCCCTCTTTGGGATATATTCTATGCGTTGTTAATTCCTGTTTTATATTACATTTCAGAACGCAAAAAACATTATAAATGGTAGAAAACGAACATTTATCAGATAAGGCGAAGGCAGACTTAATTCTTGTTGAATTAGCAAAGCAAGGTAAACAAAGTGCGTATGCCGAATTGATGGATCGCTATCGTGATTCTATCTATTTTATGATGTTGAAAATGGTTAAAAACCCAGACGATGCAGATGATTTAACGATTGAAGCTTTTGGGAAAGCGTTTAGTCGATTGGAACAATATTCACCAAGTTTTGCTTTTAGTACCTGGTTATTTAAAATCGCATCTAACAATTCAATTGATTTCATTCGCAAAAAACGCATTCAAGTAACTTCCATCGATACAGGTTATATGACCGACGACGGCGAGCGTATGCATGTTGATGCCAAAGCTTTAACACTGAATCCTGAAGAGACAATTATGCAAGGTCAACGTGTCACTCACATGCGTTTATTGGTAAGTAAACTTAAACCAAAATACCGTGAACTCGTTGAAAAACGTTATTTTGAAGAAATGAGTTACGAAGAAATTGCCGAAGAATTGAAGTTGCCTTTAGGTACAGTTAAAGCACAATTGTTTAGAGCGAGAGACTTTTTAGCATCTATGATGGAAAAAACAAAAGATAGCATTTAACGTGAAACAGATTCTCCACTATTTTCCAAATTTAACTCCAGTTCAAATTAAGCAATTTGAAGCATTAGAAGAGCTTTACAAATTTTGGAATGAGCAAATTAATGTCATTTCGCGCAAAGACACCGACAACTTTTACGAACGACACGTTTTACACTCACTAGGAATTGCCAAAATTCAAGCCTTCAATGCTGGAAGTGAAATTTTAGATGTTGGAACAGGCGGAGGTTTTCCAGGTATTCCCTTGGCGATTCTTTTTCCAGAAAGTAATTTCACATTGGTTGATTCCATTGGTAAAAAAATCAAAGTTGTAAATGAAGTTGCAAAAGCAATTGGGTTAAAAAACGTAATAGGTATTCATTGCCGTGCAGAGCAAGTTGAAGGAAAATTTGATTTTGTAGTGAGCCGTGCTGTGACAAGAATGCCCGATTTTTTAGTTTGGGTGAAAGGTAAAATCAAAAGTAAATCCAACCACGAACGTAAGAACGGTATTCTCTATTTAAAAGGTGGCGATTTGACAGAAGAAATGAGCACCGTCAAACAGAAATACAAGGAATTTCTTCTAAGTGATATTTACTCCGAAGAATTTTTCGAGACTAAAAAAGTGATTCACGTGGTGATTTAATTCATTATCGCTGGATAAACTAACTGAAATGCAGGAATTTCAACTGGAAACTGTTCGCCAGTAACTAAATCTTGAAAAGTATAAAATCCGCTCATTCTACCAAATGGAGTAATTATTTGGCAACCAGACATATATTCGTGAATTTCAAATTGTTTTAATATGGGTTGTTCGCCTACAACTCCATCTCCACTCACAATTGATGAACCGTGATTCAAATGTTCAATTTTCCAATATCGGCGCAAAAGTTGCACTGGATTTTCTCCCAGATTTTGAATTCGAATTTGATAATTATATAAATAAGAACTAGCGTCAATATTCGATACATCATCTCGAAACTGAGTTTTAACCTGAATTTGAATCGAATTAATTGTCTTTTTTGACATTCTAATTAGTTTGTGATTACAAAGAAAACAAATGGTTTTAAATATAGTTTAGAATCATTCTAAATTAGTTGAATTAGTCATTTTAAATTCACAAGAATTAACATTGGTAAATCATTTTTATATTTTTGTTGGTCAATTTAAACAATAAATGCATGTCCCAAACAGTAAGTATCCGTAAAGGTTTGGATATCAGATTGGTAGGTGAAGCTTCTAAGAATATTGTGTCCTTACCAGTTTCTCAAACTATCTGTATGTCCCCGTTGGATTTTCATGGCTTGAACCCAAAATTGGTTGTGAAAGAAGGTGACTCCGTTAATGCTGGTGATGCTATCTTCTTTGATAAAGCCCATGAATCCGTGATGTATTGTACACCTGCAAGTGGAATTGTGAAAGCAATTGTTCGTGGTGAGAAAAGAAGAATTCTACAAGTTCTTATCGAAACAGGTTCAGAGCAAGTTTACCGTCAATCCGACCCAATGAATGTTGGAAATGCTTCTGCAGAAGAAGTAAAATCAAGCATGTTGGCAAATGGATTGTGGCCACTTGTTAAACAACGTCCATTAGATGTTGTTGCAGACCCAAATCAAACACCTAAAGCTATTTTTGTTACTGCTTTTGATTCTTCACCGCTAGCTCCTGATTTTAGTTTTGTACTTGAAGGAAGAGAAAAAGATTTACAAGCAGGATTAACAGCTCTATCGAAATTAACGTCTGGAAAAGTTCATTTTAACATCAATCCAAATCAAGCAAGTAATGTCTTGACAAGTGTTACTGGTGTTCAAATTAATAAATTCACAGGTAAACATCCTGCAGGAAACATTGGGACTCAAATTCACCACCTTGATCCAATCAATAAAGGAGAATTTGCTTGGACCTTAAATGCAATTGATGTTGCAATTATTGGTCATTTTTTCAATACTGGAAAATTAGACTTAACCAGAATCATTGCTTTGACCGGTTCGGAAGTTTCAAACCCACAATATATAAAAACCTTACCTGGTACTCCAATTGAATCAATCGTTAAAGGAAATGTTAAGGGTGATCATGTGCGCTACATTTCTGGAAATGTATTGACGGGTGAAAGAAAACAATTAAACGAATTTTTAGGTTACACACACAATCAAGTGACTGTAATTCCTGAAGGAGACCAATACAAATTCTTCTTAACAAAAGGATGGTTAGGCTTAGGATTCGATAAATTCTCAAATTCAAGACTTTTTCCAACTTTCTTAATGCCAAAAAATAAAAAGTTTGTTTTAGATACAAATACTAATGGTGAAGAAAGAGCATTCGTTGTCACTGGAGAATTAGATCGCGTATTCCCTTTCGATATATTACCAATGCAACTTGTAAAGGCTGCAATCACAAATGATATTGACGGTATGGAAAATCTTGGAATTTACGAAGTTGCTCCTGAAGATTTTGCTTTGTGCGAATACGTTTGTACAACCAAAATTGATATTCAAGACAAAATTCGTCAAGGATTAGATGTTATTGCTAAAGAATGTATGTAATTAAATAAATAGAAAACAGTGAAATTCTTAGAAAACATATTACACAAAATGGAGCCCAACTTTGTCAAAGGAGGCAAGTATGAAAAATGGAATCCATTATTTGAGACTATGGCTACTTTCGCATTTACGCCGAAATTAGTCACAACCAAAGGTTCACACATCCGCGACGGTGTGGATTTGAAAAGAACAATGATGACCGTTATCTTAGCGATGATACCTTGTTTGCTTTTTGGAATTTACAACACAGGTCATTGGGAAATGGTTGCATCAACAGGAGATAGAAATTTAACGTATTTCGCTGATTTTGCCGACAAATTTATGAATGGACTGATTATAGTTCTTCCTTTAATTGTTGTATCATACGGTGTAGGTTTAGGAGTTGAATTTTTATTCGGAATGTTAAGAGGACATTCACTTCACGAAGGATTCTTAGTATCGGGAATGTTGATTCCATTAACAATGCCAGCTGACGTTCCTTTATGGATGGTTGGTGTTGCAACAGCATTTGCAGTGGTTATTGGAAAGGAAATCTTTGGTGGAACAGGGATGAATGTTGTAAATATTGCATTGACAGCTAGAGCATTCTTATTCTTTGCCTATCCTACTTCTATGTCAGGAGACAAAGTATGGTTAGCAGGCACAGAAACAGACGGAGTTTCGGGAGCAACAGCTTTAGGAGATTTAGCAACGTTTATGTCAGATAAACCAGTCTTTGAAAATTTAAGTGGTTTCACAAATGAATACACAGCTTGGGAATCTTTCACTGGAATGATTCCAGGTTCAGTTGGTGAAACATCAACTTTAGCTTGTTTAATTGGTGCTGGAATTTTATTAATTACTGGAGTTGGTTCATTGAGAATTATGGCTTCGTTTTTTGCAGGAGGTTTAGCAATGGGACTTTTATTGAATGCTGTAGGTGGAAATCCTTATTTTGATTTACCAGCTTATTTCCATTTAATTCTTGGAGGTTTTGCATTTGGTGCTGTATTTATGGCAACAGACCCAGTTACTGCAGCACAAACTGCAACCGGTAAAATAATTTATGGATTCTTAGGAGGACTTTTAGCAATTCTTATTCGTGTATTAAATCCGGCTTACCCAGAAGGAGTAATGTTAGCGATTTTATTTATGAATATTTCTGCTCCGCTAATCGATTACTATGTAATCCAAGGAAATATTAACAGAAGATTAAAACGAACTAAAACTGCGTAACAATGGCAATCAATAAAGAAAGTAATTCATACACAATCATCTTTGCAACTATAATGGTGGTAATTGTTGGTGGTATTTTAGCTTTTTTATCGCTAAGTTTAAAACCTATGCAAGATGCAAATGGAAAGATAAAAAAGAAGATGGAAATTTTAAAAGCACTTTTAACAACTGAGGAATTTCAAACTATTTCACGTGAAAATGCAGAAGCAAAATACGAAGAGTATATCAAAGCTGAAGTTGTTTTAAGTGAATCTGGAAAAGTTATTGAAGAGGGTAAGGATGCAGCATTTAAAGTTGATATTAAAACTGAATTTAAAGACAAAACGCTTCCTGCTTCAAAAAGAAACTATCCCATGTTTATTGCTGAAAAACAAGGTAAAAAGTTATATGTAATTCCAATAATAGGGAAAGGTCTTTGGGGACCTGTTTGGGGAAACATTTGTGTATCTGAGGATAAAAGATCTATTTCTGGTGCTTCTTTTGGACACCAAGGTGAAACTCCTGGATTGGGTGCCGAAATTTCACAAGGATTCTTCATCGATAGATGGACAAAAGGAGACGAAAAAATTTCTGACGAAAATGGAGATTTCTTACCTTTTGAAGTGGTGAAAGATGGTTCTGGTCCAAATCCTACTAAGATTGATGGAATTTCCGGGGGAACAATCACTTCGAAAGGAGTGGAAGAAATGGTAAACCGTTGCTTAGTTCCATATACAGTTTATTTTAAAACACTTAAATAAAGAAAAATGAGCGAAACAGTTGCAAAAGTAAAAGCTCCGAGCGAGCCACTTTTCTCAAAAAAGAATAGAAAATTAATTACTGACCCTCTTACAGATAACAACCCTGTTACAGTTCAAGTATTAGGGATATGTTCTGCATTAGCAATTACAGTTAAGATTGATACCTCATTAGTAATGGGATTATCAGTAATATTCGTTACTGCAATAGGTAATTTTGTAATCTCAGCTTTGAGAAACATTATGCCACCAAGAATAAGAATCATTGTACAATTAGTAGTTGCAGCAGCACTTGTAATTATTGTAAATGAAATTTTAAAAGCTTTCCTTCCTGATATTTCAGAACAACTTTCTGTATTCGTTGGTTTGATCATTACCAATTGTATCATTATGGGTCGTTTTGAAGCATTTGCAATGGCAAATAAACCGTGGCCTTCTTTATTAGATGGAATTGGAAATGGAATGGGTTATGCAGGTTTGCTATTGGTTGTTGGTTTTTTTAGAGAACTTTTTGGTTCAGGAAGTTTATTAGGCTTTCCAATTTTTGGATCTGCAATACCTGGTGAAGAGTGGGGATTATACACAATGGGTTATGCAAATAACAACCTAGTAATTTTGCCTCCAATGGCTTTAATCATTGTTGGTGTGATTATTTGGATTCAACGCTCTAGAAACAAAAATCTTCAAGAAGAAATTTAATTTAAAATAAAGAAAAGTGGAAACTACATTAGACATATTTGTAAAAGCTATTTTCTCTGAAAATATGATTTTTACCTACTTTTTAGGAATGTGCTCTTATTTAGCCGTTTCTAAAACAGTTAAAACCGCAGTTGGATTAGGTGCAGCCGTAATTTTCGTTTTGGTTGTAACCGTTCCATTGAACTGGTTGTTAGAAAATTATTTATTGAAAGCTGGAGCGTTAGAATGGTTAAACCCTGCTTGGAAAGAAATCGATTTGAGCTTTATTTCCTTCATTATGTTCATTGCTGTTGTGGCATCAGTTGTTCAATTAGTTGAGATGATTGTTGAGAAATTTTCGCCTGCACTTTATGGCGCACTTGGAATTTTCTTACCGTTAATCGCAGTAAATTGTTCAATTTTAGGTGGAGCATTATTTATGCAAGAAAGACAGTATTCAACTTTTATGGATGTTACTGCTTTTTCAATGGGATCTGGAATTGGTTGGGCAATCGCTATCGTTTTAATTGCTGGAATTCGTGAAAAAATTAGATATTCTCACATTCCTGCTCCATTAAAAGGTTTAGGAATTACTTTTATTCTAACTGGACTAATGGGAATAGCATTTATGAGTTTCTCCGGTATCAAATATGTTGATGAACCGAAGAAAGAGAAAAAAGAAGCAACTACTGAAACTGCTTCAAACAAAGTAGCTGAATTATCCACTTCAAATAAAGACGCAAAATGAGTTTAGGTGTATTAATGACCGTAACGGTTATCATTTTTCTTTTTGTTACCCTTTTGCTAACTGCAATGTTATTATTTGCAAAAGCTAAGTTATCACCAAAAGGAAAAATTACTATTGATATTAATCATGGTGAACGAATTCTTGAAGTTGACGGTGGAGGAACACTCCTTGGAACTTTAGGTAATGCAGGTGTATTCTTACCTTCTGCTTGTGGTGGAGGTGGTACATGTATCCAATGTAAATGTCAAGTTTTAGAAGGTGGTGGAGAAATCTTACCAACTGAAATTCCAAACTTCTCTAGAAAAGAAATCGCTGATAAATGGCGTTTGGGTTGTCAAGTGAAAGTAAAAGAAAACATGAAAATTCATGTGGAAGAAGAAATTCTTGGTATCAAAGAATGGGAAGCAACCGTTGTTTCTAACTATAACGTAGCAACTTTCATTAAAGAATTTATCGTTGAAATCCCTGAAGATATGGATTATAAAGCTGGTGGTTATATTCAAATTAAAATCCCAGTATGTACGGTTAAATATTCAGAGATGGATATTGAAGCACATCCACAAGATCACCCAGGAGAACCTGATAAGTTTAGAAAACACTGGGATAAATTCGGAATGTGGGATTTAGTAATGAAAAACGAAGAAGAAGTTGTTCGTGCTTATTCAATGGCTTCTTACCCAGCTGAAGGAAGAAGAGTAATGTTAAATGTTCGTATTGCTACACCACCTTGGGATAGAGCAAGAAACGGTTGGATGAATGTAAATCCAGGAATTGCTTCATCGTTTATTTTCAACTTAAAAGTTGGTGACAAAGCGGTTATTTCTGGTCCTTACGGAGAATTCTTCATTAACGACTCAGATGCTGAAATGTTGTATATCGGTGGTGGAGCCGGAATGGCTCCAATGCGTTCGCATTTATATGAGTTGTTCAAAACGATTAAAACAGGTAGAAAAGTTACCTATTGGTATGGTGGTCGTTCAAAAGAAGAGTTGTTCTACATCCACTATTTTAGAGATTTAGAAAGAGATTTTCCAAATTTCAAATTCTATCTTGTGTTATCTGAACCGTTACCTGAAGATAATTGGGTTGCAAAAACAGATACAAACGATACAGTTGGAGATGGATTCGTTGGATTTGTGCATCAAGCTGTTATTGATCAATATTTATCAAAACATGATTCACCAGAGGATATCGAGTTTTACTTCTGTGGTCCACCGATGATGAATAATGCAGTGCTTAAAATGTGTGATGAATGGGGAGTTCCTAAAGAAAATGTTCGTTTCGACGACTTTGGTGGATAAGCCCAATTACAAATAATAATAATTTAAAGTCCTACTTCGGTGGGACTTTTTTTTGTTTAAAAAAGAGATTTTAAAATATGGATTTCTTCAATCGTATTAAATGAATGCATACAAATTCGAATACACTCGCTTCCAACTGGAACAGTGGGAGAAAAAATAGGTTTCGTGTAAATCCCAACGGCATTCATTCGTTCTACCAATTCTTTTATTTCTAAAATTGAATTCATTTGAACTACTTGAATTGGTGAATTAATAGCTGAAGTGAAACGTTTATCTTGATTTAAACCATCTCGGAAGTTAACTAGATTCATATGTAGCATATCTTGTCGCTCTTTGATATTGAAAGCTACATTCGATTGAATAGTCTGATAATCCGCTGGAGGTAAACCCGTTGTATAAATAAATGGACGTGCAAAATTGATAAGAAAATCTTTTAATTCTGATGAACCTAATATTGCGGCTCCGTGAAAACCATAAGCCTTCCCGAACGTAATAACACGAGCGAGAATTTTACTTTGTAAATTTAAAGCATCTACGATTCCTCTTCCATTCGAACCAAAAACACCTATAGAATGTGCTTCATCAACAATTAAGTAGGCATTAAACTCTTCACATAATGAAGCAATGTTCTTCAAAGGTGCAATATCACCATTCATTGAATAAAGTGATTCAATTATCACGTAAATCGAGCCCTTAGCTTTTTTTAATTGCTGTTTTAAATCAGAAAAGTCATTATGCTGAAACGAGTTTGAATTTGCAAATGATAATCGAATTCCATCACGAATACTTGCGTGAACAAATTCATCATAAATAATTGTATCTCCTCGTTGCGGAACAGAACTTAGTAGTGCAAGATTTGCTGTAAAACCAGAATTGAATACTAAAGATGATTGACACTGAAAAAAATCTGCTAAAAAAGTCTCACACGAAATCGATTCTAAAGAATTACCGGATAAAAGTCGTGAACCTGTGGCACCAGAATTTGAAGAAATTTGGTTTATTGAATCGCGGGCAATTCCTAAATAATCATTGGAAAAAAAATCAATTTTTAAATCAACTTCTGTCAATGAGCGAAACGTACCTTCTTCCTTACGCTTATTAAGTTTAGCAAGAAGTTTGGCATCCATCTAAATAGAATCAACTGAACTAACTTTTCGAGGAGCAAAACCATTTTCAATAGCTGCTATTCTTGCTGCTTCTAATTCTTGCTCGCGTTGCAATTCCTTAGCTTTACGTTCTTCTATTTTCAAATCAGGAATAGTTACAGGTTGTTCTGCATCCTTGAAAGGTTCTTTTGGAAGCAATCCAAGAATTTCAAACATTTCTTTATCCTCGTTGAAATCTGGATTTGGTGTCGTTAATAATTTATCACCTGCGAAAATAGAGCCTGCTCCAGCCATAAAACATAAAGCTTGTGCTTCCATATTCATTTTTGTTCTACCAGCCGATAATCGAACGACAGTCTCTGGAAAAACAATTCGCGTAGTAGCAACCATTCTTATCATTTCCCATTGTTCGATTGGTTTTTGATCCTCTAAGGGAGTACCTTCAACAGCTACCAAAGCATTTATTGGAATAGATTCAGGCGGAGTTTCCATTTGCATATAACTCAATAACAATCCCATTCTATCTTCAAGAGCTTCTCCCATTCCAATAATTCCTCCTGAACAAACCGTTATACCAGCTTTTCGAGCATTATCAATTGTATTTAATCGGTCTTCGTATTCTCTCGTTGAAATTACATCACCGTAAAACTCTGGTGAAGTATCCAAGTTGTGATTGTAAGCGAATAAACCTGCATTTTTCAATCTTTTGGCCTGTTCTTCGTTCATCATACCCAAGGTACAACAAACTTCCATTCCCAAATCATTTACAGACTGAACCATTTCAATGACATTATCAAAATCTTTGTTGTCGCGAACTTCTCTCCAAGCTGCACCCATACATAATCTTGAAGAACCATTGGCTTTAGCGTTTTTAGCTTGCTCAATAACAGAATCAACTGTCATTAATTTATGAGCTTCAACATCTGTATGATATCGAGCTGCCTGCGGACAATAACCACAATCTTCTGCACATCCACCTGTTTTTATACTCAATAAAGAAGACATTTGCACTTCGCGAGGATTGTGATATTGACGATGAATGGTTGCTGCTTCAAAAACTAGTTCTAATAAAGGCTTATTGTATAATTCAACAAGTTGCTCCTTGGTTTGATAGTTTGGATTTACTTTCATAGTGCAAATATAAGAACTGAATGGGTAATTAATTTAAAATTGAAAATGTAGAATTGAAAATTAAAAGTGAAAAGTTTAGAACGGAGAGATTAAAGTGAACTATTTTTAATTTACTTTTTCTCAAGTAAACAAGCCGCATAGGCTTTTACTGCTCTTCTTTCTCCAAACGAATCAACTTTCTCGTGTGTAGTTGCTTTAATTGAAACTGCGTCTTCATCAACCTTCAAAATTTCAGCAATAACAAGTTGCATAGCGGGAATATGCGGATTCAATTTAGGTTTTTCTAAAATTACAGTTGAGTCAATATTTATAACAGTATATCCTTTTGCCTCTACTTTTTTGACAACTTCTTTTAGTAAAATTTTAGAATCAATGCCTTTAAATTGTGGGTCTGTATCAGAGAAATGAAAACCGATATCGCGAAGATTAGCTGCTCCTAATAATGCATCACAGATAGCGTGTAAAAGCACATCGGCATCAGAATGACCAACTGCTCCTAGATCGGATTCAATTTTTAATCCGCCTATCCAAAGTGGATAATTTTCAGCTAACTGGTGAACATCTACACCGTATCCAATACGAATATTCATTTATTCTCCGTCTGTTGCTGCGCCTCCACCTTGACCCAAGTACAAGCGAATTGTAAATCTTAAGGTATTTGCTAAAGGACTTTGACGACCACTAATAGAAGCTAAATAAGAGAAATCAAATGCAAACATGTTGTACTTCAAACTTGCACCAAAATTTAAAAACTGACGATTTCCTTTATTTTTGTTTTCATAAAAAACACCAGTTCTTACAGCAAAAACATCATTATACCACCACTCTACACCAGCCGCAATGTTGATTTCTGCTAACTCTTCTTTTAAACGTGTTCCTTTAACAATTTCGTAGGTACCATCTGCATTCTGAATATAGTTTCCATCTTCATCTTTCGCCAAAACCCCAGGCGCATCATAAAAGGACTGAATCATTCCACTTATAACCCCAACATCACTTGTACGGCCGGCTAACATTTCATTGTTTCCGTTTACTAACTCATAAATCGCAGGAGTTGGCACTAATAATTTTTGTAAATCTACTGCAAATGTTACGTGGTTATATCTATCAAACTCAGCTTTGAATGAATTTCCAATTTTCATATTCATTGGAATAAAATCACGTTGAGACAGTTCTGAATAGGCTACTTTGTTTCCGATATTATTGAACGTAGTTGCGAACGTATAAACACCATCTAGTTTTCCGATTTTAGCATCGTCATTATAATAGGTAAAAGACAAATCTGCCGCACCAACAACTCCAGGTTTTGTGTTAACTCCACCAACAGTCAATCCGCCTGTTAAATTAGAATAGGCAAATTTTCCATTTAACCCAATACTTAATTTATCTGCTAATCGAAACGCGTAAGCACCTGTAAGCTCAAACTCACTTGGTTTATCATCGCGAATTACATTTCCAGCTGCATCGGTAAACGTAATTTCTCCAAGACTAAAAAAGCGAAGGGAACCTCCAATTGTGTGAATTTTGTTTAACTTAACATATCCAGCAAGATTTGATAGATGAATATCATTTGTTAATTGTCTTAACCAAGGAACATAAGATAAGCTTACTTCTGATTTCATTTTTGAAAAACTCAAAGCAGATGTGTTCCAATAAACTGAGTTAGAATTCGGACTTAGAGCAGTTCCAGCATCGCCCATACCGCCTGCTCTTGAGTCAGGAGTGATAGACATAAAAGGAAGTGCTGTTGTTATTGTATTTAACTGTAAATCGTTGTCAGATACACCCGAACCAGTTGGCTGTGCAAATGAGAAAAATGAAACGATAGAAAAGAATAAAAAGAGACCAGTATTTTTCATTAAGATTTGATTCAAATAAAGATTTGTAAATATACGTAAAGTTGAAAGTTTTATTGTTTAATCAGCGCAAAATAACCAATTTTTCTGTTTTCTCCGTCGTTAAACCATCCGAATTTTTTATTTTTAAACGATAAACATAGACACCTTTTGCTAGTTGGTCTTGATATTCATCCCTACCATCCCAATCAATTCCTTCAGCTCTAAATCCTGTTGTTGGAACTATTGAATTAATGGTTTTTACCAATCGACCAGAAACTGTAAATATTTGAATTTGGGTCTCTAAACTATTACATGCTTGATTATGTTCAAACATGAATGAAGTTTTTGTAGTAAATGGATTCGGATAATTATAAACATGATCTAATTTAGGTTCTTGTTTTTCTTGAACAACAAAATCAATCATAACAGTTGATGAATTATTATTTACATCCCAAACTTTAACTTCTACATTATGTTTTCCTTTTTCAAGATTTTTTAATTGATAACGAATTTCTCCCTTTTGAAAATTATCTAATTCAGCAACATAAAAATCGTTTAAGTTAATCGGATTTGCTACATCACCATCTAAAACAGCTAAGATGTCGTGACCTATCCCATTTCCAACTGTATTAATCCCGTTTTCATCAAACGCTTTTAACAATAGTACAGGTTCTGAATCAGTTACACTTCCATTTATAAATTTCTCATCGTTCATAAATGCTTCCAATGTTGGACCTTGATTGTCCACAATTCCATTTGGATCAATTCCACCAATAATTAAACTAGTATCAAAACCAAAAGCATCATCGTTGTCATTGTAAGCATAATAACTGATTTTCCCTAAATCAAAATTTAGAGCAATATCTTTTGGAACAACAAATGAAAACTCAAAATAACCATTCGTAATTGAGGCTTTTCCTTTGTAAACAATATTTCGTTGTAGTTCATATTCCATAATTGGAGAACTTTGATCTTGACCAAGCGTTTTCTGTGTTTTTATTTTATCAAAAATTGAAGGGACAACAATGCCATTGAAGGATGTTAAGGTTTCATTATTGAAATTTTCTAGATGTCCTTTAATCGTTACTCTACTCAAAGCACGTAAAGTATCTATCTCTATAACAGGACTTTTCCCGTTTATACTATCTGTTACTATTCTAAATTTCGGAAGAGCAATTTTTAAAGCGGGATCACCAATTAAAGTAAAACTTCTTTTATTGTCACTATTTCCAGCTTCATTTTTTGTTCTCATAACAATCTCCCCAAAAGTTCTAGGATTGCCTTGTGCGTCACGTTGAAAAACATTGCGATAGAATGCTAAACCTGTGTTAGAATTAACTCCAAAATAAACTGAACGAGTTGTAGTCATCAGTGCTATTGCGGCACCATTTGGATTCAATGAAGCCCATTCACCAGCAGAAACCCTTGAAGGATCATCGTATTTCGTAAACTCACATGTTGCAGAAACAAATAAATTCATAGCATTGATATTTGTCCATGATTGAATTTGTGGAACAGTAACCACACGCTCCTCAGCTAAGCCAACCTCTCCCCCATGACCAACATAATTTACTATTAAAGCACCACGCTGAACCCTGTCTGAAATTGCATTAAAAACATCTGGATAACGCTGTCCTCCAGCAGAAGTTTGTTGTGGATATGCATCCATATATAATTTATCACAGTTCATTTCACGGTGATTTTTTTTCACCCAATTATACTGCGGTTCAGTATCATACTTCAAAAAATAACCCCCTTCTTCATCATCTGCAACTTGTACATATTTCAAACGCCAATCTCCATAAGTATTCGCGGAGTTGTCTCCTAAACAGCAAGAAGCACCTTGGTTTGCAAACAAAGATGAACCATTTTTTATGTAATGTTCAATTTTATCCACTTGTTGCTTGGCTTGGATTACCGTACTTGCTAAAATGCGACCAATTCCAATATCCAACATATCTGTTGATTCAATTGATTCATTGTTGTCAAGCATTCCAAAAAAATCATCAGTTACTAAAGCTGAAATGTGATTTTCACTATTACTTACTTGGTAAGTTAGAACGTAATTGTTATTATTAGAAATACGATTTTTGGGATCAAAAGTACCATCACCGAATAGCAATAGATATTTTGGACGAGATGATGGATTAAGTGCTCCACGATCATAAAACATTTTTGCAAACATCCGTATAGCTCCAGCATCTGGAGCACCTGAACTAAATTCATTAAAAATATCGTCTGTTTTTGCAACGTGAACTGTCATCCCTTCTTCACGGTGTAAATCCGCTAATCGATTTGCTTGAGCTAAAAAATCAGGATGCGTTACAATTAAATAATCTGCTTGAGATAATCCATGTAAATTTTGATAAGCAACCTCACCAATTCTATCAGGCGTAAAAAAAGAGGAACCATTTGAAGCAACAAATTCTCTATACTCTTGCGTAGATTTAAATGTAAAACTTGATCCGCTTTGAACACCGTTTAATTGTTTTGGTTGTTGTCTATCAGTAACATCCCAAATAAAACCAGTACTTGGGAAACTCGAAATAGTGTAAGCTGCAACTTTTGAAGGCTGATTAACAATCAAATTCCTAAAACCAAATTGAGTTCCATAAAAAACGAGGTTTCGTTTGGTATTCAACAATATACGGTCTAAATAGGTAAGCATATTAGGATTATTTCTTGTTACCGAAATCTTTAGAGGAATTATAGAGGGAGGATTATTTAGAGAAAATGATTTAGTTGATCTTGAATAATCCGTTCCACCTGTCCCAGGCAACAAATCATTTAACAAAATTTGGTTATTTACCGAAAATTTCTGAGAAGTACCTGCTGAAGAAACGGCATTAGATGCCATTGCAGACTTAAAACGAATGGGCGCTATTCCAATATTTGGAATTGAAAAATTAATTGTTCTTTCGAGTTCAATATCAAATAATTCGCCATACCAACGTTGTCCTGCACTCACTAAATTAACTAAATCATTCTCATAAACATCTCTAAAATCGTAAGTTGTAAAAGTGGTGTCAACGATAGCGTCTATTAAAGGGAAAGTAGCTGTTGTTATACGATTTGGTATTTCATTCGGGTTTACATTAATAAAGTAATAGGAATAATCAGCATACGTATTTCTTCTTTGTTCAAATTCAGCTGTTCCGTTAGGATACCATTTGTGAGGTCCCCATGCGTTGAACAAAATGTAATCATTTGCATCAAAGCTACCATCCTGATCTCCAGCAATAAAAATTGCATTTTTTAGTAAATCATCAGGACGATAGATAGAATTCAATTCAGGAATTGAACCGTCACCATTTCCAAAAATATTTATATGATTTGGATTTAGTCCTGTTGTTGAAATTCCACAAGCTTCTAAAAATGTTTTATCTATTTTATAAATTCCATCCTTTTGAACAGCGATTTTATACCAAAAACCAGAACCTTCTCGTAAAACTGAATTCTCGACAAAATCTTTTTCAATTGCAATATCTGACTTTTTAAGTAATTCGAATTCAATATTTTTCAATCGTAGCAATTGATTATTAACCAATTTGTAGGGTATTGCATGAAAAACAAAATAATTTTCTGAACCTGCGGATGTCACCTTGAAATTCATTTTTACCTCTTCTGTCAACTCATAATTAAGGTAACTAAGGTGCTTTTTATCGATTTCAGGAGCTACCTCAAAATTCATTGCTTTTACTTTAACCTCTGCTTTTTTAAATTTAACCTCTTCTTTTACGAAGAAAAAGGGAACACCATTATCCAAACCACAATTTTTAACTTGCGAGAAAACAAAATCTGCTCCGTTTTCATTCGTTAAACTTTGTTGTTCCCAGTCAAGAGTGTATTTAAGACTTTGAGAAAAACCAAAAAAGTTGAATGATAAAATAAAAAATAAAGAAAGGAGATTATTGTGCATAATTACTGTGATTTCCATGGTGAACTAAGAAAAAACGACTAAACATCTTTTTTATTTGAATAAATATTCGATATTTGTAACCTTAAAACCAAAACATCGTTAAAATTGTTCGTGCTTAAATCTAAGTTTGTGAAGACATACGGCTCTAAATTATTTATACTCGCAATGATATTCATTGCCACTCTTGGTAATGCAAGTTGGTCTCAAGACCCTACATTCACTCAGTTTTATTCAAATCCTATCTATTTAAATCCTGCTTTAGCGGGTTCTACGGGTTGCCCAAGGATTGCTTTGAATTACAGGAATGAATGGCCACAATTAACTGGAAACTATGTTACATACAGTGCTGCTTTTGACACGTATGCTAAAAGTGTTTCGGGTGGAATTGGGATAATTGCTACTCATGACCAACAAGGTTCTGGGACAATTCAAACAACTATGTTGGGAGGTATTTACTCCTACAACCTAAAAGTTAATCGAAAATTTTCGTTGATGTTTGGAGCTAGAGCGGCCTATTATCAAAAGTTTTTAGATTGGGATAAATTGACATTTGGTGACATGATTGATGCACGTCGTGGATTTATTTATCAAACTGGAGACGTACCTAGAGGTAACGGAAGAAGAGGTTTTTTTGACGCTTCAGCTGGATTTGTTGGTTTCGGAAAAGGATTTTATTTTGGTGGTGCTGTTCATCACTTAAATACACCTGACGAATCAATGATTTTAGGAGAATCCAAATTGCCAATGCGTTTTACAGGTCATGCGGGTGCTGACATTCCTGTTGGTTCAAAAGGTCGGTACGCAAGTACAACGAGTATTATGCCAAATATTATTTACCAATATCAAAATGGTTTTCAAGAGTTAAGTATTGGTACTTACATTAAATATGGAAATTTTACGGTTGGTGCTTGGTATAGAAACAGAGATGCATTTATTCTTTGCTTTGGAATTACAACTGACAAATTCAAAATTGGATATAGTTATGATTTAACTGTATCAAAATTAGGGAACGGTGTTTCTGGAGGTTCTCACGAAGTTTCAATGGGACTTAACCTAAAATGTAAGAAAAAAGCTAAGAATTTTAGAAAAATTTCTTGTCCTTCTTTTTAATAATGTAACTTTTTAATGTTTTTGAATTTATTTTCTACACTAGACATCATATTATGAAAATAACTAAGTTAAATTTATTTGGAATCACACTAATTGGATTGGTGCTAATTTCATCTTGTGCTAAAGAAACTTCCTCTTCAACAGGTTGGGAATACAACAACTATGAAAATGGTGGTTTCGAAAAATTCGATGCTAGGGAACAAGAAACTGGTCCAGGACTAGTAATGATCGAAGGTGGAACGTTTACAATGGGCCGCACAGAACAAGACGTAATGTACGATTGGAATGCACGTGCTGCTAGAGTAACAGTTGCTTCTTTTTATTTAGATAGAACAGAGGTTACTAACTTACATTGGTTAGAATACATGTACTGGATGAAACGTGTTTATTACAAAACATATCCGCATGTTTACAAAAAATCTTTGCCTGATACCTTAGCTTGGAGAACAGCTTTAGGTTACAGAGAAAAATATGTAACTTACTATTTACGTCACCCGTCTTACCGTGATTACCCAGTTGTTGGTGTTTCTTGGTTACAAGCGAATGACTTTTGTAAGTGGAGAACTGACCGTGTAAATGAGTCTATTTTAGTTCGTGAAGGTGTTATAAAATGGCATTTTTCAGATAATTCTAATCACTTAAATACCTACAAAGGTGGAAGTGATATGGGTGATGTTGGAGCTGCTAATGCACCACAAAAAGATTACCAAAAAATGGTTTCAACTCCTCAAAACATGTTTAGTACTGAAAACTATTTGAATGGTGCCTATAATATTGAAACTGGTACCGTAGATGAAAACGGCGTTGCAAAAGGTGGATATACTTTGGATAACGGTACTAAGAAAATTCCATTAGACAAAAAGACTGGTCGTGGAATTCCTAGAGATCCTTATCAATTGGAAAATTTTGATCCAGTAATGGCAAATGTTGAAAGTGGTCGATTAGGTTCAAGACCTGTCAAATTAGAAGATGGTATTTTATTACCAAACTATCGCCTTCCAACTGAGGCAGAATGGGAATTCGCAGCACTAGGTTTAATAGGAAATTTAGATCCAAATTCAGAAAATATTAATGACAGAAGAATTTACCCTTGGGATGGGCATTATGTTCGCCAAGCTGAACAACAGTTTGCGGGTGCTATACAAGCAAATTTTGTTCGTGGCAAAGGTGATATGATGGGAGTTGCAGGCAACTTAAATGACGGAGGAGATATTACAGTTCGTGTTGACGATTTTTGGCCTAATGACTATGGATTATACCATATGGCTGGTAACGTTTCAGAATGGGTAATGGATGTATATCGTCCTATGTCTAGTGAAGTATTTGAAGAATTTATGCCTTTCAGAGGTAATGTGTACAAAACTCAATTATTAGTTCCAGACGGTTTATATGACAAACCTGTTAAAGCAACAGAAAACGTCTATGATGTTCATGGAATGAAAGAATTCGTAAACGAGTTTGCTCGCATTAAATATCTAGCGTATGCTAACACTGGTTATAATCAAAACAAAAGTTCTGCATATCAAACAAATGTTCCTTCTGGCACAGCAGCTACTAAAAATGATAGTATAGTTAATAATAATGCTATGAATTCTAGGATTTATTCAAGACAAGACCCTAGAAAATATCAGTTTAATTCACCTAGTGCAAGTTATGTGTCAAATAAAAATAAATTTACAGATCAAGAAAGATTGCAATTCGAATTCTTGGATACTTTAAATATGTTATTAGATACATCAATTGCTTTATATAACCAAGGAAGAACAGTTGCTGCCTCTGCATACGTTGAAAGAGTTTTATTCAATAAATTATTACCATTAGATGTTAAAGACGGAGCTACAACAGTAAATTTATTAGAAAACATAATGATGCCTGCATTTAATATGGCAGTAGCTCCAGCTTATATGGGTATTGCTGTTGCAGGTGACCCAAATCATATATTCAGTAAAGAATACCTTGAGTACAAGTTCCAATCATATTATTTAGATCCAACTATTACAACTTGGATTATAACTTTAAGAAATGGTTTAACAGAGTTTGTAACTGAAACAAAAGGTAAACAACGTTGGAGAAATGTAACTGTAGAAGAAAATGCAGGTCGATTGAATTATCGTCAAGATGATTATCGAGATGCTTTAGACGGAGATTTAGAATCTTCTATTTTCTACAACAATCCTTCTCGTAAAAATGACATTAACCAAGGTAGAAGAAATTCTAAACAAGTTATGTATCAAAACGAGCATGAAAATGAGGATTTGGAAGGTAACTCAATTAACAGTTCTTCAAGCGGTTGGCCAACAACTTTAATCTCTGATAAATCTAGAGTATATAAAGGAGGTTCTTGGGCTGACAGAGCATACTGGTTATCACCAGGAAACAGAAGATTCTTAGATGAGGACAAAGGTTCCGCAATGATTGGATTCCGATGTTCAATGGATAGAGTCGGAA
>JBILHL010000069.1:0-7620 GCA_044350515.1 Crocinitomicaceae bacterium | reverse complement strand
CAGCTGTCATTCCTGAGATTGCTCCTCCAGCTCCTGCTGTTGGTCCACTTGGTGTGAACGTGTAGGTTTGAGCAGCATTGTAATTTGAAATTGTTGCTGTTCCTGCTGTTGAACACGTTGCTGCAACTGTACTTACTGTTGGTGTACTTGGTGTTGTCAACTGGGCAGCAATAGTAAACGAAGCACTTGCCACGGATGTACAAGTACTAGCATTTGTTGCCGTTACTGTGTAACTTGTTCCAGCTGTCATGCCACTTATTACACCCAATGCTCCTGCTGTTGGTCCACTTGGTGTGAAAGAATAGGTTTGAGCGGCATTGTAATTTGAAATTGTTGCTGTTCCTGCTATTGAACACGTTGCTGCAACTGTACTTACTGTTGGTGTACTTGGTGTTGTCAACTGGGCAGCAATACTAAACGAAGCACTTGCCACGGATGTACAAGTACTAGCATTTGTTGTTGTTACTGTATAACTTGTTCCAGCTGTCATTCCTGAGATCACTCCTCCAGCTCCTGCTGTTGGTCCACTTGGTGTGAAAGAATAGGTTTGAGCAGCATTGTAATTTGTAATCGTTGCTGTTCCTACTGCTGAACACGTTGCTGCAGCTGTACTTACTGTTGGTGCACTTGGTGTTGTCAACTGGGCAGCAATACTAAACGAAGCACTTGGATCAGATACAAAACTACTAGCGTTTGTGGCAGTCACGGTGTAGTTTGTTCCTGCGGTCATACCACTGATTATGCCACCTGCGCCAACAATTGGTCCTAATGGCGTAAAGGTATAAGTTAGGGCGGCATTATAATTTGTGATGGTTGCTATACCTGGCGATGAACAGGTTGAACTACTTACATTTACGGTTGGTGGAAGCAGACAATCTTCAGTTTCAAAAACAACAGTGGCTGTAACCGAACCAGGGCAACCAGGCGTTGGGACAGTGTATACCAGATTAACCGTATTACTTCCTGTTCCTGTGAAAGTTAAATTTGTACCAGATAATGATGCAGGTCCTGTTACTGAAAATACTCCTCCACTAGGATCTGCGGTAACATCAATCGTTGTACCATTACAATATAAACCACCAGGACTCAATGTTGGTGTTCCAGTGACAGATACATCAACGGATGTGGCACCGCAAATAAATACAACAGCAGTAGTAAAGGTGTAAGTAGATTCATTTGATGTAACGTTGGTGCCATCACCCATACTACCACCGATTCTATGCCCTACATACCCGAAAAAATCCTCACATTTTTTAACGAGCATTGAAGTATGACCACCTGTTTCAACCGCAAGAATTCGATCAGTAGCAGTGATTCCATTTGGTATTCCCGGATTGGCATTCGTAGTTACGCCTCTTCCGAGCATTTCGCCATCACAATCGCCCCAATTGTAATTTACAGAATCGGCAGTTATCACATTTATTGAAGCTAACATATTGTCATGTTCATTCGGTGAAATCCAGTGAATATTATTCATCACCGGTCCAGTTGAAGATGTATATCTTGGCTGAACCCATGAACGGCGTTCAGTAGTAGTCCAATCACCTAATTGACGCTGTGTATTACCACCCAAGGAATATAAATTTCCGTTGGCGTTTAACACATAATAACTGGCAACATTAATTTGTGCTTGATTTCCGCCGGCAGCAAGATTATTGTTATCCCTTGTTACACCAATCATTTTGATTGGGTTAGCACTCGGAAGGGTCATAGGTGTTGCTCGCGTTCTTGCTACTAATGCCGAATTGTTTCCTAGATAGGTTTCAGCACCCCAAGTAAAAAGTTGGCCGGTTGAAGTCAACGCAAACATTGTATACATGTTACCTCTAACCGCAATGACATCGCCCAGACTTGGATTCCCTGCAGCAGAAGTGGTGACTTGGTACCATTGCGTTGAAGCTGCGGCGTTCAATGTGCCAGTAAGTCCTCGACCAGCATTTTCACCCACTTGTGTAAGTACGTAAACATCTCCACTGCAAGTTGTCAATGCAATTGTACGGTACGTCACAAAAAGCATTTTTACATCTAACGGAGTCACTCCAGCTGGTAATCCTTGCGTATTTCCAGCAACGGTTATTTTTTGAAAAGCAGAAGAGGTTGTGAGGTTAGCATGCAAAACTGCACCTTCGTCCCCCCAAGCAAATAAACCGTCAGTTGTCAAAACTATTCCTTGAACATTAAATACTTCTGACCCTAAATGTGCCTTAAGAATATTTCCCGTAATTCCCGGAAAATTTGCAGGTGTGATTTCAGTCGGAGATAACAAATCACCTGTGCCATTACTCGCCACGTTTTGGCCCCAAACTTTGTATGAACCTTCAGCAGTTCTAACCACTGTCTGGTGAAAAGACGAAATGAAGTTATCATATTCAATTGTCGCTGCATCTGTATTTGAACCCATTCCAAAATTCAAGTAATTGGTATTAGTGCAAGTGGGTTGAAATCCACATTGCGAATAAATAGGATTAAAAAAAGCAAAGGCAATGACAAATGATAATGATTGTATAAGTATTCTCATTATTACAGAAAATTTCATGTTTATAATTATTTAATTTCGTTGGGTAGATAATAGGTTTCAATCAAATTATCATGTTTGTAAAAATCAAACATAATATAAGTATTAGGTGTAGCCTTTCCTTTTAAATTAAAGGAAATAATATTCTTACCTATTTGTAATGGATTGTCATTGTTTTTCGGCTCCCCTTCAATGCTTGTATTTACTCCTGATGAAATCATTTTTAAGCCTTTTAATTTACCTTGGTTGTTATAGTAACTTGAGTAAATAATGGGAACTGAAACAACAATTCCATTTGTTTCAAGGTTACCAATAATAGACTTAGATAACGCTAATTCATCTAATAAAAATTCATATTTTTCGTCTTGAACTTCCAAACGGTATACTATTTTTTCATTGGTATGCTGACACGCCTTATTGTTCTTTTTTTCAGAATGATTTAATATTAAATCATATTTTCCGGGTTTTTCAAATAAAATTTCAAATATTTCATTACCAACTCCAAGAAATTTAGAAGTGTCATTTGCTATTATTTCCCAACTAAACGCTTCTATATCTGAAATTGAAAGCACCTTAGAATTGAGTTTTTCACCATACGAAATGACAATGCGATTAACATTTTCATCAAGACTTTTATTGTGATTGACGGGGGCAAATGATACTCCCGTAGCGGGTTCCACGATCATTCCGGGAGTTTGTGATTGAACAAGTAAAGAAATTGAAAATAACGCAAAAAACGTTACTAAAAATTGTTTTTTCATAATAGAATTTCTTAAATCGAGTGCAAAAGTAGGGAATAAAGTGTGAATTATATAAGAATATACGTTTCTTTCTCAAAAATAGCATTGAAACTCTTTGATTTTGAGATCAAAAAATGGGAGCTTATCGAGAACGCTCGTTTTATTATGATAAAATGTGTTACCATGTTTATTTTATAAGGAACGGTGGGAAATGGAGCGTCTTAAATCAAATAATGAGTTTTACGAGTGGATAAATGAATTAAAACGAACAATAAAGTCAGCACGTCAAAAGGTAACAGCAACCAAAAATTCCCAAGTATTAGAATTATATTGGGAAATTGGAAAAGAAATTTCCTCTAAACAAAATACGTGGGGATCAAATATTATAGAAAATGTTGCGAAAGAATTGAACTCTGAATTCTCAGAGATGAAAAAAGGCTTTTCAAGAAGAAATTTATATGCAATTAGACAATGGTATTTGTTTTATAATTCAAAATACGAATTTGTGCCACGTACTATAGCACAAATTCCTTGGGGCATAATCGTTTAATAATGAGTAAAATAAAAAATTTAGAAAACAATCCTTTATTATTTTCTAACCATCTTTTTCACTAACTTAAGTAGAAGTTAAAATTAAATCATAACAAATTCAGATGAACAAATACAGCTGTTTTCTGTAGAGTTATTGTCTGGAATCACAGAAATTATAGAGAAATCAAAAACCAAAGCAGCTGTTTTTTTGAATTCAGAAACGACAGTTCTTTATTGGTCAATAGGAAAATTTATCAACGAAAACTTAAAAACTCAAAAGCGCACAACTTAGGGTATTAAAATTCTTGCGAAACTGTCGCAACAATTGACAAACAAAAACAACCGTTTGAAATGGAATACATTAAATCCATAGAATTACATTGGTTTAATGATGTAAAATTATGTGATGAATAAATCGTTGAAACGATTATGATATTGTGCATTCATCTCCTAGGCTCGGGTTTAAACCCGAGCCTAGGAGGATAACCAAACAAATTCCCCAACCATTTTAATGGTTTACTCAATCACAAAATCTACCCGACATTTTTTTGGAAATCTTCAGAGTGGCTAATACTACTTGTAAATAACTTCGGTTCCAGAATCATTTCTGTTAAAACCCTGCTGCTTTAAAACCACACCTATTTGTTCGGATGTTGGAATGCCTTTAATATGTTGAAATAATTGCAAATTATCTCTATACCAATCTTTGACAGGGATGTATTTGTTGTTGATTAAAACTTTGTAAATCTGCTGATTTACTGAAACAAATTGACTAACCATTTTTCAAACAAACGACCAAAAATTGGAGCTGGCTTAAGGCGCCCATTTGCTGCATTTATTATGCTAATGATAAAACAAACTAATAATCCAATCGAAACCACGAAAGAAACCGCTCCTATAAAAACGGAATAATCCGCTGCATTTTGATATCCCATTCCAAATATTGGAAGCGTAATTAAAAATAAAATAATTGACATGGTAAAACCAGTTATTATAAATCCAACAACTTGTCTAAGGTGGTATGCTCCTAGTTTTGTTTTATTACTGCTATGCTGAACAAGCGCGATGATAAAACCAATTAATGTTATGTATGCAAGTATCGCAACAGTTTTATCTTCATCCGATGTGAATGGTTGATTGCTAATCGGATTCGAAAATTCATGACTGTTAGTTGACGATGGATTTACTCCGTTCTTAAATTTCATTAAGGCAATTGACAAAAATATAAGAGAAATAGGCAAGGTCAATGATATGAGATAATAAATTGGACTATAATTAAATACATCATTATTAGTTAATTCAACTAATATATTGCAAATTGATGCAATCATTAAAAAGATTGCTGCGTTCTTTATTTTCATAGTTTATTTTTTAGTAGTGCTTACTCATTTGGCTTTTAAAATGCTCCTCGTTTTTTTGAGTGGGTTCTGTTCTCCACTATTATTCTAGACTCCCTTGCATGTCTATTTTTATTATTCAAAATTCTCCGTAACTTTTAGTTAGTTAAAAAAAACGAAGGTGATTCAAGCATAATTCGGATCAGTTTTATCTAATATGTTTACTTTTCTTTGTGTCATACATTTATTCAAAAACAAATATATCTAAATATATTTTAGAATTACTATAATTATTTTATTAATAGTGTTGATGTTTTACTTTAAACGCAGGTAATTTTATTCTGTGAAAGAACAAGTAGCAGAAAGAATACGATTAGAGCGTTTGCGCCTGAATTTAAGCCAACAAAATATTGCCGATGAGTTGGGAATTACCGTTGCAGCGTATTCAAATTTGGAGCGAGGAGTAACCGAAATTTCTATCAATCGGCTGTTTAAAATCGCTGAATTGTTAAAGGTGCCTGTTTCTGTTTTTTTAACTGTTGAAACGGAAAACAATATCCCAAAAATCGATACATCAAACTCCTCAATCTCAGATAAATACATTAGTCAACAACTGTATTTAGTCATTCAAGAAGTTAAACATTTAACCGATGAAATGAAAAAAATGAAGGAACAAATAGAAAGCCTTTCTAAAAAGAAGCACAAATAATTGTCCTAGTATTCTGCTTGTTCTTTTAAAAATTTATATTCTTTAATTGATTTGAGGTCTTTTGCTATTGAATTTAAATTAATAAATTCTATCAGCAGCATTCCTAAGAACAATAAGAAAGCGTTACTAGTAGTGAGCGAAAATCCCTCTTTTAAAAGATGTATATAAAATACATATCCAAAAACTATTACAAAAGGGCTAACTAATAAAGCCATTACAATATTGCGTACAATTGATTTTACATACTCTCCGATAATTTCTTGATACTTGCTTTTCATAATTTTTAAATTTTAATTTACTACAATTCCAATCCCTAAATCCTGAACTACAGATAATAGAGCTTAACATTTCTTGTTATAATGGGTTTCATACAATTTTATCAACCTTCGCTCAATTAAAATTGAATACAAATTTGCAAGGACTACAATTAACATCCCTAAACACACCCCTAAACAACCAAATGTGGTGATGGAAAATCCTACTTTTAAAAAATAAATGTAAAATACATAACCTTCAACTACAACAAATGGACTAAGAAATAATGCCATTTTAGTATTGTGTTTAATTTCATTTTTAGATGTTTCAATACATTCTTGATACTCGCTTTTCATAATTTCTAAATTTTAAGTTATTACAATTCCAATCCCTAAATCCTGATTTAAGGGCACTCTTCAAAACAATAAAAATTCTAAATATAGAAGCAGGTTAATAATCACTTCTGTGATTAGCTTCCCAAATTTCTGCTCCAGTTCTCGTGTCGTATGGCTTTATGTTTGCTTGATGATTATAATAAATTGCAATCGATAAAAATGTATTTATCCAAAAAAAGACAAAGTACTTTCCAAAATGACCTTTTATATACCATGCTAAAAAAACAAATGCTAAATAGATCATTGCAATACCCTTGAAAAGGTTAAATAAACTTTCTAAAAATTTCATATTCTAATTGATTTAAAGTTGCTACTCATTTTCTAAAAACTCCACTCCTAAAAAAATGTTATTAGTCAAACTCTTCTAACATTTCAGAAACAATTTCAAAAAGTAGTTTGTCTATCTTTTTATTTGATTTAAACAATAAACATAAGTTCGTGAGTGATACAATACATAAAAACATCGAAAGACTTGCAATGGTTACCATAGATAATCCTTCATTAATATAATTGTAAGTTACAATACAGACTTCAGCTATTATTAAAGCATACAGAATATAAGACAACTTTTTGTAATGCAAAATTGATTTTTCAAAATCTTCAATTTTTTCTAGATCCTCGTTTTTCATACGTTTAATTTTTAAGTTAATACAAATCCACTCCCTAAATTCTAATTTAAGGGCACTTTCAAATCCAATAAAAATTCTAATTACAAAGAGGTGGGTTATTAATCGTTTCTGCAATTAGTTTCCCAAAATTTCAGCTCCAAATTTATTATAGTAAGGTTTTTGTCTTTGAAACCCAAAATAACCTGTATTTACTATGCTAAAAAAAAGCTAAGGTTATTAATGCAGTATAAAAAAAAGGTTACAATAAACTTTCTTAAAACCTGATGAATTTAAATAAATTAATTTTTTTTCAATTTTCCAAATTAATAAGTCACTTTTTTCTAAAATTGATTGAAAACCCTTGATTTTTATTTTTTTTTAAAAAACATTCATTTTGATTAGATATTAATCTTTTAACAACACTTCGTTAAAGCATGATATAAACAATTGATTATCAATAAAATAAGTGAAAAATAAGCGATTAAAAAATAGGATAATTCATTGATTGTCAGTATCTTAGATGTATTTCT
>JBILHL010000037.1:0-25993 GCA_044350515.1 Crocinitomicaceae bacterium | reverse complement strand
CACATAATACCGATTCTATCTAGAAATGGAATAATGAAATTCGTAAAAGTTAATTCTAAACCATGTTCTTTAATCAATATAGCCAATGTGTCGCGAAAAAGTGTCTCGTCTAATTCTACTAAGGCTAAAATTAATTTATCATCTGAATTCTCAGACGAGTTATATTTTAAATTCCAAACTAATTTGGAAATTTCTTCATTTTCTAACTTAGCGATTTTCGAAATCTTGTGCCCAGACTTATTTAATAAACTAATATTCAATAAATAAGCTAATTCCTTATCTGTGTAAGTACGAATTTGTGTTTCAGATCGGGTGGGAACAAGGATTCCATAACGCTTCTCCCAAATCCGGATTGTATGCGCTTTAATCCCCGTAAGTACTTCAATATCTTTGATCTTATAAACTGCCATCGACACTAAAACAACGAAGATAGGAGAATGTTTAGAAAAGTTGAAAAAAATGTTAAAATATAAAGGTTAGAAATGAATTAATGTGCTAATGACTCAATGTGCTAATTTAATAATGTGCTAATTATCTAATGTGCTAATTATTTCCGATTCAAGAATTTTAGTTCATTACTTTTGGTTATAAAATTCTTTGAAGCAGCATCAAAATAAAAGTTTCAAAAAAATATTTTTAATTATGCATGCATAATAAATTATTTTCATTTATCTTTATGATTCAGAAATTTATAAACTATTAGATATGAGTACAAATGCAATTAAAGGAGGTGAGTTTATTATCCGCAAAACGAATCCAGAAGACATTTTTACACCCGAAGAATGGACGGAAGAGCATCAAATGATTGGTAAAATGTGTGATGATTTCATTAACCAAGAAGTAGTTCCTGTTTTAGACAGAATGGACAAAATGGAAGATGGTTTAATGCAATCAATTTTGGAAAAAGCGGGTGAACTTGGAATGCTTGGCCTTTCTGTTCCTGAGGAATTGGGAGGAATGGGTGTTGACTTCAAAACATCTTTGTTGGCAACTGAGCGTTTAGGTCCAGGGCATTCTTTCTCTGTGGCTTACGGAGCACATACAGGAATTGGAACTTTACCCCTACTCTATTACGGAAATGACGCTCAAAAAGCGAAATACATCCCAAAATTAGCAACAGGTGAATGGAAAGCTGCATATTGTTTGACTGAACCAGGTTCCGGTTCTGATGCTAATTCAGGAAAAACTAAAGCAATTCTTTCTGCTGATGGTTCTCATTATGTGCTTAACGGACAAAAAATGTGGATTACTAACGCTGGTTTTGCCAACTTATTTACTGTTTTTGCGAAAATCGACGATGACAAAAACTTAACAGCCTTTTTAGTAGATGCGGATAGCGAAGGAATTAGCTTAAATGCAGAAGAGAAAAAAATGGGTATTAAAGGTTCTTCAACACGACAGGTATTCTTCAATAACGTAAAAGTTCCAGTTGAAAATATGCTTTCTACAAGAGAAAATGGATTCAAAATCGCATTAAATATCTTAAACATTGGTCGTATTAAATTGGCTGCTGGTGTAATGGGTGGTGCAAAAGGAACAATCGACGAAACTGTTAAATATGCGAATGAACGCGAGCAATTCGGTCGTTCAATTTCAAAATACGGAGCTATTCGTTACAAATTAGCGGAACAGGTAATTCGTACGTATGTTGTTGAAGCGGCAACATACCGAGCTGGACAAAACATTGACGACGCAATCGCTGCTTACATTGCTGCTGGAATGGACAAAGGTGCTGCAACATTAAAAGGAATTGAAGATTTCGCTCCTGAGTGTGCAGTATTAAAAGTTGCTGGTTCAGAGTGTTTGGATTATGTAGTGGATGAAGCAGTTCAAGTTTACGGTGGAATGGGTTATTCAGCTGAGTCAACAGTTGAAAGAGCTTACCGTGACGCACGTATCAATCGTATTTTTGAAGGAACAAACGAAATTAACCGAATGTTGACAGTTGATATGATGTTGCGTCGTGCGATGAAAGGTGAATTGGATTTAATGGGGCCTGCAATGAAAGTTGCTGGCGAGTTAATGAGCATTCCTCCAATGCAAGAGCCTGTTACAACTCCACTTGGAAACGAAGAACGCTATGTTGAAGGTTTCAAAAAATGTATTTTAATGGTTGCAGGTTCGGCAGTTCAAAAATTAATGCAAACGCTTTCTAAAGAGCAAGAAGTATTAATGAACATCGCTGACATCGCTATTTGGACTTATCAAGCTGAATCCGTTTTATTACGCGTTCAAAAGAAAATCGCTCGTTTAGGTGAAGAGGCTTGTGCTGTCGATATCGCTATTTGTAGAACCTATTTCTATGACATCGCGGATAAAATCAACAAAGCTGCAAAAGATGCAATTTATTCGTTCGCTGAAGGTGACGAAGTGCGTATGATGACGATGGGATTAAAACGCTTCACTAAAACTGAAGTTTACAACCATAAAGAAGCACGTCAATTGATTGCACAAAAATTAATCAACGACGGAAGATACAATTTCTGATTTTTTTTGAGTTAATGGAAAAGCATTCGTCTTAGGGCGGATGCTTTTTTTGTGACTACAAACTACCTAAAAGGAAAACTTAATACTTTTTTAAAATCTAGCTAAATAGTTTTAAATTTACTTGAATGTTAAAAATGAAACAATTACAGTTTATAATTTACAAGAGGCTACTCTTGGTTGTATCTGTATTTGCTTTATTTAACCTCATCGCTCAGGAAGATTGTGGGAACCTAGATTTTGAAAAAGGAAACTTACAGAATTGGACAAAAAGTGGTGATGCTTCAATTGTCAATCGTCAACAAGAAGATTTCTATGGGAACTTTCCATTGGCTTCTTCAGGGAATTACGCTGTTCAATTGGGGAATAAATACAATCCTGTTCAATATGAACCCTATTACTCGAAAATTTCAAGAACAATCACTATTAATAACGATAACAAAAACTTGATTTACGGTTATGCTATTGTTTTACTTGGTTATCCACATATAGAAGAAGAAGCATCTTATGTTAAACTAGAGATTACCAATTCTCAAGATGAGGTAATTCCTTGCACGGATTATTTAGTTTATGCGCAATCGGAAATCGGAAATGGATTTTTAAAATCAACCAAGAATAACGAATCAAATTATCAAGGAGAATGCTGTTATCCAATCTATTACCAACCTTGGAAAATAAACGCCATCGACTTATCACCTTTTATTGGACAAACCTTAACGATAAGTATTAGTAGTGATTGGTGCGTTTTTAATGTCGATTGGGGATATGCTTACGTTGATTTTTATTGTTCAGATGCTATTTTTACACCGTCCTATAACTGCGTAAGTAATCAGTATTTTATTGAAACAATCGAAGGTTTTAATAGCTATTCATGGACAGGTTCTGAAATACTAAGTGGTCAAGGCACAAATACTATTTCTACTAATCAAGATGGATCCTTTTCGTTGGTAATTCCAGGCCCAAGCGAGGAATGTCCAGAGGTGAATTTAAATTATGAATTTTCAAAGTTAAATACGCCTTCTCCATTTGAAACTAATTTTTCGTATTCCAATCCAACTTGTGAAAATGAGTTGGTAACTTTTACGAATCTTTCAACAGCTATCATTCCAATAGTCAACTTTACTTGGGATTTTGGCGACGGAAACCTATCAAATTTAGTTGCGCCTACTCATATCTACGATTCAATAGGAACCTATAACGTTACACTTATAGTCGAGAATAATCTATCTTGCTTTGATACTTTGGTCAAACCAATAACAATTGATTCGATAACTCCACTAAATATTGGAACTGATTTGGTGCATTGCGATGATGAGTGGCTTCAGATTAAAGTGAATAATCCAGGTGAATTTTCTAATTTTCTTTGGTCAACAGGCGAGACAGGTCAGGCAATAATGACACAAGATGAAGGAATGTATTTCGTTTTTTCAACAGATGCCTGTGCCAATTCTGATACGATTCGCGTTACTGAAGCCCCTGCTTTCTTTGGTAAAATCCCCAATGTTTTCACACCAAATTCAGATAATGAAAACCCCTTCTATTTTATTGAATCCGAAGATGTTGTAAAATTTAATTTAGAAATCATGAATCGATGGGGAAACCGAGTGTTTTACTCCAAAGATTCCAATTTTCAATGGAATGGAAATGCGGGAGAATTACCTTTAGAAGATGGCGTTTACTTCTATAAACTAGCCTATCAATTATCTTGTCAACAAACTCCAAGATTCAAAAATGGATTTATTACGATTGTGAGGTAAAAGGGAAAATTAAATTCCATCGTATTCCACCACGTTGTTTTCTGTTTCCCAAAGTCTTACAGAAAGACCGTAATTGGTGTCTAGTTTTGCGCGCAATAAATTCCAACAAACAACAGCAATGTTTTCAGCAGTTGGTATGATGTTATTAAATTCTGGACAATCTAAATTAAGATTTCTGTGGTCAAAACGCTCTTCTATTTCACTCTTAACAAGATCTTTAACGATCTTTAAATCAATCACATAACCTGTTTCGGGATCGATTTGTCCTTCAATCCAAACTTCAAGTACGTAATTGTGACCGTGATAATTGGGATTGTTGCATTTTCCAAAAACTTCTTGATTTCTCTCATCGCTCCAATCACTTCGAAACAATCTATGCGCCGCATTAAACGTCGCTCTTCTACAAACTTTCATAAACTAAATTTTCTTTGATTGTTTCAAGGTGTTGTTCAATTAATATTTTGAACCAAACGGTATAAAATTGTGGGTGTTTCTCAATATCTGCTTTCAATAAATCTAAATCCATCCATTTGAATGCATTTGCCTCTTCTAAATTTAGGTGGGGTGTTTCGTCGGAAAAACCGATTAACACGTGATCTAATTCGTATTCCGTTAAACCTTGGTCGAGCACCGCTTTATAAATGAAACTAAATGCTTCAGTTAATTCGCAAGTCATTCCCATTTCTTCGTCCAAACGTCTGATTCCTGCTTCGATAGCCGTTTCTCCTGCTCTGGGGTGACTACATGTTGTATTGGTCCAAAGTCCACCGGAATGGTATTTTGAAAAAGCTCTTTTTTGAAGCAACAATTCATTTTTGGAATTGAAAACTAATACTGAAAAAGCACGATGTAACAATCCTTTTTCATGCGCCTCCATTTTTTCCATTTGACCAATTTCATGGTCGTTTTCATCTACTAGGATTACTAAATCGCTCATGTTTAAAGCAAATTTAAGTTGTGACGTAAATAAGAAGTGAATAAAATTCTAACTTTTCGGTAGTTCGGGATACGAATACGTTCTGTTAAAATTGAATCAGCTGACTTTGTTTTGATTTTTTTGAAAAGCTTAAAGTAGTATTTGTAAGCCATATAAACTCCAAAGCGCGCTTCTTTTGGCAATTGTAAGATTCCTTCATAACCTGCACGGAAATCTATTTCAATGTCAGCTTCGATTTCTTTTTTCACAGTTGCATTGAATTCTTGCATATCAATTCCAGGAAAATAGGTTCTACCTAATTCTTGGTAATCCGCTTTTAAATCGCGTAAGAAATTGATTTTCTGAAAAGCGGAACCTAATTTCATAGCAGATGGCTTCAATTTTTCATAGTCAGCTTCATTTCCATTTACGAAAACTTTCAAACACATCAACCCAACAACCTCAGCAGAACCGAGAATGTATTTTTCATAGGTTGCTTTGTCATAGATTTGCTTTCCTAAATCCATTTCCATTGAATTCAAGAAAGTCTCAATTAAATCCAACGGAATTTGGTATTTATTTACTGCCCATTGAAAGCTATTCAAAATTGGATTCAAAGAAATTCCTTGAGCGATCGATTTGTATGTTTCTACTTTGAATTCCGCAAGTAAATTCTCTTTGTCGAAACCATGGAACGAATCCACAATCTCATCCGCAAAACGCACAAAACCATAGATTGAATAAATAGGTTTATGTAAGTCTTTACTCAAAAAACTAATACCTAGTGAAAAGGAAGTACTGTATCGTTTTGTTGTCAACGCACTCATTTCCTGACTGATGTCGTCGAATAATTGTTTCATAGTTACTAATTAAAGTTTATTAGTTTTCATAATTTCTTTGGCAACAACTTCTCCCGAAATAATGGATGGAGGAACGCCAGGACCTGGTACGGTTAATTGTCCTGTGTAATAGAAATTACTTAAGTTTTTATTTTTTAATTGCGGTTTTAGTATCGCTGTTTGTTTCAAGGTATTTGCCAAACCGTAAGCATTTCCTTTAAAAGCGTGGTAATCGTTTTTGAAATCTGTTATGCAATAACTCTTTTTGTAAATGATGTTATCTTTAATGTCATTTCCAGTGATTTTTTTCAATCGCTCTAGTAACATTTCAAAGTATTTTTCACGCGTTTCTTCGTCGTCTTTAAGATTAGGTGCAATTGGAATTAAGAAAAATAAATTCTCACTTCCTTCAGGCGCAACACTTGGGTCGGTAAGAGAAGGAGCACTCAAATAAAACAACGGCGAAGTGGGCCATTTTGGATCTTTGTAAATTTCTTTTCCGTGAATGGTTAAAGACTCATCGAAAAACAAATTGTGGTGTTGTAAATTAGTTACTCGTTTATTGATTCCAACATAAAACAATAAACAAGATGGTGCCATTGTGCGATTATCCCAATATTTCTCAGAATAATTAGCGCTGCCATTTAATAACTTGGAATCCGTATGTTGATAATCAGCTCCTGAAATAAAAATATCGGAAGCAAATTCTCCTTGATTCGTAAGTGCAGCCAATGCTTTTTTACCTTCTTTTCTAAATCCCGTAACCTCGTGACTCGTTTTGATTTTTACACCTTGTTCGATGGCAATTTTCTCAAAAGCTTCAATGAATTTGTGCATTCCACCCATTGGATACCAAGTTCCAAGGGAAATATCTGCATAGTTCATTAAAGAGTAAAGCGCAGGAGTTTCGTCGGGCATTGCGCCTAAAAACAAAACAGGAAACTCGAGTAAAGAAATAATTTTCGGATGCTTGAAATATTTGCGAATGTATTTTGAAAAAGAAGATAACAAGTGCATGCTAAACAATCCTTTCAAAATGCGAGTGTCTGCAAATTCTAATACACTCAAACTTGGTTTGTGGACCAAATCGTTCATTCCAACTTCGTATTTGTATTTTGCTTCTTTTAAAAATTGTTGTAATTTCTTTGAACTTCCTGGTTCTAAGGATTCAAACCAAGCCTCTAATTCGGACATATTCGCAGGAACATCAGTAAATGAATGGTCTGGCCAATATACGCGGTATGAAGGATCTAATCGTTTAAGTTCGTAGAAATCAGAAGCTGTGTGACCAAATTGTTGATAAAATCTTTCGAAAACATCTGGCATCCAATACCAGCTAGGCCCCATATCGAAAACAAATCCGTCGGTTGAAAATTGTCTTGCTCTACCACCGATTGTTGGATTTTTCTCAAGAATGGTAACATCGTATCCTGCTCTTGCCAAAAAAGCCGAAGCGGACAAACTGGAAATACCAGCTCCTAGAATGGTAACTTTTTTACTCATATTTTAGTTTGCTGAAAAAGCGTAATCAGGTAATAAATCCATCAATTTTTTGCGAGCGATGAAAATTCTACTTTTCACGGTTCCGATTGGAATATTCAGCTTATCTGCTATTTCTTTGTATTTAAATCCTTTAAAATGCATTTCAAAAGGTTCTTTGTAATCTTCTCCAAGGGTTTTAATTTTGCTGTTAATATCCTTCGAAGAAATAATTTCCAAAGGTGTTTCTTCGTGGCCTGCAGAATTTGAAATTAAGAATAAATCTTTAGAACCGTCGAAAATAGTTCTCGATTTAACATTTCTTCTGTATTGGTTAATGAAGATGTTACGCATAATGGTGAAAACCCACGCTTTGAAATTTGTTTGTGGAGTGTAATAACTTCTATAAGTTATTGCCTTTAACATTGTCTCCTGTGTTAAATCTCTTGCGTCCTCACGGTTACGCGTAAAACTCATTGCAAACGATTGAAGGTTGTTTTCAATCCCAATTAATGCTTCGTTGAATTCAAGTGTTGACATAGCTCCTTGTTTTTTTTGTTTAACGTTTGAGATGTAAAGTTAAACAAAAGTTGTTTAACGTTTTCAAAAAAAGATTAAACAAAATGAAAAATAATTGATTTTTTTCTTCAATCCTTTGTGTGGTATAGGAAATGGAAAATAAAAAAAATGTTAATTGTTTTTTAGCAATATTTTAAATCCTAAAAATCGATGCGCATATGCACAATTTTAAATCATTTTAAAACTGATTGCACTTAAATGCGCTATTTATTTTTTTTAAAGTCCTCGATTGTAATTTTTAGAATAAATTTTTTAGAGTGTGAATTTTGCAAGTGAAAACATATAGTATGTAACTCAAATCAATACTTGTAGGCAGATATTTGCAATTAGTATTTAAACAAATTTTTCTATTGATAAGGATCATTTTGTTTTTCTTGAACTGAGAATAAAGTTAAAAGATCAAACAAGAAAAAATGGAAGACTAGAAAGTTACAAAATCAAAATTCAACCAAAAGTTTGCGTTGCTTACAAATTCAAGCTCATTATTTAGTAAAAACAACACTGAAATGTTTAGTAGACTAGAAAAAGTGCTTGGTAAATCAAAGGAAGAAGTCGAAAAAATCATTTCTAAAATTTAAAAAAAACTGATTATGAACAAAGTAATTACCTACATCATTGTGCTTTTCGCTGCAGCTGCGTTTATCAGCTCATGTGCCAACGGTTCAAAAATGAAAAACCGTCACTATCAACAATGGAGTGATCAAACTTCAGAAGCTAGTGAAAGTGAAAAAACCATTGAAGAAAGTGCAATAGTGTACATAGAACCATCAAAACTTGCTAAGTATGAAATTTTAAATGAATCGATTAGCATTCATGAAATCGCACCAGTTGACGAAGAAACAAGCAATGAAAATTCACAGGTTGATGCAGAAGTTTCTACAACACAAAAAGACGACCAACCTTATGTAGCGCAACTTTTCAAATCAAACTTTAAAAAACAAATCAAAAGCAGTCTCTTTCCAAGTCCAGCGCCAGCAAGTGGAGATTTAAGTTTGCTTTGGATTGTTATTATCATCTTACTCATACTTTGGGCTTTGGGACTTATTTCAGGTAATTTTGGTGGCTTAGTCCATTTATTGCTTGTAATAGCTTTGATTTTACTTATTCTTTGGTTATTAAAAATTATTTAACTTCTCAACTATGAAAACAACAAATTTTCTTGGAATTTGGATGGATCATTCCAGTGCAAACTGTATGCTTATCACAAATGGAAAACTGACAATAACAAAGATTCTTTCTGAGTTCACACATGAAGAACGTGAAGAAAGTCGAATCAGAGGTGAAAAGACGATGCACAACAAAGAGCAACAAATGACTTCTAAGTTTTTTAAATCAATTAGTGAGGTTATTTTAAAAGCAGATAAAGTGCTACTATTTGGACCAACAGATGCGAAACAAGAATTGTGGAATTCCTTAAAAGAAGATCATCACTTTGATGAAAAGAAATTTGCCGCGGAGACTTGTGTGAATTTCAACGAGGCGCAACAACTTTCATTTTTCAAAGATTATTTTGAGTTGAAAATGTAAACTCCGAAATCGCTTGGAATTGAGAATGGAGTCCAGCGAGGCGGATAAAGTGAAGAGTGAAGTTAAAAGATGAATGAAAAATTGATAATGTAAAATGTAGAATAAATTTCTGTACTTCCCTAAAATAGGTTGACCGTTTTGTTATACTTTTCTATCATCAAAAATAGTTATTTTAGGTCTATCTTCAGTTTTCATCTTATTCCATTTTAGAATAAAATCAAAAGGTGTTAACATTCCTAAGTTTTTGTGAGGTCTAAATTGATTGTAATGCCAAACTGCTCTAGTTACAATTGATTTTAATTGGCCAATAGATCTTAGCCAATTATGTCCAATGTATTCCTCTTTTATTGTTCTGTTAATTCTTTCTGCATATGCATTTTCCTGAGCTGATTTTCCCATGCTTATTTTGGTTCCATTACTCTCTAAAAGTTGTATATACCCTTTACTAATGTATTGGCTGCCTCTATCAGAGTGGTGGATTTGAGGGCTTTTCCACTTTTTTAAAGCCATTTTCAAAGCCATAATATTTGCCGTCGCCCTCATGTGATCGGAAACAGAAAAACCAACAATTTCTTTTGTGTAAACGTCTATTATAAATACCGCATAACAATGTTTTTCACCTACTTGAATGTAGGTTATATCAGACTGCCAAACAACGCATGGAGCATCAATAACTAAACCTTTTATTAGATTTGGCTTATAAATCAATGATGCAATGGTCGTTCTGTGATAATTTTTCTTTCGCTTTAAACGATAACCCAGCGACATAAATGTCGAAACAAACTTGTCTCTACCAATAAAATCAGGATTTAATGAGTAATACATTTTTTCAACCCCACAACCTGGATGCTGCTTTCTTAGTTCATCAGCCTTTGTAATCAATTGAAATACATTTGCATCAAAATAAGATTTTTGCTTTAATTGTTTATGAACTGCCTGCTTAGATATTCCAATAGCGGCATACAATTGATTCATTGAAAAAGTTATTTTTTTATCGTTTTCTTTGAACCATTTGATTGTGGGGTAGCGAAGTTTTTTTTGATGTCAATATTTAATTCTTGCTTGGCAAGATCAATCATTTTCTCCAAAAATTCAATCTTAATTTGCTTCTGCCCAACATTTTGTTCTAATTCCTTAACTCGTTGTTCTAACTCTTTAAGTTTTGTTGTTTGACTGTCTTTCATCTCTACAATTCTACTACCTTTCTCGTTAAAGATAGAAAATTTGTAGATCCAATCATAAATCTGGGTAGATGCAATGCCGTAAAGTTTTGACATCTGACAAACACTCATCGTGCCTTGTTCAAACTCTTTTACAAGTTTACGCTTGAAGTCCTCGGTGAATTTTCTGGGACTCCGTAATAATCGAATATTTTTATCCATAATAAATTGACTTTTTCGGTCAACCTATTTCAGGGACATACATTCTGATTCAAAGTGAGATTTGAATTTCCCTTCCGTCGGCTGACGGAAAGGAATGAGGAGGGTGACATAAAAATATTCTTTTTAGAATTCAAAAATCATTTCTACCTTTAATATTCATCATTAAAAATTAACCATTAAAAATTCAATTTTTCTCCTCTTTCTTTTTATTACCTCATTCATTTGGGGACAAAAATCCATGCCTGAAGAAACGCTTTTGGCGCAAGATGAACTATTGGGTGTAAAAGTGATTCTTATTAGCGATTGTGAGCAACAAAAAAGTGACTATTACGTCGTTCATAAAGGTGACACACTGCAATTTATGTACTTCGCTTCTTGTAAAGAAATGCATCCTTTTGAATACAAAGAA
The DNA here is from genome assembly GCA_044350515.1 of Crocinitomicaceae bacterium. Taxonomy (GTDB): domain Bacteria; phylum Bacteroidota; class Bacteroidia; order Flavobacteriales_D; family Crocinitomicaceae; genus UBA952. The sequence continues at coordinate 14,621 of JBILHL010000037.1, read as the reverse complement.
GCCGCTAAAATTAGTTCTAAACAAGTTGATAAAAAAGGACTACCAGAATTGCTTTTGGAATTTAAACACAACGGAAATGGTTTTCACAAAGATTTGCTTGTCATTCAATTGGATGAACTAAAACTACTTTTTAAAACAGAACTAGAAGCTTATGGTCAACACGTTTATGGTGAAGAATTAGGCGATTATTATGGCTTTACCAACAAGATTTATTTCAAGGAAAATGGAGAAATTCATCTAGAAAAACCTGTAAATAAGGGAGAAAAATGGATGATAGAACGGTATAAATTGGTGGATGGCAAATATTCCCTGTTTTACTAACGCTTGTTTATACGTTTTTTTGAAGTTGTGAGAAAAAGGAGGAAGACCGCTTTACTTTACATTCATTTTAAGTTTTGTTACGAGTTCTAAATTTAACTAATGACATCACTTAATTTAATATCAATAGGTGTTGAATAATAAGAAAAGTTTAAAGTACTTTCCTCGCAATCAACTTCCCATATTATTTCGCATTCAAAATTAGTATCGTAGGTTGGTTTTTCCTGTTCAATAATTGATTCAATATAATTGCCTAATACTTCAAGTTGCTTATTTTTAAGTTCGATTCTATTCCATTCATCATCATCAAAATATGACATTTCTAATTGCTCAATAGGTGAATCATACTTTTTACAGAATTCGACTTTTATTCTTTCATTATCGTAAGAATCTTTCATTCCAATTGAGCTTAAATCTATTTTCAGTTCATCAATTAAGAAATCTTCTTCAAAAGAGATACATTTTTCATCTTCACCGTCGTACATGAAGCATAGCATGCCTAGGACTAGATTAATATGTATTTCAGAATTTATAATAATAAATTCACCTCTAAAGTCGTGATAAACTCCACGTTGGGTTAAGTATTCAATAAATTCCGAATCTGAAAGCCAATCTGATAAAAGAGAATAAATGGGTCCACAGTCTTCATTTTTTAAATCTCCGATTTCAATATCTATAAATGCAGCAGTATTTATCTCGGAATGAAAATTAAACTCTATTTTCTTATTATTGACTAGTATTTCATTAAGGAGTAATAATGTTACACGTTCCATTTTTAGATTTGATAAATTTAAAAATACATTTAATTGAATATTAGGATTAATCTATTGAATAACGAATGAAGAAATTTTTGGGAGAATAGTATTTCACAAATTTAGTTTTGTATAAAGGCTTTTGACCGTCACAACCAATTTTGTAATCGTAATAGAAAAATTTAGAGTTGTTAATGTTCATGATTTTATTGACAAAGAAATTATTTACAACAGTGATTTTCTCTTCATTTTCTGTTTTGTAGGTAATACTGTTTCTAAAAGCATACGGACTATTGTCTTTGGAAAAAACTAAACTATCTATTCCATTTTTGGATTCAGGGATTCTTAGTAAATCACAATTTATATATCGCTTTGGAACTATATTAAATTCAGATATTACTTTACCAGAGTTACTAGGGATATTAATTATTTTTTGCTCATTGTATGTTATTGTATAACCTCGTGAGTTAGCAGTTGTTTCGGTATTGATTCTTGAAACTGAGTTTGACTGTGAAAATGAAGTGCTATTTGAATTGACTTTCTGATAATTATATATTTCGGGTCTAATGGTTGAAGAACTAGTTGATTTTATACCAGAATTAGTGCTTGTATTTGAATATCCGTTTGAATTTGATATTGTAGATGATGAAGAATACGAATATGTTCTATTCTGAAAATAATCGTAAGAAATACCATTTACTATAAAGAAACATTCAGATAAATCAATTGAAATTTCTTGATTGGTTTTATTGTAAAACAAAAAAGATGGATTTCCATTTTCAGACCATAAATCATATGAAATAGTACAATTTGAATCTTCAAAAATTAATACATTATTCTTTTCTACCATGTCGGGCGATTCGGAAACAAATAATTGGTAATTATATAAAGGCGGAGCGCATGAGGAGACAATTATTAAAAGAAAAAAGATTACAGTGATTTTGCTCATGATAAAATGGGGTTATATAAAAAATAAAATAGCTAAACAAAACTAACTTTAATTTACCTATTGTATATATTAAGCTAGAATTCTATCCAGTATTTGTTAATTCATTTACAAAGATTTCAACAAATGCAAGAAATTTTCCTTTCTTTCTGTAGATTTTAGCTTTAAAAAACCAACTCCAAACTTGCAATCTCAAATTCATGAAATTCAAATTGATCCTGGTGAAAGATTAACACACTTTTCGCTTGCGTTTGAATGGCAAAAGTTCCAGTCCCTATTTGATTGAAAAAACTCACACCAATCAACTTATTGTTTTCGTCAAACGCAGCCATCAAATAGTTGTGAATTCCTGTTCCGTCAATTGTTGTTTGCAAATGCTCGTGCTCAAACGACAACAGCAAAGTCTGATTTGTTTCCTCTATCAATTGAAATAAATTAATTGAATGTGCCACAATTCTTTTGAAATAACATTTTTCTTTATGATTTGGCCTTTCATCTTTGAATTGGATTTCAATGCTTGCATCAGTTAAAGGGAAATCCTTTTTCAGCATTACCTTTTTACCAAAAATAAATGCCTCGCATTCCTTACTTAAATTCAATCCCTTACCATCGTTGGAAATTGTCTTGCAGTCTATTCCTCTTTTTTTAAACTCAGCCTGTAAGGCATTTAAAAAAACAGCTCTCGAACTTGTCCAACCTGAGTTTCCAAGTTCTTGATTGTAGCGCATTATTAAAGCGTGATTGTTCATTTTTTGAAAGTTGTTGTTTACTTCTTTTTGATTTTTCATTTTAGTTGTTTTAAGTTATTTATTAAATTTCTTCTTTTGTTCGTTTAGCAAGTGGATAATTATTGGGGATAATTCATTCTCCAAGTCACAAAATATTTTATCTTTTTAAGTTTATTTGATAGAATCAACAAGATTATTTATCGATTATGTAATGTAACGAATTCAATGCGAGCACCTTGTAATTTGAGTCAATTAAGCTTCCTCCATCTGGTATTTCCTCTGAAAAACTGAATATATTGTCTTCAAAGAAATGAGAGATAGAAGGCGAAAGTACCAAGCACATCTTCCATGGCTTAACTCCAACCGGGTTGATTTGTTGATGAAACTTGCGAACCACATCAAATAAGCTATTGAAATTTTGTTTCTCATCCGAAAGTGAGTCCACACGAACGCGCAAACCAGGTTTATCTGGAATTGAATCCAAATAAAAATGGATTGGGAATTGCATATAAACAGCACTTTGTACGCGAACAATTACATACGGAAAAGTTCCATAACCCTGTGCACGTTTCTCAGCACTCAGGTGAAATACATCTAGGTTACTCATGTTTCAATTTCTATAAGGTTAATCTTTTATTCTTCAAAAAGAAAGGCAGCGAGAAACGGATTAAATAAATTTTTCATACCCTTTTTCTTGTTAATACCAAAATTGAAAAAAGGTAACCCTGAAATTAATTTTTAAAGAAAGAAAAATAAGAATAAGCTCAAAATTCCAAGTAAAATAAGTGCTATTACGAAATAAAACCACCTGTCTGAATTTTGTTGTTGTTTTTGGTCTTGTATAAAGTCATATTTGAAATTGGTAGAGAGCATTTCCTTTGAGAATTTTTGCTTTTTAATGACTCGAATATCTGCGACTCTTGAATTTTTCAACTCGTATTCAACTAACCAATCTTTAATTTTTTTTCTGTTGTTACGAATTAATGTAAGTGAAACATTATTAAGAAATTCAAGGTGTTCTTTAAAATAAAATGAGTTCTCAATTATCATAAAATCAAGAAATTCATCGTTTATCAGTTTACCCTCATAATACTCATCCGCGCATCTTTCAGAGAATTCAAGAAAAGCATCATTTAAGATTAAGGAATTAGATATTTCTGCGCTATTTTCCTGCTTAAGTTTATCCCACAAAAGTTGATTCAATTGTTTTTGATCTCTAAGGTCAATATTGATTTTTCTTGAATCAAGGACATCATACCATATTTTGCTACAAGTACTCATTATGGTTTAATGTTTTTAATTAACTCTTTCAATTTCCTTTGACATCTTGCCTTTTGCTGTTTTGCATTTTCAGCATTTGTATAATTCATTGCTTTTGCAATAATGCGCATGGATTCTTTATAAAAAAAATAACGATAAATCAACTCGTAACAACGATTACCAGCACGCTTAAGTTCTATAAGTGCACTTTCAATGAGGTTTAGCTTTTGTTCGTGTTGTTCAGTTACTTCATCTAACCAATCAAAAATGTTTGTGTCATAATTTTGTTGATTTATTTCATCTGTTTTGGTTTTATTTAAAACTTTAAACAAACGATTTCTGCAAATTGATGTCAAATAGGTTTGCACAGTGCACGTTAATTCAAAGTCTTTTTTTTTGGAATTTTCGTAAAGTACAATAATTGAATCTTGAAAAACATCTCGAATTAGATCTTCGTCTTTGGAAAAAATCCGAAGATAATTTAAAATTGAATCAAGATATTTTGAATAAATTAATTCAAAGTTACTTCTGCTATTGGTCTCATCCCAGCTTCGAATAAAATCTAATTCTGACATTCGACAAATTTATAAAGTTCTGTAGATTACATTGAAATAATATTTTCTTTTTCGAAATTATCAATAGCTGGATAAGACTTAGTATTCCTAATCTTGGTTCTTTTTAATTCAATAAACAGATTAAATCGTAAAAAAAAATAACTTTTTATCTTATTGATTTTCATTGTTTTAAATAGAGTTAAAATTTATTTTTTGATTTTTTTTTAGATTTCATGGTTACCTTTTTAGTATCTAGGTATTAATAGATAGGAAGCTTCGATTGATCACTCACTTTAAAATTTAAACTATGAAAACAAAACTTTTTATTTTATTATTTTGGTCTGGATTTGCTCATGCTCAATGGGATGTGATGCAGAAATTCAATGAAGTTGGTAAAGGCAATTACTACCTTTTTGCCAGAACTGAAAAAGATGCCAAACGTATCATTTTGGAAACATTGCAAGACAATCATTTTAAATATGATTTCGTCTTTGAAAAAGGGTCAAACATATTTTTCAGTTCAGCTATTACAGACCCATTGAATAATGAATATGTTTACATAATACATTGTATTAAAGGTCGAAACAACAATCTTTTTGGTTATCATATTCTTTGTTATTATATGGAGAATCGCTACCGTTATTTTTATGATGTAGCTGATGAGAAAAGTAGAGTTTCCCTCATTTACGACCCAGGTGTTATTGATATAAATTATAATGAAGGAAAAAATCCAAAAAAAGATTAAGTAATCAATTAAAACATAAAACCATGAAATTCAACTTGCTTTTGGCCGTTATTCTAGTCGGCTTATCTCCAAAATATCAAGCTCAATATCAATTTAACTTAATGGAAGAATACCTTCAAATTGGTTCTGGGAATTACTTTGTTCATCTCGATAAAGAAAATGAAGTGAAAAAAACCGTGATGTCTGTCTTGAAGGCGCAACGCTTCACTTACCAAGACTTGATTTTTAACAAAGGGAAAAACCTATATTTTGCAGCATATTACGTGAATCCATCCGACGAAAATTATGTTTACGTAATCCACGCAGTAAGAGGACGTGAAGGTTACGATTTATATTTTTTATATTGTTTAAACACGTTGATGCATCATTTCGAATATGTCGAGGGTAAGGACTTATATGAATTGGTTTATGATCCTTCGGTTAATAAAAGCAAAGTGTTGACCAGTTTTGTCTCCACTATAATTAGCGAGAAATGAGCGCATACATTTTATTTTTTAAAAGCTTAATAAACTCGAAATAGTATAGTTCGTTTCGGGTTTCAGTAAGGTCAATTTTTATTCATCCTAAATTATTTTTTATGAAAAATTTCTTATTAACTGCAATGCTACTAGGTAGTACGGCAGTATTTGGTCAAGTGATTGGTTTGTCTGGCTTTGAAGTTCGTGATGATGGAACATTTAGAAAAAGTTTCAAAACTGAGCAAGAGGCGATTCTGAAGTATCAGGAGATTATTTCTGTTAATGGTTTTGACACCCTAAACATTGTTTTTGACCATGGGGATAATCCCGTTGTTTTTGATTCGTTTAAAAAAGACAACAATAAAATTGTTAATATTGGTACGATTGTTAGGTACAGCAATGGATTTGATATTTTATTTTTCACTATTCCAAATAAGAAAACACATATTATGACGGTCTTAAATAATAATGGTGATGAGGTAAATCTCATCTATTCACAAAAACTATAAAAAACTTAATTTAAAAAAATCTCAGATAAAAAAAGAGCAAAATGAAAACATCATTAGAATACTCAATTGAGTTTGAACACTCTTTTGAAAATCAATCAGACGACAAAATTGTTGCGTTATTTAACAATGAGATTGGAAAAAATGCTTGGGGTACTGCGCGAGCTGGTTACATCCTAGCCTTGAGTAATACTTTTTCCAAGCGCGGGATTGACTTCTCCATCATCGGAGATTGGAAATCGATTTCACTGGCAAAAAGAGTGCGATTAGTTGGAAAACACTTGCAGTATGCTATTTAGTCACCTGAAGTAAAACGTAAAATTTAATACACTGAAAATGCTAGAACATCTTTATATCCAACGAACGGGTGACCGAGAACGCGTCATTGAACTTTATGAAAATTTGAAAAAATCGAGTAAGGCAGAATTAGTAGCCTCCTACAATAATGCCGTTAGAATTGGGATTGTGGGGGCGCATGAACAAGCTTTGCGTTTAATTGCACTTAACCAGAGTTTTCACGATGCGTTTCAAAAATCACCGATTAAAATTTCAGAAAATGTGCTCATTAGTTTGACGGGTGCTATTGAATTGAAAGATGATGATTGGGAGCATCTAAATTAGATTTTACAATATAATTTAAAAGCATCCAAAACAATCTTTATTTCATCAGTTAAATATGCATTTATTTGTAGTTCTGTCGATGAAGAAATATCGCGATAAAAAGCTTCAGCAATTCCGCCAGCGATGCAAGCTTGCGTGTCGGTATCACCATTCAACATGACCGCTTTTCGAATGGCGTCTTCAGTAGATTCACTTTCTAAAAAACAAATAATCGCCTCTGGAACAGAATCTTGACAAGCTATTTGAAATGAATAATTGGGCATTATTTCAACTAAGGTTCTAGATAACGAATATTGAAAAGTTTCCTCAATAAATTTCTTTATTTCCGATTTTGAATGGCCATTTCTCGCTAGAAAAACGGCAATTGCAACTGCTTGTGCACCTTTTATTCCTTCTGGGTGATTGTGTGTTACTTCTGCACTTGATTTCGCAAGTTGAAGGCATTCTTCTATAGATTCTGAATACCAACCAATAGGTCCTGAGCGCATAGCAGAACCGTTCCCAAAACTATGATATGGTTGTGGCGATGATGATGCTAACCAATTTGTAAAACTTCCACCATAACCTGCAGCAGGATATTTTCTTCCCCATTTCAAATAAGCATCTTTAAAATCAGTTGAATTCAATAATGCTTCGGCAGTCGCTATGCTGAGAACAGTATCATCTGTAAATTTTGCATATGCATGAAACAGTTCAAATTCAGCCAAAGGAGTATGACCTCGATTTTCATAAACCGAACCAACAATATCACCAAATATGAAACCTGTCATTGTATTTTTTTTTAAAATTATTAAAATTCAAGAAATGGACGAAAGAACGCTTTAAATTGGTGGATGGGAAATATTCCCTGTTTAACTAACGCTTGTTTATACGTTTTTTCGAAGCTGTGAGGAAAAGAAGGAAGACCGCTTTATCGTTTCTTTTTTATAGTAAGGAGAGTTGAAAAATGAAAGCTATAAAAAGAAAAGCTATAACCTAAGAAATAATTGTCGAAAGAGCGTAGATTCTAGTATGATTGGGAGAAATAGCCATAGATATTAGGCAGGACATTTTTTTCTAATTAGATTAATTAATCACAAAAAGAATGAATCTTTTACCCAATTTAAAGATTAAAAAGTGAATGTGAAAATCTAACAATTATTGTTAAACGAAAAAAATGAAGAGTTTAAACTTCTAGATTTAATAAATCAAAATACATTAATCTTGTTTTGAGTTCAAGTTTTGATCCAATGTTATCTTTTTCTTGTGCTTCGCTAGAAAACAAAAACTCAAATCCATTTTTTAGATAGTATTTTAAGGCATTTTCAGTATTATAGGAATCAACAACAATAAATCTACATCCAGTTTTATTATCCTTATCAACGAACCAAGATTTAATAAAATCCATTAATTCTGATCCTATACCATTTCTTTTGTAGTTTTTATTAACTCCTAATCTTCCTATGAGAACAGCAGGGTAACTTTTAAATCTTTTTTGTCTTGGAAATCTATTTTATATTCTAGTTTTCCTAGCGCCAGGCAAATTAGAAACTTTTATACTATCGTTTGAAATAGTAAAAGCGCATACTATATCTTTATCATCTGAATCTAATGTAAAACAATACGTTTTACCTAACAATTCTTTAGAGTAATTTACACAATCGTTGAGAAAAAAATCATTTAAATCGGAATTATCACATTCAAATAAATTTGAAGACACTATTAATTCTGATGTAAAAGGCTTAAAGGAGCAGTTTGATTCAAGAAAATTCACGAATAGATTATTTCATTTTAGCTTTAACTAAAATTCTATTTGCTGATTGTACTTGTTTTGAGAAATTAATCGCAACTTTACTTTCTAGCTTTTTATCTGCTTTCTTTACAAATTCATTAGCGCTTGAGTCACGTAATACTGGAATACTTTTTATAGCTATAGCCATGATATTCATTTTTTTAAGGGTGCAAAGCTACTAACATTATTCAAATATATTAATTATTTTAAAATTAAGGAAAAGAGATTTTATTGAAATAAGATTAGTTTAATTAATAACGTAAAAATTTAGATTTATTTACATTAAAAACTACTGAACTGTAAAATGTTTTGGGATAATCTTCAAAACATTCAATTTTTCTTTTTTCGTGACTTTTTCTCCACCGCAAACAACCCTGCTGTATATTTCTCATACAGCTCAAACAAAAACTCCATGCGGTTGGCATCTGATGTGAACGCTTGTGGGCGATAGGCTAAATCTACGGCTTTGTCTAACTCGTTGTGTGCTTTTACTAAAATGGGCGGCATAGTGAGTGGATCGTATAAATCTGCCAAGGAGCTATTTGGGAACTCTTTACGCGCATCTAAGACCTTTTGAGCTGCCTTTTCTATTGCTTCTTTTTGCTTGTCTGTGGGACTCTCCGGCCAAGGGTAGTTGTTGTAGACGATGTCTTTTGAATAACGATAATCACTTTTCAGACGACCACAAGTTGTTTTTACCCAGGCCATGTGCATTAATGAAGTTAAAACACCGAAATGAAAAAGTGTTCCGTTTGGAATGATCAAACAGCTATCAGCTCCAATATTATTCTTATTGAATAAACCAATTGGGATATATTTACGATTTTCGGAACTGTGACGCGGTATTAAAATAAAGTCTAATCCCTTTGGTTGTGTTATTTGGGCAAATAAATGAGAAATACTAGCTAATTGAGGTCTAGATGACTTTAAACGAATTTCTTTTACATTTTCAACTTTTTGAAGTATTCCTTTTATTCTTTTTAAGATACCAGGCTCAATGTCTTCTAACCAAAGGCACCATCTCAATTTATTATTTAAAAATTCATATGCAGAAATAAATGGTTTAAAGTATTCAGAAGCTAATGGTTCTTGTTTAAGAAAAATTTCTTTCTCTTCATCTGTAAATAAAAATTCTCCTCCATCTGCTGGCATGTTTCCAAAATTCATTTCTGGAACATTTGATATTGGAATTTGTCTTCTCTGAACAAATATGTTTTTAGCATCCAATAAATAAGGATTTATTGTTTTAGCAATAATCTCATTAGATTCGCCTCTAACATCTTGATAATCAAAAATTAACTTTTTATTAGAATCAAAATTTGCAAAACCAATTATCACACAATAAACAGCCGCATTTCCCTTAGCATCATTACTCCATTTAAACGTCCGGTGAGCAAAATGAATATGAATCTGGTATTTTTGAAGTATTATACTCCAAAGAATACTTGTCTGTAACCCTTGAACAATCGAATTAGTTGAAACAAATGCGACCTTAATTTTAGTTAATTGGATATATTGCGCTGCTTTCAAATACCAACCAGAAACATAGTCAAGTTCACCTATACTTTTAGAATGATTAAAAACTTTTGTAAGACTTTCTTTTTGAGACTTTGACATGATTCGAGATCCTATAAACGGAGGATTTCCAATGATATAGGATAGTTGGTCTTGTGGTGCTACTTCTTCCCAATTGGTTTCCAAAGCATCGGCGTGTACAATCTTTGCACTTTTATTCAACGGCAAACGTGCAAAATACTGCCCAAACTCCATGCTCATTTTGAGGTTCATTTGGTGGTCCATCAACCACATCGCCACTTCAGCAATACGCGCCGGAAATTCTTCGTACTCAATGCCACACATGGTGTCTACGTCCAACAGCGCAACGTCTTTCAACTCCACCACCACACGGTCGCTACCAAAACGCTGTTGCAAAATGGCCAACTCCAACAAACGCAACTCGCGGTAGGTAATCACCAAGAAATTTCCGCACCCACACGCAGGATCCAAAAATTTGAGTTTACTCAAACGCAAGTGAAATTCGTTCAATTTGGCTTTGTTGGTTCTTACGCTGTCAAACTCCGCCCACAATTCGTCCAAAAACAAAGGTTTGATGAGTTTCAAAATGTTTTTCTCGCTCGTATAATGTGCTCCCAGGTTTCTGCGTTCCTTCGGGTCCATCACACTTTGAAACATCGAACCAAAAATAGCAGGCGAAATCTTACTCCAATCCAAGTAACAACATTCCAACAAGGTTTGTCGCATCTTCGAATCGAAATGCGCCATCGGTAAAATCTCCTGAAATAATTTTCCTCCCACATGCGGAAATGCATTCAGTTGTTCGTCTAGGTTCTTGAATCGCTTGTCTTCAGGCGTGTTGAGTACTTGAAAAATCTCTTGTATTTTGGCTGCCAAATCGCTTCCATCTTCTGAAGTTCGTTCTTCTACAAAATCCTGAAATTGTTGTTTTGAAAAAATACTTGTGTCTTCAGCAAAGAGACAAAACAGCAAGCGCACTAAATACACTTCCAATGGATGCCCTTCATAGCCAATTTCCTTCAAGCGGTCGTGTAATTGCCCCATCAATTCCGCTGCTTTCACGTTTACGGGGTCTTCTTCGCGGTACACCTTTTTCTGATAGCCAGCAACGAAACCAAAAAGCTCCACGTGATTTACAAATTCATTCAGTTGGAATTCAATATATTCATCATGTCCAGATTCTTCCAAGTCATACAAGCGAAATATTTCAAAGTCGCATACCAACACATATTTCGGAATATCCAACTGTGCTAGTCCGTGAATGTATCCTTTTGCTTGTCCATACGCTTTGGTGAGGTCTTTTCCTTTGCTTTTCATTTCGATGAGCAACCAACCTTTCCACAACATATCAATGTAGCCGTCGGCATCGCCCAACTTTTTCACTTTGTGTTCAAACGAAGCCACTTTTCGTTGGTTAAGCCCAAATACATTGAAAAAATCAACCAAAAAAGGTTTTGCATCTGCTTCCTCGCTATGTGTTCCTTCCCATTCTTTCGAAAAAGCAACGGCTCTGTCTTTTATTTCGTTCCAGCTTAGTGGCATTTGAATCTATTTTAGCGTAAATATAGTAAAGATGAAATTTAAACAGGAAACAGTTATTGGTTACCCTTGTGTTAGCTGTAAAATTCCAGGCACCATTTGTTTATCTAATTTTGAAAAGGCAAACCACTTCTTTCCAAGGTCCTTGAGTGAAGCACCTAAATGATACACTTCGTTGTGGTCAAGTATGAGAAAGCGGTCGTGGCTTTTATTGAATGGTTTTAATTCAAAACCTCCGTATTGTTCGTTGGCTTTTTTCATATCTAGTTGAAGTTGATTTGTCGTTGATTTTGATAAGATGATTACACTAACGCCGTTTTGTTTTTTGGAAAGATGTGTAAAAGTGCTTTCATCAATGTAATTATCGATCAGTAGGATATTTTTTTTCGCTGAACGAATAATACGTGAAGTGAGTTCATAAGCATCAAACACTTGTCCATCAAAGAAAATTCCTTGCGTTGGGATGAGTTGTGTATTGATTTGCAGGTCAATTTGGTCCACTTTATTTTTCAGGCTTTCGAAATTGTCTTCTAATCGATTCATACGCGTATTTATAGTATATCCTTTAAGCAGGTAGTCTTTCAATACCCGATTTGCCCAAATACGAAATTGGGTTCCTTGCTTTGAATTGACACGATAGCCGACGGATAATATTACATCAAGATTGTATAAAACGACGGGTTTGTCAGAATTAGCAATGTGCATTTTTTGCACATTGCTTTTTTCATCTAATTCTTCAGATGAAAAAATATTTCGTAAGTGTTTGGTTATAACAGTTCTATCTCGTTGAAATAATTCGGCTATTTGACTTTGGGTTAACCAAACCGTCTCTTTTTCTTGGTCAATACTCACCTCAATATGCTCAGCAAGTTCGTTAGGACGATAAAGTATAATTTCGTTTTTCATTGCTTCCCAAAAATAACGAATTATTTTATAAATTCCTAGCCTACTCAACCCCTTTCATAAAGCGTTCTACAGGAAGGAGATTGTTGACTTGTACTTTTAATTCGTAGCAATTTTTCTTGTTGTTGTAATGGATAAATGGAGCAGTTAACGGATATTGGTCTTTGAGTAAAAGCACTTGTTTTAAGTCTAATTCTAATTGAATGGGAAAGGTATCGCCTGAATGACTGAATCCAAAGACATCGGGGATTTGATTTTCGAAGTGTTCAGTATGTTGAAAGGTTTTACCTGTGAAATCAATGTATGCAATTCTATCTATGTGAAAGGTTTTGTTTTTTTTGGATGCAATTTCATAAGCCATAACGGTTGTGTAGTTTTCAGTAAATCCAAAAGGTTCAACGAGTCTATCTGTAATTGTTTCTGAATTTATGGATTGGTATTTTTTAAGGTAAACTTGTTCTTGATTGCTTATTGCTAATGCAAGCTTCTCAATGACTTTACTATTTTTAGCGTTTACTAAATGGCTGGCAACCATAGGGATCTCAGAACCTAGATATATTTTTGTTAAAAGGGAATCTTTGAGTTTATGTTCCTTTGCATAGGTAAGAATTAATTGATTTAATAGGTTTGCTTCTTCATCTGAAAACCGAACACCATTGGAACGTTCATCAACAATAAAGAAGCGATTGAATTCATCACGCTGCAAATCAAATCCACATTCACGTATTAAATCCAAATATCTGTAAACTGTTCTTTCGGTTGTTTCAAGCAATTGAGCAAGGTGCGAAATTGTTTTTGAAGGACTTTGTTCTAAGTAAGAAATCAATTGTAAGACACGTAGAATTTTATGTTGATTGAGCATACTCTAGTTTTAGGGTGTCAAATTAGAATTAATTGTAAAGGTAAACAAGTGATTGACCTTAGTTGTCTGAAAAATTTTGAGTAGCTATTTTAAATTGACTTTAGTTGTCGGAAGGAGGAGTGAGATTTGTGAAAAATTAAATGATATGAGAAAGATATTACTTCTTTTAGGATTAACTCTTTGCATTAATTCTGCATTTGGACAATGGGTATTCAAAACAGTAAAAAATGATTTTGATGATCCTTTTAAAATTGCTTACACATCAGAAAATAATGGAGCAGTACTAAAACTAGAAACTTTAGAAGTAGAAAAAGAAATGCCATTAGAATTAATTAATGATAGCATCTTAACTGTAATGGAGACGAAAAGCTCAATCTTTATGTATGATTCTATTGGAATTAAAGGATGTGTTGATAAAGGAAGATTAACTGTATTTAGTTATGAAATTATTGTTATCTACGGTTATTTTCGATGCAATTACAATGATTCAATAGGAAAGGGATATTTTAAAGTATTTTCAAAATATGGACTGGGAGTTGTTAAAGAGGAAGAGTTAGGAATAGATTCAAAATTAGTATTAAGAAAATTGATGAACTCCAAAGGAAGTGAATCCGAAAATTTAACTAGAGCAAAGGCATTACTCAATGAAAATGTAAATCAATCTCCTAAAAAACAAATTGTAAAAGAAGTAGCATTCTACTTATCAGGAGGATATCATTGTGATGACAATCCATTAGTTGATATTGTTTTTTATATCGGAGAAACGCCTAAGAAGTACCAAATAGAGGGCTCAATATCAACGAATAATTCAACGATTTTTTTCTTAGATGATTTATCAACCCACGAAATGAAAACTGATTTTCTAAAAGCAAGCACTGTCAAAATTAGGGTCAATGAATCTCATTGTAATGATGATTATTATGTCTTTAATATGGGAAATAGTAAGACTGCTTATCAGTTTATGTTGAAATAAAATATCACCAAGTAATAAACCAATAACATTAATTAACGTGAGTTCGATATAACTACAAAGGCAAATAAAGTTGATTTGTGTCAACAAATTGCCATTTTAATGATGGTTTTTTATCATTAAAATTATAAGCGATCAAAGCAGCGAATAGA
>JBILHL010000066.1:0-8459 GCA_044350515.1 Crocinitomicaceae bacterium | reverse complement strand
ACTTCGGATGGAAGATTTTTAAATCCTGTCAATTTTAAATCGCGACTTAAAAAGGAATGAACTGCGTGACCTCCTTCATGAACCATTGTAACCAAGTCACGTTGAGCTCCAACTGCATTCATAAAAATAAAAGGTACACCGATTTCGTATAAAGGATAGTTATAACCACCAGGTGCTTTTCCAGTTTTAGAATCTAAATCCAAATGCCCCATTTCGTCCATTGTTCGCAAACAATCAGCGAAATACGAATCGATTTTTTCGAAAACACTAATCGTTCCATCCAACATTTCTTTACCCGTTTGAAACGGTTTTAAAGGTGCTTTTCCTTCAGGGTCAACCTCAGCATCCCAAGGTTTGAATTTATCTTTTCCTAAAAGTGCCAATTTTTTCAATTGAATTTCCTTTACAATCGGAACAATCAATGTTTTAATCGCATTATGGAAGGCAAAACAATCTTCTTTCGAATAATCAAAGCGACCTAAAGCTTGAAATTTATAATCTACAAAACTCTCAAAACCAGCATTTACAGCTAATTCATGACGTTTTTGAATCAGTTCTGTATAAAGTAAATCTAACTTTTCTGTGTCTTCGCGTCTGCGAGCTACAATTTTCTCAAACACCTCTTTACGCAAGCCTTCATCTTGCTCTTTTAGTAATTGGGCTGCTTTCTGCATTGTTAATTTTTCGCCGTTGTGCTCGATAGATTGTGCCGCACTAATCGCACCATATTGTTGTGCTTTTTCGTTCAATTCCGATTCAATGGCAACGTTTTCTTCGCGAAATAAATTTAATTGAACTTCTGTCGAGCGAAAATAAATTTTATACGCTTCATCATCTTTAAAAGCTTCTTTGAACGGACAGTCAACCAATTTGCGATTTAACTGATCATCCAGAGGTGCTAATTCAGGTTGTATTTTTGTAACAAATAATGTATATGCACTTGTGAAAGTTTCATTTGTGGTGTCAATTGACATGCGAATGTAACGCCAAGCCATATCTTCTTCCAAAACGGCATCCAATTCACTTCGGTCTTCCAGCCATTTTTCAAAGTCAGCTTTTGTATTTAATTCACGATGCAACAGATTGTCGAAATACAATTTAATATCATCCCACGCATTGATTTTCAAATCTTCAGCTATGAATTTTCTTGGTTTTTTTTCTATTTTCATTTTTTGGGCAATAGTTAAATTAGGCAATAGTTGGGTAGGCAATAGTGTAAGAGTGAATAGGCAATAATTTGAGTAGGAAATAGTGTAAGAGTGAATAGCTTTAGTGGTTGTAGTTGAAAAATTTAGTTTCAAAAAAAAGAGTTAATCACTAATATTAGTTCTTAACTCTTATCTTTTCACTTTTAACTTTTAGTTAAATTTATTTTCCTCTTGAAACTCCCGTTTTTACAGGGGCTGCTTTCTTAACATTTGCTGGTTTTGCTGATTTCGTTGGAGCTGTAGTTACCGTTTTTTTAGCTTCTTCTTTTTTAGCTTTAACTTCTTTCACTGGTTTTTCTATATCCATATCCTCTTGAGCTACCTCATCTTCAACACTCATTAGACCTGCTGCATGCAATAAATTATACCATTGAAAAATTTTCTTAACATCAGAGGGATAAACACGCTCTTGATCGAAGTTTGGAAGAATTTCTATTAAAGTTTTTGTCAATTCTTTTGCATCCGATTTGTGTGAAATACATTCTCCACCTTCGTATTTTTCATAAATTTTTTTGAAAACATCAGTCAACTTAACATCGTCATCGTAAGTAAAAATGCTAATATCATCTAGGGTAGAAATTTTTTCTGAAGCATATGCTGGAAAACGTTTTTTGTCAATCATTGATTCAACAATCACACTGTTTTTACTTTGTGCAACAACCTTAAATAGACCTGGACGACCTGAAATAGCAATAATACCTTTAATATTCATAAAAATTGATTTTTGCCAAAAATAGAAAAACTTTCGATTGAACTCACATATAGCTTAACATTATTAAAAATTTGAATCGATAAAATCAGTTTTAAGAATGGATATGATAATCAAAATTATCACCCAATATTCAATTTTAATTTTAACAGCCTAATCAACTAATTGATTGTCCCATAATTTGTGAAAAAATGAATATTTATTATGATATTTGTGAAAAATTATCAGGTTTCAATTTATTAAACAAAATATGAAAATATTAGTTACTGGAGGAGCTGGTTTCATTGGAAGCAACTTAACAAAAAGATTATTAAACGATGGACATGAGGTTGTTGTCTTTGATTCACTTTTAAGGGGAAATAAAATTGATGAAGAAACCTTGTCTAAAATCACTTTTTATCAAGAAGACGTTAGAAATGAAGATGCTGTAAACAAGGCAAGTGAAGGTTGTGACTTCATTTTTCATCTTGCTGCGGTTTTAGGTGTTGATGTTGTTGCTGAAAGCCCAGTTGAAACAATGGATGTTGAAGTAATTGGAACGCGAAATGTTGTAAATGCTTGTTATAAAAACGGAATCAACAATTTGTTATACGCTTCTACAAGTGGGATTTACAGTTCTACTGAAATTGTTGATGATGTGTTAACTGAGATAATGTTAGTTGATCCGCACACTTCTTACGCAATGGCAAAAAGATATAACGAATTGTACTTGAAATCTAACTTCGATGAAAAGGGTTTAAATTCTGTTTCAGTTCGTTTCTTCAACGTATATGGTCACAATCAAGATAATAGAATGGTTGTTCCACGTTTTTTTGAGCAATGTATTGCAGGTGAAGATATTACGGTTTACGGAAATGGTAAACAAACAAGAGACTTTACTTACATAGACGATACAGTCGAAGCATGTATTCGTTTAATGAACACTAAAGGTTGGAACATTGTTAATATTGCTAATGAGGCAGAGTGGTGTGTAGCTGACCTAGCGAAAGAAATTAAAGAAGTAACAAATTCAAACTCTGAAATTAAATTTGTTGAAAATGCACATGAATTGAACGGTTATGAAGTAGCAAGAAGAATTGGTAGTTCCGAAAAATTGTTCGAATTAACTGGTTTCAAACCGTTGATGTCTTTAAAAGATGGTTTAGACAAAATATATCAAATTAATTACGAAACTCAAATGCATTCTTAAATGATTAAAGATGTTGAAATATTCAATTTAATTGAAGAAGAAAAAACGAGACAAACTCATGGAATAGAACTTATTGCATCCGAAAACTTCGTAAGCGAACAAGTTATGTTGGCGGCTGGAAGTGTGTTGACAAATAAATACGCTGAAGGCCTTCCTGGTAAACGCTATTATGGTGGTTGTGAGGTGGTTGATAAAGTGGAACAGCTCGCAATCGACCGTTTGTGTAAATTATTCGGTGCTTCATGGGCAAATGTTCAACCACATTCTGGAGCGCAAGCAAATGCAGCTGTGTTTTTAGCTTGTTTGCAACCGGGAGATAAAATCCTTGGTTTTGACTTATCACATGGAGGACATTTAACACACGGTTCACCAGTGAATTTTTCAGGTAAATTATATAAACCATTTTTTTACGGCGTAAACAAAGAAACAGGTTTAGTTGATTACGACATCTTAGAAGAAGTAGCTTTTCGCGAGCGTCCAAAAATGATTATTTGCGGAGCTTCCGCATATTCAAGAGATTGGGATTATGCACGCATTAGAAGGGTAGCTGATGAAATTGGCGCTTTAATTCTTGCAGACATTTCCCATCCAGCTGGTTTAATCGCTGCAGGAATATTAAATGATCCTTTAGAGTATTGCCATATTGTAACCTCAACAACTCACAAAACATTAAGAGGACCAAGGGGTGGAATAATTATGATGCGCCATAATTTTGACAATCCTTTTGGTTTAAAATGGAATAATGGTAATCCTAAATCTATGGCAGCTTTATTAGATGCTGCAGTTTTCCCTGGAATTCAAGGCGGACCATTGGAACATGTTATTGCCGCAAAAGCAGTTGCCTTTGGTGAGGCCCTGAGTCCAGAGTATAAAGTGTACATGAAACAGGTTCAAACGAATGCCGCAACAATGGCAAAACAATTCATAGAATTAGGTTACACAATTATTTCAGGTGGAACAGACAATCATAGTATGTTGATTGACCTGCGTTCGAAAGGATTAACGGGTAAAGATGCTGAAAATACGTTAGTTAAAGCAGATATTACTGTTAACAAAAACATGGTACCTTTTGATACTGAATCTCCTTTTGTTACCTCAGGAATTCGAATTGGTACTCCAGCAATTACTTCACGTGGAATTAAAGAAACGGATATTCAAACGATTGTGAATTTAATCGATCGTGCTCTAATGAGTAAAGACAATGAATCTGAAATTCAGAAAATTAAAACTGAAGTGAATCAATTTATGTCAAATAGACCTTTGTTTACTTGGTAGGATTTTAAAGTATGATTTTCAAAACAAAAGTTGATTTGTTCTACAAGTTAGAAGTTGCTTTTGTAATAGTACTTTTTAGTTTCGTTTTGTACTCAATAAATTTTGAAGAAGACGTTTTCGTGTTTTACTTTACTTTAATTCTTCAAATTCTAATTTTATTTTTCTTAATAGTTTCAGCTTTAACGACTAAGTTCACTCTTTTATCTACTGAGTTGATTTGCGAAACTTTTTATTGGAAAAAAACAATTCAATTAGACGCTATTCAAAAGGTAGAAAAGCAAACAAATTTATTCGCAGGCTGGAAAATTTCAACCGCTCACAAAGGAATTATCATTACCTACAATAAGTACGATGAGTTATTAATTTCACCCGAAAATGACGAAAAGTTCCTTTTTGAAGTGACTAATCGGATTAATAAATCAATCTAAAGCGTCAATTAAACGAGCTAATTGAACATCAAATTGAGAAAGTCCCCCTACATCGTGAGTTGTAAGCCTTAACACCACTTTATTGTATGAATTTACTATTTCAGGGTGATGATTAACAATTTCCGCCTGTTTAGCAACCTTGACAATAAAATCAATTGCACTTTGAAAATCATCAAACAAAAACTCTTTTTCAATAAAGTTGTCGATGATTTTCCAATTATTAAGTGAATCAATATCTGACAATAAAGAGTTATTTTGCATCATGTTTTTTTTCTATTAAACTATCTTGAATCTAAATAGGGTCTGCTGAAAAAGTCAGAAATGAGCCAGATTCTAGACGCAGTCAATGAAGATGTATAGTAATACTTCAATTTGACTGCAACGAAGAAGATGGTTTATTTCTGGCTAACAAAATTATATCATCTTTGATGCAAGGAAATTTCTAAAAACAACTAAAAAACCTTGCGTCTAAAAGTATATTGACAATCTAAACACAAGATAAAATAAAGATTTTGTGTTTTTCAGCAGACCCTAAATAAAAGAAAAACAGCCTATTATACCAATTAACAAGAACATTGTCATAAATAAAAACTTGTTTGGTATAATACCGACAACGGTTTGACAAAATTAATTTGAATTTTCCACATGACATTTTAAGCGTTCGTCGGTATTACAACAGGTTTAATTCTACATTCTTATCCGCGGCAGACTACATTTTCAATTAAGCGAAGCCATTTTCTCCTCCAATAAAGCGATTTTAGCTAAAGCATCTGCTTCTTTGTTTCGTTCGTTAGTGATTACAGCTTCTGGCGCTCCTGCTACAAATCGCTCGTTGCTTAATTTGGATTGAACGCTTTTCAAGAAACCTTTTGTGTAAGTCAATTCTTCAGAGATTTTTACTTTTTCAGCTTCTACATCAATCGTATCACCAAATGGAATAAAGTACTCATTTCCAGCAACGATGAACGAATTCGCATTGGCAGCTTTGTCTTGAACGTATTCCAAAACTGAAAGATTCCCCATTTTCACAATAATCGAATCAAAACCTGTTTCAATCGTTTGCGTTTTGCGAATAAACAATTCCAATTTTACTTTCGTTGCGATGTTGTTACTTTTGCGAATGTTACGGATGTTTGTAATCACTTCTGAAGCTAAATCAAATTGTTTTAAATTTTGAGCATCAAACGATTTTACGCTTGGCCAAGCAGCAATAATGATGTCATCACCTTCAGCTCTTTCGCGCAAAGCGTGCCACAATTCTTCTGCAACAAACGGCGTAAACGGATGCAATACTTTCAATAAATTCTCAAAGAAAGATTTGGTTGCTTCCAATGTTTTTGCGTCAATTGGTTGCTCATAACCAGGTTTTACCATTTCTAAATACCACGAACAGAAATCATCCCAAACCAATTTGTAAATCGCCATCAATGCCTCTGAAATTCTGAATTTATCGAACAAGTCATTGATTTCAATCAATACTTTTTGGAAACGATTTTCGAACCATTCGATTGCTACAACAGATGATTTTGGTTGCTCGATGTCGCGTACTTCCCAAGAAGAAACCAAACGGAAAGCATTCCAAATTTTATTCGTAAAGTTTCGTCCTTGCTCACATTGAGAACTGTCAAAAGGCAAGTCATTTCCAGCAGGTGAAGAAATTAAAATTCCAACACGAACGCCATCGGCACCGTATTTTTCAATCAATTCAATTGGATCTGGAGAATTACCTAGCGATTTCGACATTTTACGTCCTAATTTATCGCGTACAATTCCTGTATAATACACATTTTTGAACGGAATATCACCCAAATATTCATTTCCAGCAATGATCATTCTTGCCACCCAGAAAAACATAATTTCAGGTGCTGTAACTAAATCATTTGTAGGATAATAGTACTTTATTTCTTCGTTTCCTGGTCGTGTTAATCCGTTGAAAACAGAAATCGGCCACAACCAACTTGAAAACCACGTGTCCAAAACGTCTTCATCTTGACGTAAATCAGACAATTCAATTGTTTTTCCCGCTTTTTCTGTCGCTAAAACCAATGCTTCTTCAGCTGTTTTTGCAACTACATAATCGTTAGTTCCGTTTCCGAAATACCAAGCTGGAATACGGTGTCCCCACCACAATTGACGCGAAATACACCAATCTTTTACGTTTTCCATCCAGTGACGATACGTGTTTTTGAACTTGTCCGGATGAAATTGAATGTTTCCATTCATTACATTATCCAAAGCCGGTTGCGCCAATTCTTTCATCGACACAAACCATTGCAAAGATAATTTCGGTTCAATAACCGCATTCGTTCTTTCAGAAAAACCAACTTTATTGATGTGGTCCTCGGTTTTCACCAAATAACCTTTTTCGTCTAATTCTTTTTCAATCAATTTACGGACTTCAAAACGATCTTTTCCTTCGTAATGCAAGCCGTTTTTATTCAAAGTTCCATTCTCATTGAATACGTCGATTGTTTCCAAATTGAATTTAATTCCCAATTCATAATCGTTGATGTCATGGGCAGGAGTTACTTTCAAGCATCCTGTTCCAAACTCCATATCAACGTATTCATCTGCAATGATTTGAATCTCGCGATTGATAAGCGGTACTAGTGCTTTTTTACCGTGTAAATGTTTGTAGCGCGCATCGTTTGGATTCACACAGATTGCAGTATCACCTAAAATTGTTTCAGGACGCGTTGTTGCAATTGTTAACCATTCATCATCAGAACCGGCAACTTTGTAACGCACATAAAACAAGCGAGAATTAAGTTCTTTGTATTGAACTTCTTCGTCAGAAACAGCAGTTAAAGCTTCCGGATCCCAGTTTACCATTCTCACTCCACGGTAGATTTTTCCTTTTTTGAATAAGTCTACAAACACATCCAAAACCGATTCTGAATATTCAGCGTCCATCGTGAAATGCGTGCGTTCCCAATCACAAGAAGCACCTAGTTTTTTCAATTGTTCTAAGATGATTCCGCCGTGTTTGTCTTTCCATTCGAAAGCGTGTTTCAAAAATTCATCGCGTGTCAAATCTGTTTTTTTGATGCCTTCAGCTTTCAATTTCTGTACAACTTTTGCTTCTGTAGCAATCGATGCGTGGTCCGTTCCAGGAACCCAACACGCGTTTTTACCCAACATTCTCGCACGACGAACCAAAACGTCTTGGATCGTATTATTTAACATGTGTCCCATGTGTAAGACTCCTGTCACATTTGGTGGAGGAATGACGATTGTATAAGCTTCTCTGCTGTCAGGTGTTGAATGAAAATAATTCTTTTCCATCCAGTATTTATACCATTTTTCTTCCGCTGCTCCAGGCTCGTACGTCTTTGGGATTTCCATATAAAATAATTTTAAAGTGGCAAAGATAAGGATTAAGAGTTAGGAGTTGAAAACTGAAAACTGAAAACTGAAAAAAATTTAGTGGAATTTAAAGGTGAAAAACCAATAACCATCGGGTGAAGAACTAAAAGTGGATAGTGAATTTAAAATGAAGAATTTAAAATGTAAAATGAAAAGTTGTATGTCCCTGAAATAGGTTGACCGAAAAAGTCAATTTATTATGGATAAAAAAATTCGATTATTACGGAGTCCCAGAAAATTTACCGAGGACTTCAAACGTAAACTTGTAAAAGAGTTTGAACAAG
>JBILHL010000005.1:0-100877 GCA_044350515.1 Crocinitomicaceae bacterium | reverse complement strand
TAAAATCTTTTTGTCTAATGAATGCAGATAAAAACATTGCTATTTCCATGACCTTGCCAAAAGAGTATTTAATTCCTGTTCAAGCTTATTTGTATCCTTGTGGTTTGATTTTTGAGTACCGAGAAAGCTATAACGTTTCTAGTAGTGCACAAATAGAATATTTATGGAATAACGAATTGAATAAGAAAGTGATAAATGTACATAAGTCCTATTTAAGTAATGCTTTTTCCGGTAATTATTTACCAATCCTTTTGTATTTGAAAAATCATTACGAACAACAAAATGATGACGAAAACTTGCGAAAAATTGAAAACGATATTCTGAAAGTTGAAAAAAAGTCAGGTAAATCTATAAGTTTGAAAAAGAAAAATTAATGCAATTATTCAAACCGAAATATACTTCCTTATCGGATGAAGAGTTGATGAAAGCCTTGTCGAAAGGAGATCAGCGTGCATTTGATGAATTGTATAAACGTTTTTACGGTCAACTTTTGGGCTATTTTAAAAATATGCTTTGGGGAGATCGTGAAAAGGCGGAGGATATGGTGCATGATATTTTTGCAAAAATTATTAAAAACCCCGATTATTTTGATTCAGATCGTTCCTTTCGAACATGGCTCTTTTCAGTAGCAAGCAATATGTGTAAAAACGAATATAAAAAACAAGCCGTTCGTAAAAATACTTCAACAGGAGTAGAGGAGCACCGTTCGATTTCTTCAAGTACAAATGTTTTGTCAGAAGTACAAGACGTTCAATTTCAAGAGGCATTCGAAGAAAACTTAGCCAAAATGGACGAAAAACACCGAGAAGTTTTTGCTTTGCGTCATTTGGAAGGACTATCAATGAAAGAAATTGCGGAAGTGATGCAAATCAACGAAGGAACAGTAAAGTCGCGTTTGTTTTACGCCACGAAGTTTTTGGCAGAGAAATTAAAAGTTTATAATCCAGTTTTAAATTATTAGAAAATGGAAGAATATCAAATTGAAATCATTCGAAACACGTCTTTTCATGAGCTAACACAAGCACAACGAGAAGAAATGAAAGATTGGTTTTCTACAGAAGAAGAGTTTTTAGATTTACAGCATTTATTTGTTGGCGTTCAGTCGTATAAAGAAGCAAGCGAAAAGGAACAACCAACCCGCAAGAAAGAATTGGATGAATTGTTTGTTCAGGTTTATAGCAACAAACCTTCATTTAATTGGAAGAATTTCTTTTTTCCCGCTTTTCGTCCTATCATTTTACAACCAGGATTTCAATTGGCTTTTGGTTTGGTTTTTCTAGTTGGAATTGGTTATTTTTTATCCACAGGAATTTCTACAACATCAGCACCAATGCAAGCTAAAAGAGAAAAATCAACTGTTGAAAAACAAAAAATAAAAAAAGAATCGCAAGCTAAAGAAACCGTGGATACAACTCCAACTGTTGCTGAGAATTTGAATGCACTTGCAGAACAACCTGTTTCAATGGCTTCAGTGGAAACGCCTTACAAATTATATGTTACTGACCAAGAAGATCGTGTTGAAGAAGCGGTTGCTAGTAAGGATGTTGAATTCACAACAACTTCAACTATGAGTTTGTCCAATGCAAACACAGATTTTTACAACCTTTCTAACTCTAAATTAGAGGAAGATAAAACTTATCCATCTAATCCAATGCGACCTTTAAGTGCACAACCAGAGATTTTGGATTTACTTTTTGCTACTTATTGAGAAAAAAATGAAAGATAATTGAGCTTTGAAATTCAATTATCAAGTAATTGATTTAAAAAACGTTCAATTACTTCGAAAATTGAGATCTGTTCACTTTCTGTTAAACAATAAGGCGGATTGATGAACAATACATTTCCTAATGGGCGTAAGAGTAATCCGTTATCTAGGAAAAAAGTATAGGCGGTATCTCTTATTTTCGCAAAGTATCCAGCAGGTCCTTCTGTTTTTAAATCCAATGCTAAAATAGTTCCATAAACACGTACTGAAGAAATAGCGCTGTGGTTTTCAATCTTTTTTAAGAAGAGCTGATTTCGTATTTCAATTGCTTTAATTTTTGACCAAGTTTCTTCTTTTTCAAAAAGGTCTAAACTTGCACAAGCTGCTGCACAAGCCAATGGGTTTCCTGTGAATGAATGTCCGTGTAAAAAGGCTTTGGCGCGTTCATCGCTCAAAAACGCATCAAAAATAACATTCGTTGTAACTGTTAATCCTAAAGGTAAAACACCTCCTGTCAATCCCTTGGAAAGGCAAATAATATCGGGACGCACTTCCGTATGTTCAAAAGCAAACAAAGTTCCAGTTCGTCCCCAAGCTGTCATAATTTCATCGAAAATTACAAGTACATGATTTGTTTTGGCGAGTTTTACTAATTCTTCTAGAAACGAAACAGAATAAAAACGCATACCCGCCGAACCTTGAATCAATGGCTCTACAATTAAGGTAATGAATTCGCCAGTTTCAAAGAGCGTTTTGGCTTGCTCTAACAATTCCTTTTCCTTTGTTTCAGTTGGGAATTCTAAGAAATCCACATTGAAGAAAAATGGTTCAAAAGGTGCGTTGAAATAATCGCGTTCACCTACCGACATTGCGCCAAATGTGTCTCCGTGATAAGCACCTTCTAAAGCTAAAACCCTTGTTTTTTTGATTCCTTGGTTGTGCCAAAATTGCATGCACATTTTGATGGCTACTTCAACAGCTGTAGAACCGTTGTCTGAAAAAAATACTTTTTGCAAATCACAGTTCAGTTTTTCAACGATGCGTTTAGACAATTCTATACCTTTTTCATGTGTTGCTCCTGCGAAAATTATGTGGTCAACAGAAGTAAATTGCGTTTGTATCGCTTTGGCAATATGTTCGTCTCCATGACCGTGTACATTTACCCACCACGACGAATTACAGTCTAAATACTGTTTTCCATCGGCGCTAAAAAGTGTTGCGTCTTTGGCTTTGGAAATCAATAGG
This sequence comes from Crocinitomicaceae bacterium, assembly GCA_044350515.1. Lineage (GTDB taxonomy): Bacteria > Bacteroidota > Bacteroidia > Flavobacteriales_D > Crocinitomicaceae > UBA952. The sequence goes on along the minus strand of JBILHL010000005.1, from coordinate 97,927 downwards.
GGAGAAGGTTCTGTTTGAATTTGGGTAAATGGATGCCACACGTATTTCGCATCGTCTTCTAATTTGCTCATAAGCCAAATTTAGCTAAAGTTTCAGGTGTTCGAAGTTGCGCTGCAAAATTGGCAATTGTTTCTTTGGTCAGTGTTTCAAAAATCGGAACATGCAATAAAGTAGGAATTTTAGTTTTAGTGAAAATTATTTCTTCTGTCATCGGTAATTCATCGCCAACATAAATGATTCCTAAAATGGGAATAGAACGATTTTGAAGTGTTTCAATACTCATTAAAGTATGGTTAATACTTCCTAAATAATGCCTTGAAACTAAAATAGTTGGTAATTTCCATTCGGCTACTAAATCACAATAGAGCAAACCTTTTTCGTTTACAGGAACCATCAAACCTCCAGCACCTTCAATGATTATATTTCCATTATTTTTTGGAATATTAAAATCACTTTCATTAATTTCAATACCATCTAATTTTGCTGAAACGTGAGGCGAAAGTGGTTGTGTCAAGCGAAATTGTTCTGGGTAAAAGTTGAAGTTTTCAAAACTTACTAAACGATTAACCTTCATGCTATCTGTGTTTTCTAATTCACCTGATTGTACTGGTTTCCAGTAATTTGCATAAAGTAATTCACATAATACAGCACTAACGATTGTTTTTCCAACGTCGGTACCAATTCCACTTACGAAAAATGAATGATTCATGATGCTTTGATTTTTTTGTTGCAAAACTAAGGCTTAAAGCCCTTAAAGTTTAATTCCACTACAAAATTGTTAGTTGTTATAATTTATCAATAACTATAAAAACCATAATTATAGGAATTGATGAATGAGAGAAAAAGGAATCCAATCAATTAAGGATTGTTCTTTTTTTTAATAAAAATTTGATTTAGATTTTTTCTTACTAAATCAAATCCCCAATTTTCCAATTGCTCAAAAGTTGTTAAAAACAATCCTTTTTTTTGATAGCATTTTAAGGTTTAAAGGTTAAATTTGCGCTCAATTTACGGCGAACAATCGCTTTAAATAAATGTAAATTGTAACTCCTATGCCAAAAGATTTATCTATCAAATCCGTTTTAATTATTGGAAGCGGTCCAATTGTTATTGGTCAAGCGTGTGAATTCGATTATGCTGGTTCTCAAGCAGCTAGATCATTAAGAGAAGAAGGAATTGAAGTAACTTTAATCAATTCTAATCCTGCAACAATTATGACAGATAAAGTTGTTGCAGATAACGTTTACTTGCAACCTTTGGAACCAGAAAGTATTTTGGAGATCCTAAAAAACCATAAAATTGATGCCGTTTTACCAACAATGGGAGGTCAAACTGCTTTGAATTTATGCATCCAATGTGATGAAATGGGAATTTGGGAAGATCATGGCGTACGTTTAATTGGAGTAGATATTGCAGCAATTGAAATTACCGAAAACCGTGAAGCTTTCCGTGAATTGATGTTGAAAATTGGAGTTGGCATGGCTCCACAGAAAACTGCAAAATCATTCCTTGAAGGTAAAGAAATTGCTCAAGAATTTGGTTTTCCATTGTGTATTCGTCCGTCTTACACATTAGGTGGCTCAGGTGCTTCGATACTTCACGCACCAAAAGAATTTGACAATTTATTAGAAAGAGGTTTGCAATTATCTCCTATTCATGAGGTAATGATTGATAAAGCCCTTTTGGGTTGGAAAGAGTACGAACTAGAGTTGTTGCGCGATGCAAATGACAATGTAGTTATAATCTGTTCGATTGAAAATTTCGATCCAATGGGAATTCATACAGGAGATTCAATTACTGTTGCTCCAGCGATGACACTTTCAGATACGACTTTTCAAAAAATGCGCGACATGGCCATAAAAATGATGCGCTCAATCGGGAATTTTGCGGGTGGATGTAACGTTCAATTTGCAGTTTCTCCCGACGAAAAAGAAGATATAATTGCTATTGAAATTAATCCACGCGTTTCTCGTTCATCAGCTTTGGCTTCGAAAGCAACGGGTTATCCAATTGCAAAAATTGCATCCAAATTGGCAATCGGTTACCATTTAGATGAATTAAAAAATCAAATTACAAAAACAACTTCCGCACTTTTTGAACCAACTTTGGATTATGTGATTGTTAAAATTCCACGTTGGAACTTTAATAAATTCCCTGGAACAAACAGAGAATTAGGCTTGCAAATGAAATCGGTAGGTGAAGTAATGGGAATTGGACGTTCGTTTCAAGAAGCACTACAAAAAGCTTGTCAATCCTTGGAAGTGGATAGAAATGGATTGGGAGCTGATGGCAAAGAATTGACCAATCAAAATGAAATATTACATTCATTAGAACACCCAAGTTGGAACCGTTTGTTTCACATTTACGATGCCATTAAATTGGGAATCCCGTTCAAAACAATCGTTGAAAAAACGAAAATTGACATTTGGTTTTTAAAGCAAATCGAGGATTTAATCAAATTAGAACGCAAGATCGATAAGTTTCATATTGGAAATTTACCTATTGATTTATTGTTTGAAGCGAAACAAAAAGGCTATGCAGACAGACAAATTGCTCATCTAGTACGTTGCTTAGAATCAGAAGTTTATAAAAAACGAACAGAAGCTGGAATTAATCGCGTTTTCAAATTAGTTGATACTTGTGCAGCAGAATTTGAAGCGAAAACACCTTATTATTATTCGACTTTTGAATTCGAGAATGAAAGCGTTGTTTCTGATAAGAAAAAAGTTGTTGTTTTAGGCTCAGGACCAAATAGAATAGGTCAGGGGATTGAGTTTGACTATTCCTGTGTGCATGGTGTTTTGGCTGCAAAAGAATGTGGCTATGAGACAATTATGATTAACTGCAATCCAGAAACGGTTTCTACAGATTTTGACACAGCAGATAAATTGTACTTTGAACCTGTTTTCTGGGAACATATTTACGACATCATTCAACACGAAAAACCTGAAGGTGTAATCGTTCAGTTAGGTGGACAAACAGCATTGAAATTGGCTGAGAAACTTACGCGAATGGGTGTGAAAATCTTAGGAACAAGTTTCGACGCTTTGGATTTAGCTGAAGATAGAGGTCGTTTTTCAAAATTATTAGAGAAAAATAATATTCCTTTTCCGCAATACGGTGTTGTAGAAAGCGCTGAACAAGCCTTGGAATTGTCGGATGAATTAGGTTTTCCATTATTAGTTCGTCCATCTTATGTATTAGGTGGACAGAAAATGAAAATCGTTATCAACAAAGAAGAATTAGAGCATCACGTTGTCGATATTTTGAATGAAATGGGCAACAACCAAATTTTGCTTGATCACTTTTTAGGTGGTGCCATTGAAGCGGAAGCAGATGCCATTTGTGACGGTGAAAATGTTTACATCATCGGAATCATGCAACATATTGAACCTGCAGGAATTCACTCAGGAGATTCGTATGCTGTGCTACCTCCTTACAATTTAGGCGATTTTGTAATGACACAAATTGAAGACATTACACGCAAAATTGCGGTTGAATTAAGGACTGTAGGTTTGTTAAATATTCAATTTGCTATCAAAGATGATAAAGTATATGTGATTGAAGCCAATCCTCGTGCATCACGAACAGTTCCATTCATTGCAAAAGCTTATGACGAACCGTATGTAAACTACGCAACGAAAGTTATGTTGGGTGTAAATAAAGTAACAGACTTTAATTTCAATCCGAAAAAAGAAGGTTATGCGATTAAGATTCCTGTATTTTCCTACGAGAAATTCCCAGATGTGAAAAAAGAATTAGGTCCAGAAATGAAATCAACAGGTGAGGCTATTCGTTTCATTAAAAACTTGAAAGATCCATTCTTTACAAAGATTTATTCAGAACGAAATATGCATTTGTCGAAGTAAGATTCTGAGAACTTTATCCTTATTAATTTTAATTAAAAGCTGTGAATGAGTTGTTTACAGCTTTTTTTTGTTTTGAAAAATATAATAGAATTAGAAATCAAAATCGTTTAGTGAACTGAAATCCAATACCAACATTTCTTGCGGTTGTTGGGAAGGTATAAATATTCCAAGAATAAGGTTTTTCTTTAACTTGTCTATTTGTAATCAAATTCCAACTACTTAAGATTAATGAACTAGTTCCAAGCCCAATATTTAACAAAGATAAATTTCTTTGTGAAGCATTAACGTAAGTTCCATTCCAAGACGTTTGTAATTTCGGATAGTTTATTGCTCCAAGGGTTATTTGACCAGCCCCTGAAATAAGACCGAGAATCGGAATAAACTTATTATTAGTTCCTTTCGAAATTTGAATGCCATTAATCGTGTTCAAGGATAAATTCAACCCACAAACTAATGAAGAAGAAATACCGTAAGCTGGTGTAATGTAATTTTCGGAAGGCGCAGGTCCATAAGTTGGTTGAATCATTGCACATTCTCTTTTCGTTAAACCATTTAGTTTAATCCATTGATCAATTGTTTGGTCATTCATAGCATTTAGGTATTCATATTTGAACTTGGAATTAATTTTTTCAGCGACCTTTCTTCCAGCAGTTTGTTCAATTAAATAGCCAACAGCACAAATATTTCCTTTTTTATCTATAAAACAAGGAATTCGTTGGTTGGAAAAATCGTAGTTTTTTGGAAAAACACCAGCTTTAATATAGTTGGAAAGCAAATCAAGCATTTTTAACCTATTTTTCTTTTGTGTTATAGAAAGATTGGTTGTGTTTTTACTTCTTAGAAGTTTTTCTACATATTTTAAGTGCGTTTGAATTCTGATTTTCTCGTTACTTTTTTGGTTTGGATTTTGACCAAATTTTTCGGTGTAACTAATATCACCAATAACACCATTAACTCTTTGTTCAGCATAAATTCTAGTTAAGTTAGAACATAAAAAGTAGATTAATAAAAAACAAATTTGGATTGATTTCATTGCTTTCATATTTTGGATTTTTAATTTCTTTAATCTTTAGTTTTTCAACCATTTAACGCAATCAATCAAATTTAATTGTCATTGAATTGATGAATCATCTATTTTTTTGATAATGCTTGAAGTCTTTGGCTTAAGTTAAAAATACAAACATCAATCCTGATCCGATAAAATAAGCAAAAGCTATTAATCCCAAAATTACTCTTTTAGTGGAACTTGCATGTTCATAGTCAAGTTGTATTTGATCGTCATTTATAAGAAATGAAATCGCAAAACCAAATGGAAATGCAATTCCCAAAAGAATATAAATATTTTGAATAGAGAAAACGAACAGCAAAATAAACAATATGTTAGCACTTAATAAAGTTCCTAAAATGCGTGTCGGGTGATAGCTTGCATTTTCAATTTCACGTTCATCAAGGTAGAAATCTTTTATTTTTTCTAACACATAAAATCCTAAAAGTAGATGTTTGATCATTTGGCTTCTTTTTAAAACTGAAAATAAATAAACTCTTTTTCTTTTTTAGACTTCTGATACTTTTCAAAACAACCATACTTTTTAGCTCGCTGTTGTGTGTTGATAATCAACTCTTTTTCAGCTTCAAAATCTTCAATTTTACCTTCAATTCGATACCAAGTCCATTGTTCCTTGGTTTCATCAAAGTACATTTTCATACAATTCTTACTTTCAAATTTAATTAGCGCTTTTCGCTCCGCAATAGAATCCTTGAATGTGTAGTTATCTGAATATTCTAAAGTGTCTCCATTGAATTCAAAATGAAAAGGAGAAGTAACAAAACTATCAATGGATGAATATTTAAGTGTTTGATTTTTAATGTGTAATTCAACATAAAATCCCTCTTCACTGCAAGCATACCAACTTCCAGTAAAGCGTTTTTGTGTTTGGCTGAAATTGCATCCAAAACAAAGAAATAAGATACTTACAATTAGAAATGACTTCATTAAATCTACTTTGAAAAGTTAAATTAATGTTTTTGTTGTAATTAACTGATTTTTGCTAGCAATTCATTCAATGTTGCTTGATGAATGTCGTGCTTCCCTTCAAAATGGATGGTATTGAATCCAATTTCTTTGTAAGCTGCGATTTCAGAAAGTTGTTGTTCTTCTGTGTAATATTCGTCTTGATTTCCTAGAATAAAATAATTCTTGTTATTGATTTCAAGTGCTGGTTTATATAAATCAGGAGGAAAAACAGAAGCCCACAAGATTAAATGATCAAATTGCTTAGGATTAGAAAAATACCACCTTGCAGCCGTTGCGCCACCTTGTGAAAAACCTAAGAGCATAATTTTAGAAAATTGCTTTTCACTTTTGACTTTTTCAAGAAGTGTTGTTAATGCTTTTGTATTCTCTTCGATATCTAATTCGCGTGCTTCTTTTGTCATCCAAGAGGCACCAACACGTCCTGAATTTCCTTGTAAATAAAAGCGATGCATTCCTTCTGGGGCAAGGATTAAATAGTTATCAGGAAGAAATTCAAACTTTTTTATGAAGAACTTTGATAATTGTCCAAAACCGTGTAAAACAATCAATAAGGTGTCTGCCTTTTCAATATTTCCCAAGGTGTAATAGCGCATTTTTTTGGAAACTGCTATTCCAAATTCTTGAATTTCAGACATTTTATTTGGATTCAGTTACGTATTTCCCTTGACTTGGAAGGTAGAAAAACATACGTTCTAAGTTGTTCGTTTTTTTCAATTCAGGAATGAAGGTATTCAAATCAGCATCAATAGGAATTAATCCAATTTTTGCTTTGTGAATAACTATGTTTTTCGCTGCATTCACTTTTCCAGGTTCATAAGAAAAGGAAAATGCGATTGCATCAAAAGTACCCAAACCATCAAAGTTCTTCCATTGAAAAACGCGTGCCGGCGTATGGTTTTTAACAAAATAGTAATCGCGGTAACTTGCGTTTCGAATTCTAAAGTCAACCAAGATATCTTGATAATCTGTTGAACTAACATTTTCAAACGAAATCTTTAAGGGTAAAAGTGGAGAAGATGGAATGACAATCGGTGGAGAAATCAAATCCAAACCACCATCGTAATAGAAGATATAGTTGAAATTACCCATGTAAGCAACTTCTGCTCGCTTGGCTGGATATTCCGATTGAGCTGCTTCATTTACAGCAAATTGTAAGCGATTTACGGCGATTACGGCATCTTCTTTATCGTCACCATCTAAGTTTGCTTTGTAAATTTTAAGTTCGTATTTCTCTGAAGGACCGATTTTTAAAGTCGATTCAACGTGTCTCTTTGCATAAGCAGCTAGTGATTTTGGTTTATCAGGTAATTCATCTTCCGATATAATATTTTTGGGTTTTTCATTATTCTCACAAGAAAAAAGTAAAATTGGGAATACGAAGAGAAGTAATTTATTCATAGTGCAAATTTAGATTTTTTTCAACTGAGTACCTTTTCATTTTGAAAGTAGTTTTAGGAATTGTTTTGGTTAATAACTAATTAAACGAATTAAATGCCAATGAGGAGATTTAAAAGCAATCAAATGCTTAACTTCGTGCATCAAAAATTCAATCTATGTCAAAAGAAGTTTATATTATTTCAGCTGTTAGAACACCAATGGGTTCGTTCATGGGGGCATTTTCTGCAATTCCAGCAACGGCTTTAGGTGCAACAGCAATTAAAGGTGCATTAGAAAAAGGAAACGTTGATGCGTCAATCATCGACGAAGTTTTTATGGGTAACGTTTTACAAGCAGGTGTTGGTCAAGCTCCAGCTCGTCAAGCTGCTTTAGGTGCTGGTTTAGGTCAAAATGTTCCTTGTACAACTGTAAATAAGGTTTGTGCTTCTGGGATGAAAGCTATTATGTTTGGTGCTCAATCAATTATTGCTGGTGATAATCACGTAGTTGTTGTTGGTGGTATGGAAAATATGTCAATGACTCCGCATTATGTTGCTGGTAGAAACGGTACTAAATTTGGAAACATCACCATGTTAGACGGAATCACAAAAGATGGTTTATTAGACGTTTACAGCAAAGTTCCAATGGGAAATTGCGCTGAACTATGTGCAAAAGAACACAATATTACACGTGAAGACCAAGATAATTTTGCAATTACATCTTACACGCGTTCAGCAGAAGCATGGAAAGCAGGACGTTTTGATAATGAAATCGTTCCAGTTGCAGTACCACAAAGAAAAGGAGACCCAGTAATGGTTTCAGAAGATGAAGAGTACAAAAACGTTTTTTTAGATAAAATCCCAGGATTGAAACCAGCTTTTGACAAAGAAGGAACAATTACTGCGGCAAATGCTTCAACACTAAATGACGGAGCATCAGCTTTGATTTTAGCTTCTAAAGAGGCGGTTGAAAAATATGGTTTGACTCCAATCGCGAAAATCGTTTCTTATGCAGATGCGGCTCAAGCACCAGAATGGTTCACAACTGCACCTTCTTTAGCGGTTCCAAAAGCGTTAGAAAAAGCAGGTATGCAAACTTCTGATGTTGAATATTGGGAATTGAATCAAGCGTTTTCAGTTGTTGGTTTAGCTAATATGAAAATTTTAGGTTTAGATCCTTCTAAAGTAGATGTGAACGGTGGAGCAGTTGCTTTAGGTCACCCGCTTGGAAACTCAGGATCAAGAGTAATTGTAACATTAATCAACGTATTGAAACAAAACAATGCTAAAATTGGTGGTGCTGCGATTTGTAACGGTGGAGGTGGAGCTTCTGCAATGATTATTGAAAGTATCTAATCAAAACAAAATAATTGGAAAGGACTGGAGCGATTCAGTCCTTTTTTTTTGAAGTATTGGTGTAAAAGCGTTCAATCACAAAATGAATTTTATTCTTATTTTTTGTCAACTTCTAGGTGAACTGTTGATTCTTCTTCAATTTGTGTTCATCTTTTCACTGAAAAAGAGAACTATTGGTTTGGTCTAAAGAACCAATAAATTTATTGAGAAATCAGAAAGTGCTTATTGCTAAAGGAAAGGTGATAGTTGAATAGTTAAAGTTAACCTGATTATTAATAGGTTGAATGTAAGGGTTTGAAATATAGAATTATGTAATTAAATCGGAAATTCAATTATTTTTTTTAAACCTTTCCAAAAATTCCAGTATGGGAAACTTATGATTTTGTTTTACATTTGGCTACGAAATTTTTAAAGTAGTTGGTTTAAATTTGATTGTTGAGCAGGATGAAGTTGTTGTTGCCTTTTTTTCTAGTTTTTGGAAGCTTTTTAAATGCTCAAAGTAATTATGAATTACTTGCTGGAAAAAACTTAAAACAAATAGTTTTCAACTGCGATACACTTTATTTTAACAAAAGTAATTGGCAAGGAAACGTATTAATTGTTGCCGAAAAAAATACGCTGTCAACCACAACAAAGAATTTTCGATACATTCAAGAATTTAAAAATCTAGATTATTCAATTGTTGCAGTTGGAAGATATCATTACAAAAGAGCTGTAGGAATGTACATCATCAGTGAAGTTTTTGTCTATTATAAAAACAATGGAAGCTATTGTAAAACAGATTATAATTGTAATAATGCATGCTTGGTGTTCGAATTGGAAACAGTAAATAGAACTTTTGATAACATTCGACTTTTTGACAAAAAAATACTTGAATCTTGTGTTAATAAAAAGTAATGCAATCAAAAAAACAGACACTTCAACTTTATTGAAAAGTATTACATTTCATGAATTTTAAAATTCAACCTTTCGGAGCAGTTTCAAATAAATTCATAGCATTAAATTGTACTGATTTTCAGTCTGCTTGTGAATTTATTGCAAAGCTTTCGTACAAACGTAATCTTCAAAAAGAGGATATTTTGTGTGTATTCAATGATTTCGGTGGAACTTGTAGCACCAAGCATGCCGTTCTTAGAAAATTGGCGATAGAACACAATCAGTTGGATGTAAAACTCATGCTTGGAATTTTTAAAATGAATGCAATTTATTCCCCAAAGATTCAAGCAACTTTAGAAAAATACCAACTTGAATATATTCCAGAAGCACACAATTATTTGAAAATCGAAACGGAATATTTTGATTTCACAACACCAAATGCGAACTACGAATCCTTTGAATCAAAGATTTTAGTGGAGAAAGAAATTGAATACGATGAGATTACAACTAAAAAAGTGGCAATACATAAAGCATTTTTAGAAGGTTGGTTGATAACAGAAAAAATCGACTATTCACTTTCTGACATTTGGCAAATCAGGGAAAAATGTATCGCTGATTTGCAAAGAATTTAACTTAATTTTATTCAACTATTTGAAGCCATGCTAGAACTCAGACCTTGTTGCGAAAATTGCGGAGTAGATTTACCACACGATTGTAACGAAGCAATGATTTGTTCCTTTGAATGTACCTTTTGCAGGAAATGTGTTGAAGAAGTTTTAGACTTTCGTTGTCCAAATTGTGGAGGTGAATTTGTAAAAAGACCCATTCGTCCAACGCATCTTTTGGCTAAGTATCCAATGAAAACGGAGCGATTTGTGAGGACAGTGAAATGATAATTACAAAACAGAAAACAATTCAACGATTATGCTTTATTAAAGTTATAGATAAATACATGAAACAACTTGTCCTTTTTAGTTTGATCTTCTTTTTTCAAATAACTTTTGCGTTTGGGCAAAAAAATAGAAGTGAAACGAAAATTAGAAATAATAATTTAGTTGATACTTCTAAAATTGCAATCATACCATTTGATAAATCTAAGTTTTGGTTTTTTAAAGAAAATGATCCAACATCATTGACTTCAAGAGATTTAGATAAGATTGATAAGTTACTTACTTTATGCATCTTTAAATACAATTACAAAAAACAGAAAATTTATAATCAAATTGAAAGGAACAATGTTGAAAATGAAGAATACTTTGAGAGAAATTGTATTGATTTATCAAAGTATAAAAGGCAATATGTGGCTACAATCAATTCTAAAGGAGAGAAAGAAATTTGGGTAAATTGTTTTTGTGACACATTTAGTTCTAACTGGAAAAATGAAATTTTGGTAGTATTTGATGGTGGTAATTGTTTTCTCAATGTTAAATTAAATTTGAAAAAGAAAAAATATTTTGAGCTAAGAATCAATGGAGTAGCTTAAGCTTTTTACTTCTTTATCAAATAATCCCGAATAATCGGAGCAACATAAAGAATTGAAAGTCCGACTAATACAAACGCAATCAACCAAGAACGCATCCAAACGAGGAAGAATTTTTCTGTAAAACCTACATTTACCATAACTATTACAAACGTCACAAAAAACGTAGTCACCAAACTCATTAAGCTTGCAAATTTAAAATCGTTGCGAGTAGGTTTATTTGCCATTTTTCGATTAAAAGGTTTTATTTCTTCTCATTTTAAACTTTTCACTTTTAACTTTTCGTTTTCAACTCAATCTCTCTCAAATTCTCCATTTTCTTCAAAGCCAAGAAACCTTTGATGTCTTCGAAATGCTCTTTCACGCGTTTGTTTCCAAATTCAAAAACTTTCGTTACTAAACCGTCCAAGAAGTCGCGGTCGTGGGAAACAAGAATCAAAGTTCCGTCAAATTCTTTCAACGCTTCTTTAATGATGTCTTTGGTGCGCATATCCAAGTGATTTGTTGGCTCATCGAGAATCAAGAGGTTCACAGGTTCCAACAACAATTTAATCATTGCTAAACGTGTTTTTTCTCCTCCTGAAAGCACTTTCACTTTCTTAGTTCCAGCTTCGCCTCCAAACATGAAAGCGCCTAGAATATCACGGATTTTTGTACGAATATCACCTTCAGCAATGTTGTCAACGGTATCGTAAACACTCATATCTTCATCCAATAACGACGCTTGATTTTGAGCAAAATAACCAATTTGCACATTGTGTCCAACTTCGCAAACGCCTTCGAAATCGATTTGCTTCATAATGGCCTTAATCATCGTTGATTTTCCTTCACCATTTTTACCAACAAAAGCCAATTTTTCGCCGCGTTGAATCGTCATAGAAGCGTCTTTAAAAACAACGTGGTCGTCGTATTTTTTACTTAAATCGGTGACAGTCACAGGATAATTTCCTGAACGTGGAGAAGGAGGAAAGCGTAGTTTAAGTGCTGAAGAATCCACTTCGTCCACTTCGATAATGTCTAATTTTTCCAACATACGAACACGCGATTGTACTTGATTTGTTTTAGAATATGTTCCTTTGAATCGCTCAATAAATTCGGTCGTTTCGGCTATAAATCGTTGTTGTTCTTCATATTGCTTTTGCTGTTGTGCACGACGTTCTTTTCGCAGTTCGAGGTAATGCGAGTATTTTGCTTTGTAATCGTAAATTCTTCCCATTGTTACTTCAATCGTACGATTAGTGATGTTGTCAACGAAAGCTCTATCGTGAGAAATCACAACCACAGCCTTGGCATTGTTCACCAAGAAATCTTCTAACCATTGAATCGATTCGATGTCCAAGTGATTCGTAGGCTCATCCAACAAAATCAAATCGGGTTTTTGCAACAATATTTTCGCCAATTCGATACGCATTCTCCAACCACCACTGAATTCGGATGTGGAACGTGTAAAATCTTCTCTTTCAAAACCTAATCCTTTCAGTGCTTTTTCAACTTCACCGTCGTAATTGATTTCTTCGATTGAATAAAACTTTTCACTGATTTCAGAAACACGTTCAATTAACTTCATGTAATCGTCTGAATCATAATCTGTTCGAACTGTCAACTCATGATTAATCGCTTCGATTTCGTCGCGCATCGCAAAAATAGATTGAAAAGCTTTGGACGTTTCTTCGAAAACCGTACAATTATCTTCCATCAACAAATGCTGAGGCAAGTAAGCAATCACAGCATCTTTCGGAGCAGAAATACTACCGCGCGTTGGTTTGTTGATACCTGCAAGAATTTTGAGCATGGTTGATTTTCCAGCTCCATTTTTTCCCATCAATGCAATTTTATCCGTTTCATTAATCACAAACGAAACATCACTAAAAAGAACGGAACCACTAAACTCAACCGCTAAAGCATCTACAGAAATCATATTTTTTTATTTTGAAGTCGCAAAGATATCTTTTATGGAAAAGCGAGTGTGAATTGCATAAAAATTTAAAAGTAAGATTTGTTAGTTTTCTATTTTGAAAAGCAGTTTAATAATCGAACTAAGGTTAGAGCGTTTTGTTATAGTTAATTTAACACGATATAGTACTAAAATGATTAAACGGTTTAATCGTTTCTACAGATGGTTTTTTTTAAGTTTTTAATCTTAACATAGGTTAAAGGAATCTTTACAAAGAGTTTAAATTACAAGTAAGTCTAAACACTTTCGTACTTTTGCAGTTTAAAATAATTATGAGATTCCAACTTCTAACCATATTTTCAATTTTTTCATTTTTTACTTTCGCGCAAAAGCCAACAAATTCGGGCGATGCAACGATTTTTGGTAAAATCATTGACGAAAAAAACAATCAAGCAGTTGAATACGTTGCCGTTCGCTTGCTCAATGTGAAGGATTCTTCAGTGATTGCAGGAGTTTTTACCGATGTTGATGGAAAATTTAATTTTGAAAATGTTGGCTACAAAAAATACCTTATTAAAATTTCTTCAACAGGATTTCAATCTAAATTAATCAGTAATATTTCCGTTTCAGCAAGTGCAAAAATTTACAACGTTGGAACTGTAAAATTAGAAGCTGACAAAGCTTTACAACTCGATGAAGTAAAAGTTGTTGGACAAATGGATGTGCTCAAATCTGGAATCGATAAAAAAGTTTACAATGTAGCAGAAGATATTTCAGTTCGTGGTGGAACAGCAAATGATATTTTGAACCGACTTCCATCGGTTGAAGTAGATCAAGATGGACGTGTGATGCTTCGAGGCGAAGGTACAGTGACAATTTTGATTGACGGTCGCCCAAGTTCTTTGTCTGGTGGAAATGGAAAAACTTTGTTGGATGCGCTACCTGCCGGTTCCATCGAACGCATAGAAATTGTAACAAATCCTTCTGCAAAATACGATCCTGATGGAACTTCTGGTATCATTAATATTGTATTGAAAAAGAATAAATTAAAAGGTTTTAATGGTGCCATTTCTACCAATTTAGGAAGTGGAGATTTAACGGGTGGAAATGTTGCCGAAGGAAATGCTTCTCTGAGTTATCGCAATTCTTGGTTCAATGTTTATGGTACCTACAATGTTCGCTATTTAGAGGGGTATAGAAATAACACTTCATACATTAAACAAACTTTTACGAACGGTTCTGAAAACATCGTTGATCAAACGCGAACAGGAACAGATTTGAATGCTGGTCACACGTTTCGTTTGGGGGCAGATTTTAACTTAAAGGCTAGAAATACGATTGGTTTTTCTGGTACAGGAAACATTGGGGTAAGAGATCGAACGGGCGATTTGTGGAATAATATTTTTGATGAAACCTTAACGCAAACGCTACTTTGGCAACGTACTTCTTTTGATCCTTCTCAACAACAAAACTTTGATTTTAATTTAAACTATAAATGGGACTTAAAAGACGAGCGTGGAAATTTGATATTCGATGCTAATCAATCCCTTGGAAATGAGAAAATTCAAGGTTTTTATCAAAACAACTTTTTTGATCCAGCAGATTCTAGTTCAGGTGTTCAATTATTTGAAAAACAACAGTTGTTTAATATTGAAAAAAATAACATTACAACTTTACAACTAGATTTTACTTACCTCATGCCAAAAATCAACGCGCGAATTGAAACAGGCGGTAAAGCGATTATACGAAACCAAAATATCAATACGTATTCAGAATCGTTAGACAACGTTACAAACACTTATTTTCAAGATACTTTAGCAAACTTCGATTATCAATATGATGAACAAATCTTTGGCGTTTACGGAATTTGGGGACAACAAATAGGTAAATTCAAATACCAAGCTGGTTTGAGAGCAGAGCAAGCTTATCAAATTCCAAATTTACTATCAGACACGATTCGCATTGTTAACGATTACTTTAAAGTTTTTCCTTCGGCTCATATTCGATACGCTTTCACTCCAAAATCTGAGATTAGCATTAGTTACAGTAAAAGAATCACGAGAGCATCTTCGGCAGATTTGAACCCATTTACAAGTTATTCCGATCCTTTCAATTTGAGAAGAGGAAATCCATATTTGAATCCAGAATTTATTGATTCCTATGATTTAGCTTATTCATTTGAATCGAAAAAATTCAACCTTTCTGCAAGTACTTATTTTAGAAGAAATACTGGTGTAATTACCAGATTCAAAGAATTTTACGACAACAATACAAGTGCTGTAACATTTAGAAATATTAGTGAAACAAACAGCTTAGGAAACGAATTGGTGTTGGTTTATAAACCTACTGCTTCTTGGAGAAATACACTTTCTTTTAATGGAAATTACATTTGGTACATCACAAATATGGCTGATTTACCAAATAGAGAAGGTTTCAATATGAACATGAAGTTTAATACTTCTTATGAATTTTGGAAAAAAACAGCAACTGTTCAGTTGAGTGTGACTTATAATGGCCCAAGGGTTACGGTTCAAGGAATTGCGCAGCGTCAAGGTCCTGTTGATATTGCCTTTGAGAAAAAGCTCAAAGAAGGAAAATGGTCTGTCGGACTAAGAGTTTCAGATATTTTCGATAAACAAGGATTCTACATGGAAGTTGATCGTGCTGATGTTTATCAAACGTCAGAATATAAATGGTTAACACGTCGCGTTTATGTTTCTGCTAGTTACAAATTTGGAAAATTAGAAATCAGCAATAAATCTAGAAATTCAGGTGGTGACGGTGGTGGAGATATGTAAGGAAGACTGAAGTCTAGATTGAAAAATTAATTCCCGTTTGATTTCAAGGCAATACTGATTTATCCCTGCCTTTCTTTTGGCTATTTTTGTACTCCCTAAATTTAAAAGCTAGAACCGATGCAAGCATTTATCCAAACACATTCCAACCTTCCTTCAAAATCAATTCAAAATACGCTTCACTTATTAAACGAAGGGGCTACCGTTCCGTTTATTGCACGCTATCGTAAGGAAATGACTGGTGGTTTGGATGAAGTAGAAATTGCACTCATTCGTGACTTAGCGAAAAAATACGAGGAACTAATTTCCCGTCAACAAACGATTCTAAATTCGATTGAGGAACAAGGAAAATTGACTCCGGAATTAAAAGATAAAATCACTGCTTGTTTTGATTCTATCATTCTCGAAGACCTTTATTTGCCTTATAAACAAAAGCGACAAACGAAAGGGGATAAAGCGAAGAAACTCGGTTTAGAACCTTTGGCAAAAATGATCATGTCGCAACGTGGAGGCCATCCTATTGCGATGGCTGATAAATTTGTGAAGGGAGAAGTGGAAGATGAAAAAATGGCTATTGATGGTGCAAAAGATATCATTTCAGAATGGATTAACGAAAATGGTACTGCTCGAGCGAAGATTCGTTATTTATTTCAACGCAAGTCTTTGTTAGCCTCAAAAATGGTGAAAGGAAAGGAAGAAGAAGGTGCAAAGTACCGCGATTATTTTGATTTTTCAGAGCCACTTTATAAATGTGCTTCTCATCGCTTATTAGCTCTAATTCGTGCTGAACGTGAGGGATTTATTTCTTTAAAAGCACAACCCGATCAAGACGAAGCGATTGAATCGTTGGAACGTTTTTTTGTAAAAGGAAATGATGGATGTGCAAAAATTGTGGGGGAAGCTTGTAAAGAATCCTATAAACGTTTGATGTGTCCTTCGCTTGAAAATGAAATTTTAAGTGAGGCAAAAGAGAAAGCGGACAAAGAAGCGATTAAGATTTTCACAACGAATTTACGCCAATTGCTTTTAGCGCCGCCTTTGGGTTCAAAGCGAATTTTAGCAATCGACCCGGGATTTAGAACGGGTTGTAAAGTAGTGTGCATCGACGAATCAGGTGATTTATTGATGAATCAAACGATTTATCCACATCCGCCTCAAAATGAAAGTTCGGCCGCAAAATCAAAAATTGCACAGTTTGTACAAGCGTATAAAATTGAAGCGATTGCCATAGGTGACGGAACAGCAGGCAGAGAAACAGAAGCAATTATTAAACAAATTCGTTTCGATCGCGAAGTGGAAGTGTTTGTGGTGCGTGAAGATGGCGCTTCGATTTATTCTGCAAGTCCGATTGCAAGAAAGGAATTCCCAACTTATGATGTAACCGTTCGTGGTTCAGTTTCTATCGGTCGACGTTTGATGGATCCTTTGGCGGAGTTGGTGAAAATCGACCCAAAGTCAATAGGAGTGGGGCAATACCAGCACGAGGTCAATCAAAATTTACTGAAAGATGCATTAGATGATGTCGTGATTTCGTGTGTGAATTCCGTTGGTGTGGATTTGAATACAGCCTCGCCTTATTTATTGAGCTATGTTTCTGGTTTGGGACCAACTTTAGCAGAAAATATTGTGGCGTATCGCACTAAAAATGGTGGAATTCGTTCGCGTGAAGAACTGAAAAAAGTGAAGCGTTTGGGCGACAAAGCCTACGAACAAGCAGCTGGATTTTTGCGCGTAAGAACCTCAGAAAATCCTTTAGATAATTCGGCTGTACATCCTGAAAGCTATAAAGTTGTGCAAGCAATGGCTAAGAAATTGAAAGTTGATTTAAAAAAGCTTATTGGTAACGACGAATTGCTAAAAGAAATCAAAAAAGTTGATTTTCCTGAAATCGATTCTTACACGTTTGACGACATTCTAAATGAATTAAAAAAACCAGGTCGCGACCCACGTAAAAAGGCAAAAGTTTTAGAATTTGACGCCACCATTCGTACGATGGACGATTTAAGAATTGGTATGATTCTCCCAGGAATTGTGACGAACGTTACTGCTTTTGGCGCTTTTGTAAACATTGGCATCAAAGAAAATGGTTTGATTCACAAATCGAATTTGGCGGAAACCTACGTGGAAGATCCAGCGCAATATATTTCTTTACACGAACACGTTTCTGTTCAGGTTTTAGAGGTAGATGCGAGTAGAAAACGAGTGGGGTTGAAGAGGGTGTAATGATTTTTGATTTTTGATGTTTGATTTTTGATGCTTGATTCTTGATTCGATGTGGCGAATTGAGTCAGTTGCGGAGGATGGTTCTCCTTTTAAAAAGATTCCTCGCTTAGCTCGGAAAGACCCATTAATCAGAGAGAGAATGCGAAAATGCGCAGCATTTTCGCCCAGTTTCCCCTACCGATGGTCTTTCCGAGCATAGCGAGGAATCCATATAGAAAAGAGAACTATCCGCATGGCGTACTCAACACAAAAAAAAATGTTTTATTACTGAAAGGAGGAATCTTTGTTTCTCCCAAGAAAATAGGAAGTAAACATCAATTCCATTTTAGTTTTTTAAACCTTAATTTGTTTAGGATTGAAAACATTTCTAATTACAAATAAAATTTTAAGCTATTTTTGAGGGACTACATCAACAAGTAGTACCAAAACAAAGTAAAATTCCTTTAGAAACAACTAAATGACAATTATTCACAAGATAGACGACTTTCTGTTTACACTTTTCCCTGAATTAATAGGGGGGGGGTAATGACTTAATAGTCAGTGAGTTACAAAATTACTACACTTATGGTCCTTTCAAACCTAAAGTTACAATTGAAGACGATTGGGTAACAGTTGAAATTGACACTTCGGCAATCATTTCTCAAGAAGCAGATTATCGAAAAGTAATAGCATTCTGTGAACGGGGCAATTTTTCTGATGCCAAACCACTCCTTCAACAACTCATTTCCAAAAACCCAAGCGTATCAGAATACCACCGCATTTTAGGACAAATCCTCTCCGAAGAAGGCGACCAAGAAGAAGCAATTAATTGCTTGATTGATGCTTTGCGTTGGGATTCTAAAAATGGCTATGCGCTATTGATGATGGGGAATATTTTCGCCAAATTCAATGAAGATATTCCAACTGCAATGAAGTATTATGACCAAGCTTTAATTGCAAATCCAAAAGATAATATAACAATCAACAATATTGGTGCGAATTTAATGCAACAAGGAAAATTAGTTGAAGCGAAAAAATATTTTTGGGAGGCTATAAAAATTGATGATAAATATCCAAATACTCATTTTGCTTTAGGAATGGTTGCTGAAATGGAATCAGATTTACAATCAGCATTTTACAGTTACATTAAGGCAATCAAAACAAATAAATCGAAAGATGATTTGTATAATAATTCTTTACAACAAGTATTCTCAATTTCAAAACAAATTGGAAACTCAGAAATTGGAAAAAAATTATTTAGACAGTATCGACATAAATTAGAATTTGAAGGAGAAAGAGAAATAGATATCATTCAAGACGAACAAATTCCTACTGCTGCTAAGTTTGAGTTTGCTGAAAACTATGAACGAGAAAAACATCTTGTAAGATTTAATCCAAAATATCCAGCATACGAACATCTAATTATGCATGAGTTAGTGCATTTGGATTTTGTAATTGATGCTCGAAAAAATAAAATAAATCAGCTTTTTATTTCTAACAATGAACAGAAAAATTTATTCGTAAAGTCAATTGAGTCAACATTAATAAAGCTTAAGAAGCTAGGGATTTCAGAAAAATCGTTAGAAAATTATAGTAAAGATTTATTCGAAGGAATCAATAGACAGATTTTCAATGCTCCAATAGATTTGTTTATTGAATATTTTCTTTACAATGAATACGCTGAGTTGAGACCTTTTCAATTTCTCTCTTTGTATACTATGATTCAAGAAGGTTTGAAGGCTGTAACTGATAAGAAAATTGTTGAACTTTCTCCAAAAGAAGTAGTTTCCAAGAGTAAGATTTACAACCTTGTTGGAGCAATTCAATTTAAAGAGTTGTTCGGTTTAGATTTCATTAAAGATTACCAAGCGACACCTGCAGAATTGAAAACAGCAAAGGACTTCTATGATGAATTTTTGCAGTACAGAGATAATAAAGAACCTGCAGAAGAATACGAATTGGTATTGCATTGGGCAGAAGATTTGAAATTAGATAAATATTTTGAACTCACCAGTGAAATTGAGTTTCGTTCTAAAAGAATGGACATTGATAATTTGCTAAAATCAATAGAAGATGATCCTTATGGTTTAGAGACAAAAGACCCTTACAAAGAAAGGGAAATGCAAAAGTTTCTTAAGTCTCATGAGGATTCTGGTTTAAATATGGCTGTAGTTATGTTTATGGTTGATGCATTGGAGTTTTTTGCAACAAAGCCAAAAGAAGAAATCAAAAAAATGGCTGTTGATATTGCAATGCAAGGAATTCATGGATATAATCCGAACAATTCAAATTACAGAATTAATGGAATTAAAGATAAAACATTTTCAGGTTATCATATAATGGCTTATTACTACGTAAGTTGGGCTTTGGCAATTCCAGAAATGCTTGCTGAACTTAAACTTCCTTTTGATGAGGAATATAAAGTAGCACAGACACTTAAGCAATCTAAATAAATATGTTAAGAGACTATTTTCCAACAAGCCAAACGGGTGCAGAACTTTATGGTGGTACATTGATAAATGATTTTGCCTTCGTAAAGGTTTATGAATTTAAAGAGAGTTTAGAAAAACAATTAGAGGAGGTGAATGAATTTCTACAATCTAACGGTTATGCTCAAATAGAAATTGAAGAAGTTAATGAAGAAAATCGTTACGAAAGGCATCCAGTTTATTTCGGTCCACATGATACGTTGATGAAATTCACCTAACCATTCACAGAGATTTTTTTGCAAAAACACAATCTGAATTTATCACCAATCAATTGATTGAATTTCGTAACGAACGCGATTGGGAGCAATTTCACAATTCAAAAGATTTAGCAATAGCACTCAACATTGAGTCTGGTGAACTTTTGGAAACATTTCTATGGAAAGGTTCTGAGGATGCGAATGAGGAAAAAGTGAAAGAAGAGTTGGCTGATGTTTTTGCCTATGCTTATTTGATAGCTGAAAAATACAAATTCAACGTTGAGGAAATTGTTTTGGAAAAAATCCAGAAGAATTCAGAGAAGTATCCTGTTGAGAAAGCGAAAGGGAGTGCTAAAAAATATGATGAGTTATGAAAGCATATTTCTTACATTGTTCAAATAATGAAGTTAATTTCAACTTATGCATTGAAAAAAGTCGAGCGGGTTTTAAGCAAGAAATACCAATCGAAGGTGATCAAGTATTTTTACTTATCAAACGTAATGATGGTAAAACATACTGTGGGGCTTTTGGAACATTAGGTATTAAAACTAACGATAAACCATGGCCTGACAAGGATAGTTATAAAGTTGCTTTTGAAATTAGTTGGTCAACTTTTACTCCCTTTTCAATCAATGATGGAATGAAAGCTATAGATATTTATTGGAGCGGTATGGTTCAGAGTCCAAAGAACATAATTGGCTTTAATAATAAAGGGACAGCCTTTTATGATTGGATATCAAAAACAATTAAAACTATACCACAAGAAAATTACGCCAAAAAAGAAAGCAAAGAATTATCTATGACATATTCAATTTTAACAGCTATTAAAACAAAACCCTTTATTCTTTTAGCGGGAATTTCGGGAACTGGAAAATCAAGATTAGTTAGAACTCTTGCCTACAAAACTTGTAGCAAAGAAGAACTAAGAAAAGACCCTAAAAAACCTGGTAATTTTGAACTAATTCCTGTAAGACCGAATTGGCATGACTCTTCGGAACTTATGGGCTATGTAAGTAGAATTGGAAAGAATGGAGAAAAGTATATTATCACTTCCTATCTCAGATTTATTGCAAAAGCATGGAAGCATACAGATGTTCCATTTTTTCTTTGCCTTGACGAAATGAATCTTGCTCCTGTTGAGCAATACTTTGCGGAGTATCTTAGTATAATTGAAACAAGACAAATAATAGAGAAAAAACTAGTCACCGATTTTATTATTTCAAAAGAAAGTTTTGAAAATCATAAACTTTACAATCAGTTATTAATTGATTTAGAACTTGATGTATTGAATTTTAAGGAAGGAATTAGTATTCCGAGCAATCTAATTGTCATAGGAACTGTAAATATGGATGAAACAACACATTCATTTAGTAGAAAGGTACTTGATAGGGCAATGACTTTTGAAATGAATAATGTTGACTTAACAGCAGGTTTGGATTTAAATAAAGAAGATTGGGATTATCCCAAATCAGATGATGAATATTTTAAATCAGATGACATAATTGGAAAATTCACTTCTGGTTATGAAGTGTATTCTTTAGATTTTAAAGAAAAAGATGAGATAATAAATTTTCTTAAAAAAATTAATAATGAACTCGAAGGAACACCCTTCAAAATTGCCTTCCGAGTAAGAGATGAATTTTTGATTTATTGTTACTACGCAAGTCTAAAACCCACAAATGATTGGCTGACAATTGCTTTGGACGAAATGACATGCATGAAAATTTTATCAAGAATAGAAGGAGATGAAACAAAAACAGGAGATGTTATTGAAAAACTACTAAAGCTTCTAGATTTAACCTATCCAAAATCAAATAATAAGTTAAATGAAATGAAGAATAAATTACAATTTGGTTACACTTCATTCTGGTCCTAATGCAAGTATTGAAAGTAGTTCATTCAGATTTTATTCTAAGTATTGATTGCAATAACCTTGAATCTACTTTTGCAAAAGCTCAGAAAAAACAATCTCAAATATTAAATGCAACCTCATATTCGGTTAATCAAGGAGAAATTTCGATCTTTAATTTTGAAACACATCAACTAGAAAAACTTGAGATTGAAAAAGCTCATCCACTAATATTTGAAAACAAAGATTACTTTATTGATTTTACATTTGAAAATAAAAAATCAATAGTTAAACCTCATATAGTTTCAAAAATAAAAGAAGTTGAAGAAAAATTTTTATACAGAGAAAATATTGGACTATTATCTGGAACTATAAACTTTGGTAATGATTTAGGTAAAAGTAATTTAACGTTAAGATACATTAAAGATAATTTGATTCATGAATTTAACTTTGACTTTGAAGTTTTTCCAACAAAACTAAATTATAGAGAGGATTACGATAAAATTATTAAGGATATTGAAAAGGAATACCCTTACCTAGTTCTTGACTTTTTAAAGAAAACTTATAAGTCTTTTAAAACGGGTAATTCACCCAATACAGACTTAATTTGGTGGCAATTATTTGGTGGGATTTATAAAGACTTTATTCAATCCTCAAAGTTTGTTTTAAATAAACCACATAGCCGAATAACAAGGAAAACGAAAAACTTAAAAGCTGATAGAATTATTAAATGGACATCTACTTTAGAAGAGGAGTATTCGCAGTTTAAACATTTCCCAAATAAGACTTACAGTTCAGAATACAAAACTTTAACTTCAAATACATCCGAAAATCGTTTCTTTAAGCACGCTATCTTTCAAACTCTAAAGCGATATCAAAATGTAAAAAAATATGTTTTTAAAAACTATGAAGGTAAATTAACTAACAACTTCAAAAATGAGTTAGATACTATTGAAAAGGAACTGCAAACAATATCCGCTCATCCATTTTTCAAAACAATCGACAATTTTAAAGGTATCAAACAAGAATCACTTGTTTTGCAAAAAGCAACAGGTTACAGTACCATATATAAATCCTGGATAATGCTAAATAGTGGTCTAAAGTTCTTGGATGGCATTCAGAAAATTGAACTTAAAAACATAGCTGACCTATATCAAATATGGTGTTTTCTTGAAATAAAAGGTGTATTACAGAAACTATTAGAGAAAGAAAAACCGGATGATGTTGATTTAGCAGAAATTCAAATCGATGATTTCGTTTTTAAAATTGAACGTGGTGTAAAATCGAAAGTGTCTTTCTTAAATAAAAACGCTGAAATTATTGAGTTATTCCATGATTTTAATAAAGACATTTCAGAATTACAAAATTTAAAATCATATACATCAAATCAAAAGCCAGATATTGTTTTAAGAATAACAAAAAATGATTTAAAAGAGAATTATGTTCTTACATATCTTTATGATGCAAAATACCGACTTGCATCAGACGACAAAGAAGGTTCTCCTGATTTACCAACTGAAGACTCGATCAATCAAATGCACCGGTATAGAGATGCCATTTATTTTGAAAATAGAAACAGAAAGAGGGACTGGAAATTAAACGATAAAACAAAAAAATATTTCCCTGAAAAGGAAGTTATTGGGGGGTATATTTTATATCCAGGAAATGGAACAATCGAACAATTCAAAGAAAATCCATTTTATAAATCAATTGATGAGGTAAACATTGGTGCTTTTCCTTTAAGACCAAATGACGATTCAAACAGGATCTTATTGGAAGACCATTTAAGAACGATTATCGGACTTGATACTGAGTCTATTTTAAATGATGTTTCGCCACATAAATTAACAAGCTTTGAAAGGCATAATCCAGAAGTTCTTATTGGTATTGTAAAAAAGGGAAATCAAACCAATTATTTTGAAATAGAAGAAAACCTTATTTATCACACTGGAAAGATGAAACCATCTAAATTGAAAGATGAGGATTCTGGGTATGTAAAAATCAAATCCGACATTAAGTACTTTGCTCCATACTTTTCCGACAAAGGAGTTAAAGAATATTATGAAATAGTTGATTTTAGGTTAATGCCTCGAAATGAAATTTTTTCTAGTAATCATCATTTAGTTAAACCAAATGATAAAAGCGAAAGGCTAATAATTTCACTTGGAAAGAAATATACTATAGATAATAATAAATATTTTAAGTTCCCAATTACCGTTTACAGATACACAACTTTAAAAAACATAAGAACACCATTAAATGGTAAAATAGAAATTCTAAAAATAAATGAAACTGTAGATAAAAACTAGTGTACAAATTTAAACCCATCATCAAAAACAACGAAGTCATCATCCTCGGAATCAGCAAAAAGTTTAAGAAAAATCCAGGTCCGGCATTTGAGATAAACCCCAAAGGAGCTTCATAAAAAACGAAAGCCGAACTTCTATAAGAAATTCGACTTTTGCTGGGGCTTGACGTATCGCGCCTGCTTTTAAATGCCTTTTATACCAATTAACAAGAAAATTGTCATAGAAAAAAAACATCTTTGGTATAATACCGACAACGATCTGACAAAATAATTTTGAATTTTCTACAAGACATTTTGTGCGTTCGTCGGTATTAAACGATGTTTAAGGATGCAAATTTACACTTTTAACACAAACTTCAACTTACCATTTCTCCATTTCTATTTATTCCGCTGATTTTCGGGCTTTATACCAATTTACTTATTAAATCACAATTGAAAATCCATCTGGTATAATGCCGAGTTAGTTTTCAACGAGTATTTTATACCACTTCGCCTTGGCGAATGAAAACAACTTCGGTATTAGAACTTTAAATTCAATTTACCGTGGCGATTTAACCAATCCTTTTATTTCGTTCAATTCGTTCCTTGGTTTCAATGAGAGGATGATAAACAAAATAGGAAAATGGTTAAAACCATTGATTGTTTTGGACACATCCCCATAGGTACGGGTTTAAATCCGTACCTATGAGAATACACGTCCAAAATCACAACCATTTTAATGGTTTATTTATAATTGCGGACTTAAATGGTAAGGATTAATAATTCTAAAAAACACCGTTTTTTTTGAGTTGAATAGATTAAATTTGTCAATATGCAAGCACGAGATATTTTATTGTTTAATTCCCTAGATAAAAATGTAAATGTTTCCGTTTATTTTCAAAAGGGTACTTTTTGGCTCACCCAAAAAGCTTTGGGAGAATTGTTTGGAGTAGATAGAACAGTGATAACTAAGCACTTGAAAAAAATCTTTGAAGTCAATGAATTGGAAGAACATTCAGTATGTGCAAATTTTGCACATACTGCCCAAGATGGAAAAAATTATCAAACTAATTTTTATCGTCTAGAAGCCATTTTGGCAGTGGGCTATCGGGTTAATTCAGCGCAAGCTACTGATTTCAGAAAATGGGCTACAACTACCCTCAACGAATTTATCCTCAAGGGATTCGTGTTAGACGATGAACGCATGAAACAAGGTAAAAACTTTGGACAAGATTATTTTGATGAATTGTTGGAGCGCATTCGAGAAATTCGGTCGAGCGAAAGGAGATTTTACCAAAAAATAACCGATTTGTATTCCTTAAGCACCGATTACGATAAAGAAAGTCAGCAAACTAAAGATTTTTTTGCGGCAGTGCAAAATAAGCTGCATTGGGCTATAACAGGTAAAACAGCTGCCGAAATTATTTATACTGAAGCCGATGCTACCCAATTGTATATGGGGCTTAAAACTTGGAAAGCAGCGCCCGATGGTAAAATTTTAAAAAGTGATGTTGTAATAGCCAAAAATTATTTGTCGCACGAACACATCAAAGAACTGAATCGAGTAGTATCGGCATATTTAGATTTGGCAGAAAACAATGCACAAAGAGGCATTGCCTTTAATATGCTACAGTGGAATTCTTTCTTAGATAAATTTTTAGAATTATCAAACTATCCTATTTTAAAAGATAAGGGTAAGATAAGTATGTTAGAAGCCAAACTAAAAGCTGAGAGTGAATACGATAAATTTAGAGTGATACAAGACCAGAACTACGAAAGTGATTTTGATAAAGAAATCAAAAATATAAAGCAATGAAATCAGAAAAGCCATTGCAGTACCTCAAAAAGGCGAACTCATCATCAAAAATAACGAAGCGATTATTTTAGGCATCGGCAAGAAATTCAAAAAAAATGCGTGTGCAGCATTTGATATAAATGGTATGTTAAAATTGTAATATGGTTAAAACCATTGTTTGTTTTGGACACATTCCCATAGGTACGGGTTTAAACCCGTACCTATGGGAATACACGTCCAAAATCACAACCATTTTAATGGTTTATTAATGGTTGAAATGGGATAATGTAATTGTCGTGCCGGTGGAACGAAAATTCCGAAATCAGAATATCAACCAATCCTTTTATTTCGTTCAATTCGTTCTTTGGTTTCAATGAGCAATTGGTGTAATTTCGCTTCTAGTTCTTCTTTAGGTGGCATCACTGTCCAGTATTCAGCGACCATAATGCCATCTTTGTGCATTTCTAATAATTCAACTTGTTCCTTGTTGCTTTCTGCGCATAGAATCAATCCAATTGGTTCATTTTCGCCTTCTTGTTTCTCGTATTTGTTCAACCACTTCAGATACAATTCCATTTGTCCTTTATGGGCAGCTTCAAATTTTCCGATTTTTAATTCAATGGCTACTAAGCGTTTTAGATTTCGATTGTAAAACAATAAATCCAAGTAGAAATCATCAGAATCAATTATCATTCGTTTTTGGCGCTCTAGAAAGGCAAAACCTTTTCCCAATTCAAGAATGAAACTTTCTAATTCCCGCAAAATAGCACTTTCTAAATCATCTTCCAAATAGGTGTTCTTAAGATTTAGAAAATCTAAAATAAACGGATCTTTGAAGGTATTCATTAACTCTGGTTGTTCGGTAGCAACTTGTATACTTGCGATTTCATTTCGCTCAAAAGCTTTTCGTACAATTTGATTTCTCAGTTCGCGTTTTCCCCAATTTTGCGCAATCGCATTTTGCGCATAATAAATTTTTGATTCAATTGATTTTAATGGAATTATTGCTAAAAAATGCGACCAAGTTAATTGTCGTGCCAGTGGAACGACAATTTCAACATCAGTAAACTCTAATGCAAATTGCATCATCCGACGAACATTTTTTGCAGTGAAATTTCTGCCAATTATTTTCAAAAATTTCACTATCTTCAATAAATAAAACTTGGAATTAAGTCTAAAAGTGAATTGTGAACGCAGTGCGGACGCAATTGTAAAGTGATAGAAATGAGAAAATTACAATTGTGAATACAGTGTATGCGCAATTCAAAATAAAATTTGAAATGAACGAATTGATAAATAAGGAACTTTTAAATTCGATAATAACTATTATTGAAAATGCCAAAGAAAAGGCTATACGTTCGGTAGATCATGAACGAACCTTGATGTATTGGCACATCGGCAAACATATTGTTGAAGAAGAACAACAAGGAAATGAACGAGCAGAGTATGGGAAATATATTTTGAAATATCTATCTCAATCATTAGAACCAGTTTACGGAAGTGGATTTTCTGTGAGACAGCTTCAAATTTCAAGGCAATTTTACAAGACATTTCCAATTGCGCATACACTGTATGCGCAATTGAGTTGGAGCCAATATAAACTATTACTTTCTTTTGATAGTCAAGACAAAAGGGAGTTTTATATAGCTGAAACAATCAAAAATAATTGGACCGTTCGGCAGTTAGAAAGGCAAATTGATAGTAGCTTGTTTGAACGATTACTAATTAGTAACAATAAAGAAAGTGTTTTAGCAGTTGCAAAAAATGAAAAACTACCTTCAGATGCAAAGGAAATCATAAAAGACCCTATGTATTTAGAATTTTTAGGTTTAAAACGAGAAAGTGCTTATTATGAAAAGGATTTAGAAACAGCGATAATTACGCATTTGCAAGATTTTCTATTGGAACTTGGAAATGGATTTTCTTTTGTGGCGCGACAGAAAAGAATTCACATTGAAGGCGATGATTTTTTTGTTGATTTAGTGTTGTATAACAGATTGTTGCAGTGTTTTGTAATCGTGGAAATTAAAACGCAAAAACTAACCCATCAAGACATCGGCCAATTACAAATGTATGTCAATTACTACGATCGAGTCGAGAAATTGCAGCATGAAAATAAAACGATTGGAATCTTACTTTGCGCTGGAAAAAATGATGGCGTTGTAAAATTTACTTTACCTGAAAATGAGAAAAATATTATCGCAAGTCATTATAAAATCTATCTCCCAACTGAGGAACAATTATTGAAAGCGATTTCAATAGAATTTAAAAATATACAGGAATAAGTTATCTGTTTATCTTTTAAGCTCAACAAATTTGAAACAATTCCTATTTTTTTTCACCAATATCTTTTAGACAACCAAATTTCCTTATTTTCGAAAAAAAAACCATGAATCCATTTTCTGTAGAATTAGCCAAGTTTAAAGAGGAAATTTTCCTTGTTCAAAATGACATTAAAAGTGCTTATTATGAACGTGCAATTGCAAGGTTGAATGAGTTAGTCATCTTACACCCATCTCAAGCAGAACCTTTGTATGAATTAGGAAAAATGGCTTATAATTTTTGGCGAAATGACGAAGCTGAAGATTTTTATATCCGTGCATTAAAAGCTGATCCAGAGTATTTTCCAACTTACACACAGTATGCATTGATTTTAATTAAAGCACAACGTTTTGATGAAGCGGAAGGTCTTTTGGAAAGTTCAAAAAAGCTTATAAATCGTGAAGACGCCGATATTTATTTCTATTACGGAATGTTGTATCAACACAAAGGACAGTTAGAAAATGCGATTTCAAGTTACAAAAGTGCGATCAACGTAAGTATCAACGAATCACAAATCGATTTAAATTTAAAGTTTATTCGTGCTTGTATTGAGTTAAGAGGATGGGAGTAGGAATTAGTATTGCAAATTGACATATTACAAATTAAATTATTTTTCAATTAGCAATCTGTATTTTTTCAATCTGTAACAAAAAAAGCCGCCTTTTCAGACAGCTTTAATTTAGTAGTAGTTGTAGTTTAAATTATTTCACTTTCACCATTCGATGCGATTGTACTTTTCCATCTAAGGTTTTAACATAAAGATAGAACGTTCCTGAATTCATTTTTTCGATGTTCAATTTCACTTCTTTTGTGTTTGAAAATGTTTGTTTTAAAGTTATTTTTCCAAGTGAATTATAAACTTCGATTGTTCCACTATCTAATACATTTTCAAATGAAACAGTAACTAAATCTTTCGCAGGATTTGGATAAACGCTTGAAAAAGAAGCTACAAGTTCATTTATTCCTACAGCTTGACTTGATAAAACAATTTCGTTTCCGTTTGTAGGATTCCATAAATTAACATTTGAAGGAAGGTTTTTACCTAAATCATCACTTGTATTTGCTGTTACCGCATCTACGTTATCGAATTTGACACATTTAATTGTTGTTTGATCTCCATTTACTTGGATGTAGAAGAAATTGTCAAAAACTTCTTGGTCGCGAACGTAGGGTTTTTTGTTATTTCCTGTAAAATCTAATGTTCTGTGTGGCGCACCCCAATTCCCTTCTCCGATGTAAACAATTCCATTTGGATCCGCTACGAAATCAGTTTCACCACTGTTCTTTTTACAAGGATAAGTCCATTTTGTAATGTGCGTGTGTGATTCCATGCATAACTTCACTCCATATTGCTCAAATAAATTTACCCAACAGCTCATTTGATCAGATACCAAACCATAACCATTTCCCATTGCATAAGTAGGAATGTGGTATTGAATAAATTTCCATTTTGGAGGATTTGCTGAGTTAGTATTGAGTTGTAAATCATTTGTCAACCAATCAAGTTGTGCTGTATTTGAGCAGGCATTCAACTCTGAGTTCAACATGTATAAGCGAAGTAAACCATTATTGATATTCAATGCATAATATTCTTCCATCGGAACGTCAAATAAGTTGTAAATGTCTTGGTTGTCTTCGTGGTTTCCTTGTGAAAAAGTCATTGGGTACATTCTACCATCGCTTGAAATTGTTAATTGCCAGTCATTCAACCATTCCGTCCATTCAACGTTTGTGTTAGAAGTAACTTGATTCATTACGAAATCACCATTAAAGGCAACAAAATCAGGACGGATTTTAGCAACCATTCTATTTCCTTTTCTTTTTTGCTCTAAACAATTTCCGCTAGGGCAACTTTCAACGTACGAGCCAAAAACTTTAAATCCATCTCGCGTATCTCCTCCTGAAATAAAACCAATTGGATCGTTCGGGTTGTTTGATAAAGTTTTGAATTTAAAACGACTACTCACATTTCCTCCAGCATCTCGTACAACGAAATAATACATTGTATTAGGTTGCAAGCCTGTCAAACGTGAAAAATGGCGGGTAATTCCATGTGCTGTTGCCGTTCTTTCCGCTGGTTTGTTTGAAGTGTAAGAAGCATAATTCGTTCCTTGGTCGCTTGTTCCATAATAAACGGTTGCGTTATCTCCACTCCAACCAATCCCTACTGTTGTGGATGGATCTTCGCGAAAAGAAAGGGTGTATTGACTCGTTGCAGCCATCAATTGTACACCTACAAAAAGGAAAATGGTACTAATTAAGTGTTTCATAATTAAAAAATTAAAAGTTAAAATCTATATTGCATTCGTATCATCATTACTTGGTCGCGTACATCTGTCAAGAAACCAGAATGGGGATATTTTCCTAAACCGATTTGTACACTATCTAAGGGTTCAATTTCTGTTTTCTCATTTATTGGTAATTCATAAGTAAGCATAAAACTCAAGCTTTCATTTATTACATAACGATAGGTAAATAAATGAGTAGTAAAAGCAACGTCAGCAACTGAAAGTCCAGAAGAACCTAAGAAATTTCCATCGCTATCTTTTAAAACGATTCCGATTTCTTCTCCTTTTACATCTGTATTTGGGTCGTAGTAATCCATTCGATAACCAATTTGATGTCCTGATTTTCCAATTTCTTGATCGAAGTAAACGTAGAAAGCTCTAAAATTGCGAACGAAGGTATGTGAAGGTTTCAGTTGAAGTGCTACTGTTGCTGGGTTGTAAGGCTGTGGACTATCGTATTTTGGCCAAGTTACGCCTGTAAATGGACCCGTTGGACTTACACTTGTGAACACATAAGGATTACCAAGCGTTCCTTCTTGTGAAACTTGCTTTCCAAAGAAGTATTCTCCGCGAATCAAAGTTTTACCAAAGGTTTTGTTGTTTTTATTCCAGTTTACTTTTAATTCTCCGTGAAAGGAAAAATAATTGCGGTTGACATTTTTGTTGTAAGTGGCACGTGCAATCGGATTACTTGGATCGTTTAACAAAGCACCTAAATCGCTAGAAGTCATGTCTTGATTCATGATTGTTACCATTTGCTCAACGCCATTAACCATTAAGAAAGTATCGATTGTGCGCCAAATGAAGCGGTAATTGGATGCACTACCATCAATATCGTAGCGGTGATTCACAAAACCAACGTAAGCAGAGGAACCCACTCTGAATTTTACGTTCTTGCCTTTTAATGGATTGTCAATTACAATTCGACCAGTAAAATCTTTAAAATTATCAGCTTCCAAATTGGCACCTGTTCCATGAAAAACCCCAAGGTCTAGTTTTAAAAAGTGTAGTTTTGATTTTTCAGGCAAGCGAAATTCAATGTTTGCACCGAGGTCACGAATTGCAGGAAAAAGGTTCTGCACAACCATACTTCTTTCTGGTGTTTCACGATCTTGAGAAGATAATTCCAGTTCTTCGCCAAATTTCCGTGTAAAAACACCTGTTGTTAGGGTGAAAATTTTCCATTTAGGGTCTTTAATTGATAACCATGAATCCTTCATCCGGAAGCCAGTTTCTGTCACGTCAAATGAAAATTGGGAGTTAACCAACTTTTTTTGATACTGCAATTGAATCCTTCCACGACGAACAGAGAATTTATTGTTAACAAAACGGTCAAATCTTCCTGCACTTGGTGAGTTTAAAGAAAGCGAATCTGCCTTCATTGAATAGGAATATTGGAATTGAAAATAACCATCAATCGAGATAGCATCGTACCACTTGCTTTTGCTCAAAGTGTCTTGTGAAAAGGAATCTGTTGCGATTAGAAAGAGATTTAAAAGGAGGAAAAATACCTTCAAAGCAATGGTCTGTTGATTCATTTTAGCTGTCTAAGAATAATTGTACGAAACTAGTTTTAGTAAATCCAAAGCATATTAACTACAGGTTAACTCTCTTTTAAATGTTTGTTGTAGAATAATTAGTTTTTAAAATTATAAATGAAGCGTAATTTTCTTAAATTTCAGTTTAATTCAATTTCGGGAATGAGCGGACATTTTACAGAACGATAGCGAACAATAATCGGCCTTGAATTTCGCAGTTTTAACTACTGAACTGAAGTTGTTAATTTTTAAATTTTTTATTCTGTCGACTGAAGGATTGAAAAATATCAGTTTCAAAAAGGAGTTAAAACTGTTCGCAACGAGTTGTAAATTATTAGAAGATAAAGATTTGCAAATGTATGTCAACAATTATGATCGAGTAGAAAAATTAAAACACGAAAATAAAACGATTGGAATCTTACTTTGTGCAGGAAAAAATGATGGCGTTGTAAAATTTACTTTACCTGAAAACGAGAAAAATATTATTTTAAGTCAATACAAAATTTACCCCTAACCGAGGAACAATTATTGAAAGCTATTTCTTTAGAATTGAGAAAGTTGGAAGAGTGGTAAAATATTTTTAAATCATTCAATCCTACAATAAATTCTTATCCGGATGATTTTTCCGCTAATCGACAGTGTGAAAAATGAAACGCTACAGCTAATTATCCAATCCTTTTCTTCCTTGTATTTCGTTCCTTTGTTTCAATAAGACGATGATGTGTTAGAGAATGAAATTGGTTAAAATAATTCTTTGATTGGGCGCATATTTCAACAGTGGGGTCTAAATCCACATCATTGGAAAGGGATCAAGCCAATTTAGTTATCCTACGTATCGGAATGAAATAAAAAAAAATCCATATCCGTCATTTGATAGAAGAAATCAAACTAAAAAGGGTATATTATTCTTCAATAAGTACCTTTAATTTTTGATATTCTTCATTATTAATTTCTCCAGAGGCCAATCTTCTTTTTAACAGTTGAATTGGTGAATTTTTCCTGAAGCGTCGTCCTGGGATATCATAAGGTGTAGCAAAAATCCAAAAAATTAAAAGACCCCAAAATATCCACCAACCGAAGTGCATACCAACAAAATTGTAATTTTCGTAATACATAATCTTTAATTTTTTAAATGTGAACGTAAAAACCAAGCCATTTTCTCATGTGTTTCCATAATTCCAGTAATGAAATCAATAGTCCCAAAATCAGTATTCGAAAGAGAAAAAGTTTCAATGTTCCCTCTTAGATTGATTATAACACTCTCATGATCTTGTAAAAGTTCTTTCATAAAACCATTGCTATCATTTTTTTCTCGCGACTCTTCCGATAGATGTGTCAATCTTAAGAAATCTTTTAAACTTGCGGGTGCATAGTGGCCAATTGAACGGATTCGCTCTGCAACGCTATCAATTAAAATATCTAAGTGTTTAAATTGAGATTCAAACAAAAGGTGTTTTTCATAGAAATCTACACCTTCAATATTCCAATGAGCATTTTTTGTTTTTAAACACAACACCGATTCATCTGCCAAAATTTTAGATAATTCATTGGTTATTGATTGTCTATTTTCTTCCGTTAATCCAATTTCTGTTTTCATTCTAAGTTTATTAAAATTATTTTTCTCCATTATCTTCTTCTAAGTCGTTGTGATCATCTCCACCTAAACTATAATAATTATTCTCTTCATCTTCATTTCCAAGGCGTTCATCTGCGTCATCTAATTCAGAACCAGGGACATCTAAATCACTGCCATACAAATTATGGTGAAAGCTAATAGGATGACGACTTAAGTTTTCATTTTTAGATTTATTTTTTGAACTATTTTCTGGATCAATATCCTGTTCTTCTTTGCTTTGGGTGTAAATATCTTCTGATTCGCCGTAATATGGGTATTCAATAACTTCATTCTGCAAGACTTGGTTATTCTTGGCTTTTTCCAAATGTGTTCTTGAATATTGTGTTACTATATCATTTAAAGAATCATAATAATCCAATAAATTTTGATTGCTTATTTTTTCGTCTTTAACATCCAAGTTTATGGATGGAATTTCTCGAATGTATTTTGTTAACTCGGGATAATCTAAATAGATTCTATTTGTGATATCTATAATTGATTGATTGAGTGTGTTTTTTGATTGCATAATCTTTAACTTTATGAATTCTCTAAAATGTGATTTCTCTTTCTTACAGTAATGACAATTTCTACTATCTACTTTAGCGGTTTCCATTTAATCGCATTTTGCAAGTCCATTTGTAATTCTTGTTTGATTTTCATTTTAGTAGTATTTAATTACGAATTCGTTTTCTTGACAGGACAAAGTTGGATTGATTTTGGAGTTAAAGACTTACATAATTTTTAAATTCAATTGTAATTTATACTACTAGGAAATGAAATAGTTAAAAGCTTGAATTGAAATCTTATTACAGTGATAAAGATGATTGAATAAGAATTTGTATGAAAGAAAGAAGTGGTTTTCTTTTATTATGAAACCAATAAAGTAGAGCAGTGATTTTTGTAAACAACCGCATAATCCAAAGCAATTTTTAACTTTGTAATAATGAATTATGCAGCGATAGATGTTGGGACAAATGCAGCGCGATTACTAATTGGTGAAGTGGTTCACCAAGATGGTAAATCGTTTGTGAAAAAGATATCTTATACCCGAATTCCTTTGCGATTGGGGGAAGAAGTGTTTGAAGATGGAAAAATTTCAAAGAAGAAGTCTCAAGATTTTATCAATACCATAAAGGCCTTTGGATTAATAGCGGATATTTTTGAAGTGAAAAGATTACGTGCTGTTGCAACTTCTGCAATGCGTGAATCGAAGAACGGACAAAAAATTGTTGAAAGAATCAAAGAGGAAACAGGAATTACTTTAGAAGTTATTTCGGGTGAGGTGGAAGCAGAATTGATTTTCGGGACTTTTTTCCTATTAGAAATTGAAAAAGAAATGCCTTTCATCGTGATCGATGTTGGAGGTGGAAGCACAGAAGTTAGTGTTTTTGAAAAAGGCGAACGTATTGC
This sequence comes from Crocinitomicaceae bacterium, assembly GCA_044350515.1. Classification (GTDB taxonomy): domain Bacteria; phylum Bacteroidota; class Bacteroidia; order Flavobacteriales_D; family Crocinitomicaceae; genus UBA952. Next base: position 62,254 of record JBILHL010000005.1, on the reverse strand, counting down.
TTCTAAATCATTTGAGATAGGTACAATTCGCTTATTGAAAGAAAAAGTAGCTACAACAATTTGGGCTGAAATTCACGAGTGGATGCAGCAACACGTTGATTTATCCGACCATCACCAACTGTTTGGTACTGGTGGAAATATTAATAAAGCACATAAAATTATTGGCGTAAAGGACAATAAACCCGTTCGTTTAAGTCAGTTAGAAAATTTGAAACGCGATTTGTCGGTGTTAAGTTTGGACCAACGTATGTCTGAATATCAATTGAAACCGGATAGGGCAGATGTCATCGTTCCTGCTTTAGAAATTTTCACTTACATTATGAAAGAAATGGGCGCAAATGAAATCATCGTTCCAAAAATTGGATTATCCGATGGAATGATTTACGCTATGTATAAAGAAGATTTAAAACAATAAAATGTCACAAAAACCAGCAATTCCCAAAGGTACAAGGGATTTTTTACCGCAAGATGTTGCCAAGAGAACTTATATTTTTAACACTATAAAATCCGTTTTTCAATTGTATGGGTTTGCTCCAATTGAAACCCCTAGTTTTGAATTATCTTCTACTTTAATGGGGAAATATGGTGAAGAAGGAGATCGTTTGATTTTCAGAATATTAAATTCTGGAGATAAAATGAAAAAAGCAGACATCGAAGCATTACAAAATGATAACTTGCCAAAGTTTGCAAATTCCTTGGCAGAGAAAGCTTTACGTTATGATTTAACAGTTCCATTTACGCGATTTGTAGTGCAACACCAAAATGAGTTAACATTCCCTTTCAAACGTTACCAAATCCAACCCGTTTGGCGCGCAGATCGTCCGCAACATGGACGTTATCAAGAATTTTATCAATGCGATGCCGATGTTGTTGGAAGTGATTCATTGCTTTATGAAGTGGAGCTAGTTCAGATTTTTGATGCTGTTTTAACGGCTTTAAATTTGCCTGGATTTACAATTCAAGTAAACAATCGTAAAATTCTTTCTGGCATTGCAGAAGTGAGTGGCGAATCAGAAAAGTTAATCGACATTACCGTTGCGATTGATAAATTAGACAAAATAGGCGAGGAGGGAGTAGTGAAAGAATTGGCTGAAAAAGGTGTTTCTACATCAGCTATCGAACGCATTCAACCTTTGTTTAGTTTATCGGGTTCAAACGATGAAAAAATTGCACTTTTAACTGAATTTCTTAAAGATTCTGAAATTGGTTTAAAAGGAATTGAAGAATTGCAAGTTGTTTTAAATCACATCAACCGAATTGGTTTAAAACGTGGCGAATTTGTGGTTGATGTTACCTTGGCAAGAGGTTTAAATTATTACACAGGTGCCATTTTTGAAGTAAAAGCCAATGATGTTAAAATGGGAAGTATTTGTGGCGGTGGACGTTACGATGATTTGACTGGACTTTTTGGTTTGAAAGGTGTTTCAGGTGTTGGGATTTCATTTGGTGCCGATCGCATTTATGATGTACTAAATGAATTGAACTTATTTCCTTCTGAAGTAACGAAAGGTTTACCGGTACTTTTTGTCAATTTTGGAGAAAAGGAAGCTGAAAAATGTTTGGATTTAGCGAATGAATTACGTGCAAATAACATTGCTTGTGAAGTGTATCCAAGTGCAGCGAAATTGCAGAAACAAATGAAATACGCTAATGATCGAAATGTTCAGTTTGTGATTTTACTTGGAGAAAATGAGTTAAATTCAAGTTCTTTTGTTTTGAAAAATATGGAAACTGGCGAACAAACCACGTTGAAATTTGAGAAACTTTCTTCCATCTATTCACTTTTAAAATAAAACAATGAAGAAAATTATCGGTTTAACTTTTTCAATCCTATTTTTGGTAGCATGTGGCAGCAAAAAAGGCGCTTGGACAGAGGAAGAAAAAGAAAAAGCTATTCAGTCCTTGGAAAAGCACAAACCGGAAATAGAGGCTTTTGGAAAGGATAAACAAGCTTTTATCGATTGTTACTTAGAGAAAATGGAACAGCGCTACGAAAATTTCGATGCAAGTACAGAAGCAGGTAGAAATTTAGTGGTAGTAGATTGTATTAAGCCAATAGTTCAAAAAAGCATTGAGGAAACAAATTGAAAATAAAAATTTAGAGTGTAGACTTTTTATTTTAGCAACTTTAATAACAGCTCAAACCACAACATAGTATTGTAGTAAAGATTAAACGATAGCGAATCTGAGTGGCCTTGTATTTCTAGGTTTTAGCTACTGAACTGAAACTGATAATTTTTAAAATTTCTGTTCCGTCTGCTGACGGATTAAAAAATTTCAGTTTCAGAAAGGAGTTAAAATTGTTCGCAACGAGTTGAATCTATTTATAGAACTACGATTTGCGAACAAAAAGAAATGCAGAGCCTTGATTTTTTGTTTCTTTTTCATCAAGGAAAAAGAAAGGCAAAAAGAATGTTTTAACTCAAACAAGCTCCTTTACTTCAGATTTAATTAATTTCAAAAATTGAATAACAAAAAAACACATAAAAAAAGCCCAGTAAAACTGAGCTTTTGTAGCGAGACCGAGAGTTGAACTCGGGACCTTTGGGTTATGAATCCAACGCTCTAACCAACTGAGCTATCTCGCCATAATTGAGGGTGCAAAGATAATGAGATTTTTAAATTTCAAAAGCAATTGAATTAAGAATTTCTATATTTCTTTTTAAAGTGTTGTAAATCAGAATGGTTAAAACTAAATAAAATTAATTTGGATTTTGTAAAATTGAAAACAGCAAAACAAATTTTAGAATAGCTCTTTAATCTTATCTTTGTTGAATGAATATTCTTCAAGAATCACTCGAAAAACGATTAAACAAATCTGTTCAAAACATTGAAAATGAATGGGGGAGTTTTATTCTTTTTCAGCCTAATCAAGCAAATACGAGTACCGTTTTAATGACGAATGGACTTTCTGATTTCAAGATGCCGGTACATGAAAAACATGTGGGTGAAGAGTACAATGAGTTGTATTTCTTACTTCCAAATTATTGGAACATCGAAGCAATTGAAAATCCAAAGTTTAATTGGGTTTTTTCTTGGTTACAACGCTTGAAAAATTTTGCAATCGAAAAAAATGCGTGGTACGGTCATGGACACACTTTTCCTTGTGGACAAGAAATGCAATCCTTATCGGCATCGATGCTTCAAAATCATTTTATTTTAACACGACCAATTGAGTTAGCTGAAGATTTGGCAGAAATAGTTTTAGAAGACAGAAGCATTGGTTTTCTGGGTGTTATACCGATTTTTCCAGATGAAATGGATTTCAAACAAGGCCGCGGAACTGTTCAATTATTTGAAAAATTAAGAACTTTTAATGTCACAGAAAAGCTAGATGATTTCAGAAATACAGTTTTAAAATCGCGTTGGAAATCGTATTTAGGAAGGTGAAAGTAACGAATCTTAAAGCCCATTTAGCCCTACTTTTTGTAAATGTTCTTTACGGAGCAAGTCATGTCTTGGCAAAAGGGGTAATGCCAGACTATTTAAGTCCTACGGTTTTCATTTTATTTCGAGTTTTAGGTGCTACCTTACTTTTTTGGTTGATTCTGGTATTTACAAAAATTGAAAAAATTAACCGCAAAGATTTTCCGCTGTTAATTGCTTGTGGATTGTTTGGTGTGGCTGTCAATCAATTGTTTTTCTTTCACGGACTCAATCTTTCTTCGTCTGTCAATTCAGGAATAATCATGGCGATGAATCCAATTATGGTGGTGATTTTATCGTTTTTTATTCTCAAAGAACGCATAACAGTCCTTCGTTCAACGGGAATTGCACTTGGTTTTATTGGTACGATTTTATTGACTTTTAAAGGCGCAACCTCCAAAGGTGATTCTTCTTTAGGAGATTTATTTTTGGTTATCAACGCTTTGAGTTATGCGATTTATTTAGTGATTGCAAAACCGTTGATGCAGAAATACAAGCCAATAACAGTGATAACGTGGGTATTTACTTTCGGATTGGCATTCGTGCTTTTATTTCCTCCAACAATCCCCGAATTGATAAAAACCGATTTTTCAACTTTTACTTCTTCTGTGATTTTTAAAATTGGATATGTGGTTGTGGGAGTGACGTTTTTAACTTATTTATTGACGATGTATGGCTTGAAGTACTTGAGTCCAACTGTTTCAAGTTCATATATTTACACACAACCAGTGATTGTGATGTTGTTTGCCTTTTTATTCGCATCTTTACATTGGTCAGACGATTACACAGGAACAATAACCGCTCAAAAAATCCTTTACATGTTGCTCATTTTTGCAGGAGTTTACATGGCTTCACTCAAACGAAAAACCAATTAATTATGAAGAAATTCATTCTCTTAACTGTCTTGTTTTCAGTTTCAACTACTGCTTTTTCTCAAAAGAAAATTATAGATCATACCGTTTATAATGATTGGAAAAGAACGGAAAAACAGCAACTTTCGAGCAATGGAAACTGGGTAACGTATGAAACGGTTCCTGCTCGTGGAGATGGCTACTTGTATATCTACAATGTGAAAAAGCAAAAACTAGATTCTTTTTTCCGTGCTAAAGATGCAAAAATCGCTTGGGATGAATCGTTCATTGCTTTCAAAGTTACACCAGGATTTGATACGCTCCGAAACTGTGAATTGAACAAAGTTGACAAGAAGAAATGGCCGAAAGATTCACTTTATATTTTCAATAGTAGCAATGATTCTGTGATTAAAATCGCAAAATTAAAACAGTTTTCTGTCGCTCAAAAAGGAAGTGTTTTGGCTTACACTTTAGAAGGAAATGAACTTGAAAAAGCGACCGACAAAAAGAAAAGTAAAAAGAAAAAAAGAAGCTTTCCAGCAAAAAAGAAAAAAGATACGAAAGAGGAAATTAAAAGCGATGGTAACTTGTTTTATGTGCGCAATTCAAAATTAGAAAAAGTACTTTCATTGAACAATGTCACTGATTTTTCGCTTACAGAAAATGGACAAAATGTTGCTTTTATTCAGCACACGAAAGTAAAAGTGGATTCATTTTCCTTAAAAATACACTCCGTTAATGATGGTAAAGAAGTAATAAGTTTCCCAAATAAACTAGCTTACAAATTGCCAAGTTGGAATAAAGCTTTAGATAAGATAGCATTTCTTAACTCAATGGATACCAATAAAGTAAAACAGCATAATTTAACAGTTTATGATTTCAAAACAAAGAAAGAGCGCATCATTGGTGACACAATAGAATTAGATTTTTCGGTTGATTTAGGTGTCTCAGAACATCGAACTCCACTTTTTACAGACAATGGTAAATTTTTGTTTTTTGGCGTAAATAAAAGAGTAAAATCAACTCCAAAAGATTCTTTACTCGATTCTGAAAAAGTGAATGTGGACGTTTGGCATTACTTAGATCCTCAAATTCAACCCCAGCAATTAGCGGAATTGAAAACAGCAAAGAAGAAAAGTATTCTTTACGTTTATCAACTTGAAAATGAATCAATTGTACGACTTTCTGATGATTCGTTAGACATTTCAGTAGCTGCGGATTTGGAAGGAAATTACTTGTTGGCTTCTTCAGATGAACGTTATGCAATCGAAGCGCAATGGAAATCGCCACGATTGGAAGATTATTACCGCGTTTCTGTTTTAACTGGAGCTAAAGAATTGATTAGCAGTGGAATTCCGTTTGCAGGCAATTTATCGCCAAGTGGAACTTATTTCACCTATTTCAATCCAACGGATAAAAACCATTATTTATTGAACATCAACACGAAAGCGAAAGAATGTGTGACTTGCTCAGCGAACGAAGTTGTTTGGATAGAAGATTTGAACGGTCAACCTACAGAAGCTGGACCATTGGGAGAATATGGCTACACGAAAGGCGAGACTCATTTTTTATTGCGTTCTGAATTTGACGTTTGGGCTTATGAAATTGCTACAAAAAGTTTAAGACCATTAACGGAGCGAAAAGGCGAGAAACGAAATATTGAATTGGAACTTGTCAAATGGTCGAATGATAGTATTTATTACGATTTCAAAGATTGTTACATTAGAGGTTTTGACCGCACCACAAAAGGAAGTCACTTGTTTGATTTGTACGACGAAGCTGGTGATTTTGGCTTGCATTCCAAGTATAAAGGTGACTTTAAAATTTTATCCGTTTCAACCAATCCGAACAGAAATGCGATTTTGTTGCGTCGTTCAACAGTTGCTGAGTATCCTGAAGTTCGCTTAATGACAAAGCAGTTTAAAGATGAAAAAGTACTTTCAAATACGAATCCGCAGCAAAGTCAATACAATTGGGCAACAACAGAATTAGTAAAATGGAAAGCGTACGATGGAACGCCTTTAGAAGGAATTTTGTACAAACCAGCGGATTTTGATGCTTCGAAAAAATATCCGTTAATTGCTTATTTCTACGAATTGAATTCCGAAAACCTACACAATCACTTAGCTCCAAAGTCTTCACCAAGTGTTATCAATCCAACGGAATATGCTTCGGCCAGTTATTTGATTTTGATTCCAGACATTCGTTACCAAGCGGGACATCCAGCGAAATCGGCTTTTAATTGCATCGTGAGTGGAACAGATTACGTCGTAAAAAATTACCCAGTTGATTCCACACGTTTAGGTTTACAAGGACAAAGTTGGGGAGGTTACCAAACTGCACAATTGATTACAATGACCAATAAATATGCTGCGGCAATGGCTGGAGCACCTGTTGGCAATATGTTTTCAGCGTACGGTGGCATACGTTGGGGAAGTGGTTTAAATCGTCAGTTTCAGTATGAATCTGCTCAAAGTCGCATTGGTAAAACGATTTGGGAAGCACCAGAATTGTATATCGAAAACTCGCCTTTGTTTCATTTGCCAAAAGTGAAAACGCCTTTATTGATGATGCACAACGACAAAGACGGCGCTGTGCCTTGGTACCAGGGAATTGAGCTTTACAACGGTATGCGTCGCTTGGGAAAACCGTGTTGGCTTTTGAACTACAACGAAGACGATCACAACTTACGCAAAGATCCCTACAAAATGGATTTAAGCATTCGTATGCGCCAGTTTTTTGACCATTATTTACAAGGAAAACCAATGCCCGTTTGGATGAAATCTGGAATTCCAGCAGTCGAAAAAGGGGAGAAGTTGGGCTATGAATTGGAGAAGAAATAGGAAAGTAATACCTCGAAGATTTTGTTTGAAAGGATAATTTTCAAGTTAAGCATTGCTTCCAACTTTATTGCACTGATTCTTTATTATTTTCGATTAATTTTAGAATTTTATAAGAGGATTTTCTGACTATGCGATTAAATAAGTTTATTAGTGAAAGTGGAATGTGTTCGCGACGCGAAGCGGATAAATTTATTGAGCGCGGATTGGTGTTTATCAATAATCGGAAAGCTGCAATTGGCGATCAAGTGAAAGCTGGGGATAAAGTTCGTGTGAATGGTCATGATTTGGAGCCACGCGAAGAAGAAGATATAGTATTTATTGCATTTAATAAACCGGTTGGAGTTACCTCTACCACAGAAGAAAGTGTGCGAGATAATATTGTGCAGTTCGTGAATCATCCTACAAGAATATTCCCAATTGGAAGGCTCGATAAAGACTCTCAAGGACTCATTTTTTTAACAAACAACGGCGACATCATTAATAAAATTTTACGTGCGGGCAATAAACACGAGAAAGAATATGTGGTAACTGTAAATAAGCCGCTCACCAAGGAAATGATTGATGGAATGTCGAAAGGTGTTCCGATTTTGGGCGTGAATACAAAAAAATGCAAGGTAGTTCAGGAAGCAATAACTGTTTTTCGAATTACACTCATTCAAGGTTTGAATCGTCAAATACGCAGAATGTGTGAATATTTTGGCTACGAAGTCGTGAAGTTGGAACGCGTACGAATAATGAACATTGAATTAAAAGGTTTGCCCCTTGGAGAATGGAGGGATTTATCTGAGAGCGAAATGGAGATTATTCATAATTTACTAAAAAATTCATCGAATGAGGACGAGCGAAAACCGTTGAAAAATCAAGCGAAACAAAAACCGAAATCCGCCACCAATTCTGCAAAACCAGCAAATTCAAACGAGAAAAGAAATAAAACCGCCCATTCGCCAATCAACAAATTGGGTAAAGGACCTAAATTGAATAAGTTTAAGGGTGGGAGTACGAAAAAGAGAAGGTGAAATTTGTGTTTTGGCTTTCGTATAACCCAACAAGATCCTAAAATTCATTAAACGAACAATAATCTCAATTTGAGAAATTAAAACACTTTTTCCTTTCTTTTTCATCCTAGAAAAAGGATAAAAAAAGAAAATTCTGGATCAAACGGGGATTTTCATTGTAGCGAATATTTTGATTTTAAATTTGTCGTTAAAAAAGCGAACTCAATCAATTTTTAGTGTGAAATTTGGTTTTAAGTTATTTCTAAATGAACTAATCTTAAATAATTAATTAACAATACATTACTAATTTAATTTCTAGTTTTTTCAAGCTAACAATCGCTTTATTTTGAGGCTTTCTTAAAATAAGGGATGAAATTTTTTCAAAAGCCTGTACTTTTTTTTCTTTGGTCTTTTGCAGCTGCTTTTTTGGCGTATGCTTCGATGTATGCGTTTCGTAAACCATTCAACGCGGCAAGCTATGAAGGATTTATGTTGTTTAATTTACCGCTTAAAGATTTACTTTTAATTAGCCAGATTTTAGGGTATATGCTTTCCAAATTTATTGGCATCAAGGTAATTTCCGAAATGACAAAAAGTACACGTGTTGGATTGATTTTCAAGTTGATACTTTTTGCTCACGTGGCTTTATTGCTTTTTGCAATCGTTCCGGTTAATTTCAAGTTTATCTGTTTATTCGCAAATGGTTTGCCGCTTGGAATGGTTTGGGGAGTGATTTTTTCATTTTTAGAAGGACGAAAACTCACCGAGTTATTGGCAACTGGAATCGCTGTTGGAGCAATCATTTCTTCTGGAATTGTGAAGAGTATTGCACTTTATATCATGGACAATTCCTTCTATTCCGTTCCTGAGTTTTGGATGCCGTTTGTGACAGGATTATTCTTCTTGCCAATTCTAATTCTCTCTGCTTGGATGTTGAGCGTTATTCCTGAACCAAGTGAAGCTGATAAACAAGCAAAAATAGAACGAATCCCAATGGACAGGGCACAAAAACGAAGCATCTTAAAAAAGTACTTACCCGGAATTATCAGTTTGGTCATTCTGTATTTGATGCAAACTATTTTCAGAGATTTCAGAGATAATTTTTCGGTTGAACTTTTTGGCTTTTATGGTTTCACTGACAAAAGTCAATTTGTTAGCATGGAGTTTATTATTGGTCTTACAGTCGTTTTTACAACCTCGTTAATCGTAATTTTTAAAAATAATTTGAGGGGTTTTCAAGCTTCCTTAATTCTTTCAGGTTTGGGATTTGTGATGATGTTAGTCGCTGAATTATTGTTCGGATCCGGGCAAATAAACTTTTTCTACCTTATGTTATTTTCAGGTTTAGGAATGAGCATTGGTTATGTACCGTTTCAAATTGCTCTTTTTGAACGTTTTATTGCCGCCTTCCACATTGCTGGAAATGTTGGTTTTTTAATGTATATCTCGGATAGTTTAGGTTATTTGGGAAGCGTATCAATTTTATTCTCTAAAAACGCAGGATTGATTAATATTGATAATGTCGCCTTATTTCACATGCTGATTTTTGGATGTGGAATTATTGGTTTAATTGCTACAATTTTCTCCATTTTTTACTTCAATGTTAAATTTATTAAGGAAAAAAATGAAATTCATTAACATTAGAAACATTCGTTTTTAATATAATTATAATGTTGTTAATCAGCCTTTTTGCGTTTGATTTTTTTCCTTTGCACAAATCTTTTCGATGCTTTAATGATTGGTACAAGTTATTTTCTTTTTAAAGTAATTAGCCAGTTTTAAAGTACTTTAAGTAACATTTAAAGGGCGTTTAATATCACTTTTAACGAATTTAAAAAATGAGTAAATCTATAAAAGCTGTCATTTTTGACTGGGCAGGAACGATGATTGATTTTGGATGTATGGCACCAGTAAAAGCTTTCATCAGTGCTTTTGAAGAAAAAAACATTCACATTACCTTAGGAGAAGCACGGGAACCAATGGGTTTAGCAAAACGCGATCATGTTAAAGCGATTTTAAATGGTGAAAGAGTTAAAAGTGAATGGATAAAAACTTATAATTCAGTGCCAACAGAAGAAGATATTGATGCAATTTACCACATTGTTACACCAAAAATGATGTTGGAAATTGAAAATAATTCAGAACCGATTGAAGGAATTATCGAAATCATTGAAAAATTAAAATCACAAGGAATTAAAATTGGTTCAACGACTGGATACATCGACATAATGATGGAAAAAATAATTCCTGCTGCAGCAGCAAAGGGTTTAACCGTTGATTCTGTAATAAATTCTTCAGACTGTAAAGAAGGAAGGCCAAGTCCGTTTATGATTTTTAGAAATATGGAAAACCTTGGGATTTATGACGTGTATGAAGTTTTAAAAGTTGGCGATACAGTTGCAGATATTGGTGAAGGTTTAAATGCTGGTGCTTGGACAGCTGCTGTTGTCTGTTCTGGAAATGAAGTTGGTTTACCTCAATCCATGTTTAATGATTTAACTGAGGAGACAAGAAGTGAATTGATTGGTGCTGCTTCAGAGAAACTTAAAAACGCAGGTGCAAACTACATTATAAAAAATATGAATGAATTATTTTCAGTAATTGAAGACATTAATATCAAATTAAAATCCTAATTAAAAACAACCCTATGAAACGATTAATTTTACTCTCATTTGCCTTTTTAACTGTGTCAACAAATGTGTTTTCACAATGTGAACCTTTGACTTCTGTTACAAATATTTACGAACCAGTTGGTTTTATTCCACTTCCAACAGATGGTAAATTATCTCCAAGTCAATTCTTTTGCTACCCAGGACAACCGTTTGATGCAATATTAACAGCTTTGGCTCCACAAACATTTATCATTGATAATCCAATTGGGATACCTCCAACAATTGAAGTGGATGTGAATTGGATTCGAGTTACAGCTATTCAAAATTTACCAACGTGGGTTACTTACTCATGTGGTGGACAATTAGATCCAAGTGACCCTTGCAAAATGGCTTTCCCAACTTGGAGTTGTGTGCGTGCTTATTCCAATGCAGCGGATGGAAAAGTTCCTATGACAGAAGTTCCTGGTACAACTTACAGTTTAGACGTAGTTGTGGATGCAGATGTTAATCCACTTGGAACGCAATCAGATTTTAATGGAGGAAGTATTACCTTATTTGTCCTTGAAAATATGTCGATGACAATTGATTTAGATTCTTGTAATGGTGGACAAGCGATTGCTAATGCGCAAGGTGGATTTGGAGATGCTGCGGCTTACACGTATGAGTGGAGCAATGGCGATGATTTGCAAGTTGCGAGTGGATTAGATAATGGTTGGCTTTTATGTACTGTAACGGATCAAGTTACAGGATGGACAGTTACTGATAGCGTTTTTGTTGAAACTACTTTGGCTCCAATTATTATTGAAGATGAAAACATAACTCAACCAGCAGGTAGCAACGGAGCAATCTCAGTTACAGCTTCAGGAGGTCAGGGAAATCTTACTTTTGAATGGACAGGTCCAAATGGTTTCACAGCTTCAACAGCTTCAATTTCAAATTTATCAGGTGGTCAATATACACTTACAATTACAGATATGAATGGTTGTAGTATAACTGAAATCTATAATTTAAGTACAGCTTCAATTATTGAAATGGCTGATAATTCATTAAGTATTTATCCAAACCCAGCATCTAATTTTGTAACTATCAAAAATGCAAACAATGCACAATCTTTGAAAGTGGAAGTTTATTCGTTAGATGGTAGATTAGTTCAATTAGAAAAATTATTCTCAATAAATTCTGAATACAAATTAACATTCAACAACTTGTTATCAGGAAAATATCTTTTAAAAATTTACACAGGAGATAAAGTTGCACAACGTCACATCTCAATAAATTAATAACTTGTGATTTTAGATTCAATTCAATTGGTGGTTTTAGATATGGCTGGAACAACTGTTAGCGATACGTTTTCAGTTCATGATTCGATGATTAAAGCATTTCAAGACCATAATTTAAAAATAGATCGAAAAGTTGCTTCAAATGTGCTTGCTGTTCCAAAACCAATAGGTATCAATTGCATTCTTGTCAATCACTTTAAAATAATTAATTCTCAACTGGTTAAGAATATTCATAATTCGTTTAAAGTTCACATGAATTCCTATTATCGAAATAGTGATCTAGTTTCTGAAACGAAAGATACAGCGCGACTTTTTGACTATTTAAAAGATCGAAAAATCAAAATTGTACTCGATACAGGTTTTTCTAAGGAAACAGCAGATTTAATAATTGATCGTTTACAATGGCATTCAACTATTGACGGTTTGGTTTGCAGTGATGATCCTTCAATTGGTCGTCCAAAACCAGATATGATCTACAAAGCTATGGAAATGACGGGTGTTGAAAATAGTAAATATGTTGTTAAAGTTGGCGACACACCAAATGATATGTTACAAGGGAAAAATGCGAATTGTAACTGGACAATTGGAGTTAATTCTGGCGCTTTTAGTTGCGATGAATTAGAAAAAGCAGGTGCTGATTTTATTGTAAAATATCCTTTTGAAATTATAACTATAAACGAAAATAGAAAATGAATAAATACGATTTAGCTATCGTTGGAGGCGGGGTTTTAGGAACATTTCATGCGTATCACGCAGCTCTACTTGGACTTAAAGTAATTGTCCTAGAAAAAGATTTATTTCCAATGGAAGCAAGTGTGAGAAATTTTGGACAAGTTGTTCCTTCAGGATTCTCAGTCGGAAGATGGCATCATTACGGACGTTATTCAACCCAATTATATAAATCGTTTCAAGAAAAATTCGACATCGGAATTAGAAATAATGGTTCCACTTATATTGCATCAACTCAGGATGAGCTTGAATTATTACACGAATTAAAAACAAATTTTGAAGCTGCAGAATATCATTCAGTAATGCTTTCAAAAGAAGAATTATTAGCAAAATATCCGTCAGTCGATTCAAATTATGCACTTGGTGCTTTGTCATTTCCCCAAGAAGTTTCAGCTGAATCGAGAACTATGATTCACAACTTACATGCATATTTGAGAGAAACAACATCAATAGAATTCAGTTATGCAACGCCAGTAATTGGAATTGAAGACAAAGAAACTGAGGTTGAATTACAAACTTCTAATCAAGGTAAAATTCTAGCTACAAAAGCAATTATTTGTAATGGTAGAGATTTTCGTTTGTTGTTTCCAGAAGTGTTTTCAAAATCTGAAATTGAAGTGGTAAAATTAGGGATGATGGTTACTAAACCAATGCCTGAAATAAAACTTCCTGGTAATATTCTAACGGGATTGACAATTCGTAGATATGAGAGTTTTAAAGCCCTTGAAGGTTATAAAAACTTGAATTGGGAAAATGTAAATCAAGAGGCGATAAACAATGGAATTCATATTCTTTTCAAGCAACGAATTGATGGAAGCATTGTAATTGGCGACAGTCATGAATATGCTGATGCTTCGAAAAATGAAGAATTAGGTTTTGACATCGAAATGTCTATCAATCAAATTATTTTGGACGAAGCGAAAAAAATTCTAAACCTTCAAAATTGGGATATCCAACATTATTGGAATGGTTTCTATTCACAAATGAAAGGAAACGAGGAGATTTTTGACCGTCATATTACAACAAATATTAAAGTTGTTACCGCAATCGGTGGAAAAGGAATGACAGCATCTGCTGGTTTTTCTAAGGAGAGTATTGATAATTTCTTTTAATATAATTTATGAAGTATTTCAAGGTTACAAGTACCATTTTTTTGGTGATTTTGTTTTCAAATTTTCTTAATGCACAAACAAGCAGTGTTCAAGGAACGGTAAAAGATAGGAGGGGAGTTATACCAAGCGCAAAAGTTATAATTCAAAACACTGAATTTAAAACGATTTGTGATTTTGATGGAAAATTCTACTTCAAAGGAATGAATGCAGGTGCTTACACCTTATCGATTGATCTTACAGGATACACTATTTTCGAAAAATCATTTAGTTTAGGCAAGGACGAAAACTTAAATTTAGGAGATTTAGTTTTAAAGGAGATTCAAGAATTAAACGAAGTTACTGTTACAACTTATGCTAAAACAAGTGAAAATAAAGCGCTTTACTTAGTTAAAAATTCACCTACTGTTGTAACTGTTGTCTCATCAGACATAATTGCGAAACTTCCGAATAGAAATGCATCTGATGTGGTAGCTAGAGTTCCAGGTGCATCAATCACTCGAAATAAAGGGGAAGGAAGTAATATTTCATTGCGCGGAACACCTTTAGATTGGACAGCGACTTTTTTGAATGGAGATCGTTTGCCAGTTGCTGATGAAGAAAATGCGACACGCTCTTTTGAGTTTGAGATATTACCAGCTGATATGATTGAATATGTTTTTGTTTCCAAAAGCTCAACTCCAGACATGGAATCCGACCAAATTGGAGGAAGTATCAATTTTTTGGCTAGAAATACCGTTCAAGAAAAGACCTTCAAACTGAATGTCGCTGGAGGTTATAATTTGTTGGCAAATAAACCAACAGGTGTTTTTAATTTTTTAGTTGGAAATATTTCTAAAGATAAGAAATTCAGCTACTTATTAAATGGTTCCGCCTTTGCTCGATATTATTCTGCTGATGCCTTTAAAATCATTTACGGAAGTAATTTCAATCATAGTTTGAACCGTTATGAGCTCAAAAAGTACGATGGTACACGCACCAATATTTCTGCAAACACAGCTCTTCAATACAAATTCAGTGACAAGTTCAAAATCGGAACTCACTTTTTGTACAGCTTTATGTTGGATGATAAATACCAGAAAAAACAAAGCTACAACTGGTACGAAGGCTCAGGACAAAGAATCCGTTTACAAAATATTCATGGGAAATTAGAACGTCAGCTTTTTGGAGGCGACATTTATTCTGAATGGAACATTAATCCATCGTTGAAATTGTTTTTTAAAGTGGCGAGTTACGACAATAGTTTTAGATACGGAAAAGTTCCATTCAATAGAAAAGACCCGAGAAATGGCTATATGATTACTGAATTTATTAGTCCCTTGATGCAGTTTGAAGACCAATCTTATGTTAGTTTGTACGGCGATCAAATCGATATCAACGACCCAAATGGATTTCCTGGAAAGTTAATTGGTCCTGATGATCCGTATGGAAATGGTGACGATCCAAACAACATTCAACCGCAATATTCAACCATATTTGGGGCACAAACCTTAAATGCTAGTGACTTTGAATTTTACCAAACCTACACAGAAATAAACGAAACAAAAGAGCGTGATCTTCCTGTAATTCAAATAGATTTGGATTATAAACTAAATAATAACTTGAAGTTTAAATTTGGTACAAAAGCACGTTTAAAAAGTGGTTCAAGAAATATTTCAAAGTACGAATGGTTTAAAGATTATTCCATTCCTGGAAACAATCAGCCTTTTACATTAGACCAATTTCCACATGACCCATATACAACTAACAGAAATGGATTTCTTGCTCCTTTAGGTTCCAATTACGAAGGCCAATTTTATCCCTTTTTAGATCCAAGTATTTTATCTTCATTTCTAATCGATTCATCTTATTTACTTCGTGAAAAAGAAATGAATTACTTGAATCAAGAGTACAGACAATGGGTGGGTTCAACTTACAGCTACAAAGAATTACAATCTGGAACCTATGCAATGGCTGATTATACAATCGGAAAATGGAATTTTGTTGGCGGCGCAAGATTGGAATACACACGATTTAATCAAGTTTCAGATACCTTGACAGATGAGCTTGCTTTCGATACTTTATCTGGAAATCAATATAACGTTCCAAAAAGTGTTGAAGTAGAAAGAGATTACTTGTTCTTATTGCCTTCAGTAAATGCAACTTATCGTATGACTGATAATATAAATATTCGTGCGGCTTTTAGCGAATCGATGAAAAGACCAAACTTTGAGCAAACGAAGCCAGGATTTGCGATGATTAAATACAATGACCTTGTTTATATTTTTGGAAATCCAAATTTGAAACCAACATACGCATTTAATTACGATTTGGCTTTTGAATATTTTTGGCCCGGAAAAGGAATGTTTTCAGTGGTTGGTTTTTATAAGGACGTTTATAATCACATTTTTACAGTAACAACAGTCGATGTGGATCCTGCGTCTGGAATTATGGTTAAAAAATATGAAAACGCTGCTAGATCAACTGTTTATGGTGCTGAGGTGACTTTGATCCGAAAATTTGATTTTTTACCTGGTTTCCTTTCTGGTTTCGGAACCAATTCAAATGTCACAATCTCTGATTCAAGAATGGAAATTCCTGGAAGACCAAACAAACAAAAAATGACGGAACAAACACCTTTGATTTACAACTTAGGTTTAGTTTACGAATACAAAAAATGGAATGCGCGTTTGGCTTTGAATTACATCGGAAAACATTTAAAAGAAGTGAATCTTGCATCTTTAGTTGGCATTGGACTTTTACATACGGATGATGATTTTGATACGTACGTGAATGAAACATACAATTTAGATTTTCAGATTTCTTATGCATGGAACAAAAGAGGAAGTGTTTATTTTGAAGGAATGAATCTTTTAAACGCTGCCGAGCGAAGATACATTGGTAAAGAATGGCGCCATTTACGAATGGAATATTATGGTCAGCGTTTTCAATTAGGCTTACGTTTGGATATATGAAGCAAGTTCTGAGTTTATTGTTAATTGTAATTTGCTTTCCATTTTTTGGACAAACAAATTATTCATTTAAAGGACTTATAAAGGATTCTTTAGTGCTTGAAAATGTGCAATTTAAACTTGTTGAATTAAATAAAAAAACTAAAACAAATTCTGCTGGCTTTTTTCAGTTTGATAGTTTGAATTCAGGAAATTATTCAATAGTTTGTTTTCATCCAAATTTTGAACAAGATACCTTCACTATTGAAATTCCGCAATCGATTGTTCCAGAAATAATTAATTTAAGATCTTCAAAATCTTTAAATTTCAATACCGTCAATGTTTCAAAAACAAGAAGAAAGAAAACTTCTTTTGAGAAAATGCAGAAAAGTACAAGTATTGTAAACACAGTCAAAAAAAGTGAAATTGATCACCTTCCAACCAAAAATGCTGCAGATTTAGCACAACGTTTACCAAGTGTTAGTTTGTTTCGTTCAAAAGGAGAAAGCAACATGGTTTCCATGCGTGGAACTCCAGTCGATTGGACATCGGTTTTGGTCAATGGCGATCGTTTGCCCGTTGCTTGTGAAGATAATCCAACACGTTCTTTTGAATTTGAAGCTTTTCCTGCTGTTTTTGTGGACGAAGTAATTGAAGCCAAAGGAATTACGCCTGATTTAGAATCGGATAATATTGGTGGAGCTTTAAATTTCTTATTTCCTGAATTTGCAGATAGTTCTTCAACCCAATTAGAACTTGCCATTGGACAAAATTTCTATTCAAATTTGCCTTATGGAAATATGAATTTTAGTCATTCAAACACGTCAAAAAATAAGAAATTTAGTTATTTAATTTCAGGAACTTATTTTGGTCGAACGTATGTAACGCAAGCTAGAAAAACGATTTTTGGAAATAATTTCAACCATGGAATCAATCGCTTGGAGTTAAGAAATTATCACGGATTTAGAGGTACAGCAGGCGTTCATGCTGCAATTGCTTATAAACCAACTTCTAAATTAACGTTTACACTTCGCTCTTTTGGTGGACAAATGATTGACGATAAAAACATGGACAAAATTTCCTTTAATTGGTATGAAGACAATTTGAGAAGAGTACGACTTCAAAATGCAAAAGGTAAATTAGTGCGACAGATTTATGGATTGACCTTCCAAACAGATGTGAAAATCAATCAGAAAATCAACACCTTTATTCGACTTTCTACTTATAAGAATGAATTCAAACCACGGAATTTTCCCTACAAAGGAGATAATGCTCGGAACGGTTTTGTGTTCTTGGATTTTATGAGTCCAGAAGTAAATTTCTCAGACTATGAACAAACTGATTTTTATGGTCAAGCTATCGATCCAAATGCAACAGATTTCAGTCTAATAAAATTGATTGGAAGCGATAATCCGTATGGAAATGGGGGAGACCCAGCTGCGATTATTCCTAATTTTACAGACGAACTAAACCCATCAGATTTTGAATTTACACAAGCTTACAGCGAAATAAATCGCATTTCTGAAACCGATCCAATTGTATTTCAAAATGATTGGGAAGTGAAATTTAACGACAAGTGGCTTTTCAATGCAGGTTTAAAATACCGATTCAAATCAGGAAGTAGGTTGATTTCTAAACACGACTGGTTTAAAGATTATAGTGGTGGAAATTCAGATCCTATATTAATGAGTGATTTCTCGTTGCGGCCTTTTACAGAAAATGGCTCGTTTTTTCAAAATCTAAATGGTGATTTGTATTCAAATTTTAATTATCAAATTTTAGACAAAGAATCAGTTGCATCTTTTTTTACAGAAAATGGACAATCTCTTCGAGAAGTTCCAATGAACACCTCCAATTTTGAATACAATCAATGGGTCGGTGCTACTTACACTTACAAAGAACATCAAAGTTCAGGTTTCGCAATGCTAACTTATTCTGGGAAAAAGTTCGATTTCTTAACAGGTTTGCGAATTGAACATACTTATTTGATTGAAACTTCTGATACGTTGACCAACGAATTAGCACTTGATACACTTACAAATACCTATTACAACGTACCAAAATCAATTACTATTTTCAGACCTTACGTTGGGTTTTTGCCTTCTTTTCATATCAATTGGTACGTAAGTAAAAAAACGAATTTAAAGTTCGGAATTAGCAGAACGATGCACCGACCAAACTTTGAAGAAACGAAGCCTGGACAAGCAGTAATTAAATACAACGAACTTGATTTTACGTTTGGAAATCCCAATTTAAAACCTGTTTTTTCTATAAATTTGGATGTCGATGGAGAATTTTACTTTTCAGAAACAAGTGTTTTAACTGTTGGAGCTTATTTCAAACAAATTTCTAATCATATTTATACCCTATCAAAACCAAATGTTGATCCTATTTCTGGAGCTACAATGCGTTATTTTGCGAATGCTTCAGACTCATGGGTGGGTGGTTTGGAATTGTTTTATGCGCAAAAATTTGGCTGGATTCACACTTCATTAAAAGATGTTGGAATTCGATTAAATGCTTCATTTAGTGATTCGCGCATGCAAATTGAAGGTCGACCAGAAAATCAAAAAATGACAAAACAAGTTCCTTTTTTAGGAGCAATTGAATTGTTTTATGAAAATGATAAATTTGAATTACATACTAATCTAAGCTACACTTCTCGTTATTTGAATGAATTAAACTTGGTTTATTTAAATGGAGAATTATTACATAAAGATGATGATTTTGATGTGTACACGAATGATTTTATCAACTTGGAAGCATCTTGTTTAGTTCAAATCTCGAGTAAAGTAAAAATGAAGGCAGAACTTGGTAACATTCTCAATTACAGTGAATCAAAATCTCGTGGTAAAGAATGGAGAATGCTAAATCAAGAGTATTTTGGTTTGAGAGGTGAGATTGGAATTATACTATCGCTTTAGATTTGAATTAGTTTATTTTATGCTTCATATAAAAGCATTTTTTACTTCATAAATTATTGATATTCAGTTAACAATATTAATAAACGTTAAAAGTAGATTTGTCAACAAAGTTTAAAAGTAAAATATGAAAAGAATTTTCACCTTTTCCCTTGTTTTTTTAGCGTTTTCATCATTTGCTCAAAACAATATTGGTTCTGGAAATTGCATTGATTTTTCAGCAAATATCACTAATGCAAATCATATCAATTTAGGTGGTCTTACTTGGCTAGATGAAAACGATTTTACGGTTGAATGCTGGATGAAAGTAAATTCTGTTTTCGATGATGAGGCATTTTTTAGTAACAAAAACTGGGCAAGTGGAAATAATACAGGAATTGTTTTTGATGTTCAAGATAATGGAGCGAATATGAAATTTAACTTCAAAGACGCTACGAACCCAAGAAAAGATTTAACAGTGGCGGTTGATGTTTTAAATCGCGATTGGTTTCATTTTGCGGGAACATTTAAAAGAAATGGTTATTTCGTTGTTTACATCAATGGTCAAGCCAAAGATAGTTTAGATGTTTCTTCTTTTGATGCATCTTTTGCTAGTGAGTTTACTTACAAATTGGGCCAAGACGGTACTGGGAATTATTCATATAATGGCGCTAATCCTAGATTTGATGGTAAAATTGACGAATTAAGAATTTGGTCTGAAGTTAGAACAGCACAAGAAATCAGAGATAATATGTGTCATTCACTTCAAGGAAACGAAGCTTCATTGTACGCTTATTACAATTTAAACGAACAAGGTGGATTACTTCTCGAAGATTTGACAAGTAATAATAATGATGCAAATATTGTAAATGGTATTGCTGCAAATCTTGTTGTTTCAGGTGCTCCAATTGGAAATACTTCGGTTAACAAATATGGTTCTTCTTTAACAAGTGAAACATTAGAATTGACTACACCAAATTCTGGAACATTTACAATCAATAATTTCAATGGAATTACGGGTATCCACCTTTATCAAGTTGACAATCAACCAACTTTAACAGATGGTTTAAATAACATAACTGGCAACTCAACTTATTTTGGCGCTTTTATTTGCGATAACACGAATTTGTCATCTTTTAATTCGAAATATGATTACACGAATTATTCAAATGCAATTTCAGATGAGAGTAATCTTATACTTTTCAATAGATTGAAAAATGACTACACACCTTGGACCAATAGTTTGTCCATTCAAAATAATTCATCAAACTTATTTACCAATCCAAATAATAACAACAGACGTGAGTGGATGTTGGGAACATCTACAGGTTTAAGTTGTAATACTACTGATTCTATTTTTGTGGTAAGTGGAACTCCAACTTCAGCTTTAATTGGCTGGAATAGTGATGCGTCAAATTGGAATATTGTTTGGGGTGTTCAAGGTTTTGATGTAAATAATGGAACAACCATAAACAATACAAGTACCAATCCATTTGATTTTACGAATCTTGCTTCTGGGGTTGTATATGAAATGTACGTTCAAGACACGTGTGCGGGTGTTGGATCAGGTTTATGGATCGGTCCATTTTCATTTACTGCTGAACAATGTCAAAGTCCAACACAATTAAATGCTATTGAGATTTCTTCCAATTCAGCAAAACTAACTTGGACAAATAATGTAACAAGTTCGAACCTATTTTCAATTGAATGGGGATTAACAGGTTTTCCTCAAGGTGTAGGAATCCCTGTAAATAATGCACAATTACCACATGTATTAAGCGGTTTATCTCCTGTAACAACTTACGATTATTATGTTAAGTCTATTTGTGGACAAAGCAGCTCAAGTGCTTGGGCTGGACCTTTTACTTTTACTACACTTAGTAATGTTGGAATTGAAGAAAATGAGTTAATAGCGAACGTTGCTCCAAATCCTTTTAGAGATGAACTTATATTGACTTATCCTTCTGTAAAAAATGAAGAAATCAAAATAATTGATGCATTAGGAAGAGAAATAATCTTTACACTTATTTACTTAAATGAAAATCAAGCTAAAATTTCAATTGGACAAATTAATAATCAAGTTCTATATTTATTAATAAATAGTGAATCAGGTTCAAAGTCAGTTAAAATAATTAAACAGAATTAATCAATACAAATTATAATCAATAAAAGTAAATTTCTAAAATTAAAAGTATGAAAAAAATTATATCAATTGGGTTTTTGTTTTTAATCACAAATCTTTGGGCATCTCAACCAAGAAAAGTTCTAATAATTGGAATTGATGGTGTTAGAACAGACGCTTTACAACAAGCAAACACACCAAATTTGGATGCATTAATTGCTTCAGGTTTTTACACGTATGAATCTTGGCATGAAGGAATTACAGTTTCTGGCCCTTCTTGGTCAACAATTATGTGTGGTGTTGAATTCCCTAAACATGGTGTAACTAGTAATTCTTATTCTGGAAGTAATTATAATGAATATCCTTATTTTACTAAAAGAGCAAAAGAGTGTTTACCTGATTTATATCAAGTGCAAATTGTACAGTGGGCACCAATGAGTGACAATGTATACAATGACGCTTGGGATCAAAAAATTAAAGTCTGTGATGGTTGTGGTGACAATAGTGTTGCAGCTACTCAAACTCAATTACAAAATCCAGATTTAGATGTTCTTTTTGTTTATTTTGACGAATGTGATTTAACAGGGCATTCTACAGGTTTTAGTCCTTTAAATCCTGCATATATCAATGCTATTCAAACAGTTGATGGACATGTTGGTAGCATCATTGCTGCATTACAAGCTCGTCCAACTTATGCAGAAGAAGATTGGATTATTTTGATTACAACAGATCACGGTGGAATTGGTACAGGTCATGGTGGGAATACAAGTACCGAAAGAAAAATCTGGTGGATTGGTAGTGGTAATAATCCGGTTGCTAATCAATTAACTGGTGTTTCTGATCCTGGAAGTTACGCAATGGGAAATCACAATGATGCAACTGCACTTGGAAATCCTTCTCAAGCTGATATCGCAGTTACAGCTTTAGATCATTTATTTAGAGGTACTGAATGTGATCCCTTTAACCCAACTTGGGATTTAGATGGTCAATCTTGGTTGGATTCCTTACATGTAGAAGCTCCAGTTGGAATAAGTGAAAATAAACCTAAAGAAATTTCAATTAAATTGTATCCAAACCCAACGACAGATTTTCTTTCTGTTTATTTTGAAAATGAAAAAAATGAAACAATTATTCCTTTAATTTATGACCAATTAGGAAATCAAGTTTTGGATTTTAAGTTTATAAACGTAAATCAAAATAAATTGAACATTGATGTTAATAAACTTGCTAAAGGAGCTTATTACTTAACAATGAAGATTGGCGACAATAACATAACTCGTATATTTACAGTAAATTAACACATATGAAACTGCTGAAATTTATAGTTTTTTTTCTGTTCTCAATTGAAGCTATTGCTCAAACGTTTCCGGAAAATATAAACTTGGATACAGCACATTTTCCATTTACATATGGCGTAAACTCTGGAGACCCAACAATTGACAGAGTAATCATTTGGACGCGAATTGAGTCGAATCAATCTGAATCCGTCACTTGGCAAATGAGTAAGGATAGTTTGTTTTTAAACATTGATCAAACGGGAACTTTTATTACTGATAGTCAACGCGATTGGACGGTGAAAGTCGATGTGGAAAATTTAGAAGCGCAAACAAATTACTATTATCGATTTATTTCGCAGGGAGGTGAGTTTTCGGATGTTGGTCATGCAAAAACGGCTCCAATTTCAGATTATGATCACAGTCGTTTGGCGATTATGTCATGCAGCAGTATATACTCGGGATTTTTCAACGCTTACCAACGAATTGCAGAACGAAAAGATTTAGATTTAATCATTCATGTTGGTGATTATATCTACGATTTTGTTGATGCTGATGAGCAAGTTAGAGTTCCTGAACCATTTCCAATTGATCCAATAACTTTGGGTGAATGGAGAGAAAGACATCGTTATTATTTAATGGATCCAAATTTAAGGGCAGCGCGAAAAGCACATCCATGGATTGTTTTATGGGATAATCACGACGTTGATGGACAGCCTGGACATGAATTTGCGCCTATTCAAGCTTTTATGGAATACATTCCTGTAAGATTGCCAAATCCAAACGATTCAACTTTGATATATAGAAAAATCGCTTACGGTTCTTTAATGGACATTTTTGTAACAGATGTTTTAATCTATAAAAGCCAAGATACTTTAAGTGATGGAACAATCAGTATGATTGGAAATTCGCAATATGATTGGCTAACTCAAAATTTAGCTGCTTCGACTGCTAAATGGAAACTGCTACCAATGCAAAATTTGATGGCTGGATGGAGTGTTCAAAATGTCCCTGCTTTTGTTGGAATTGGACAAAATGGTGTGTTAGACCCATCTAATTGGGATGGTTATGACGCTGACAGAGATCGACTATTGAATTACATTTCTACCAATAATATTGATAATGTGATTGCTTTAAGTGGCGATTCACACGTGTCAATCGTAGCTGATTTAACTACTGATCCACAAAATAATTCAATTTATAATTCGCAAACTGGTCAGGGAAGTGTAGCCGTTGAATTTTTACCTACAAGTATTACAAGAGGTAATTTTGATGAAATGGTTTTTGGTTGGGCAATTGGAATCGTTACTCCGATAATGGAAGCTGAAAATCCAAATCATGTATTTATGAATTTAACAGATCATGGGTATGGCTTGTTAGATGTTAAACAAGATTCATGTGTGGCGGAATTGTGGTATTCTGAAATTTTAAACGCTTCCAATACAGAAGATTTTGAAAGAGGTTATATTGTGAAAGATGGTGAGAATCATTGGAGAAGAAATCAAACAACACAGCCAACACCCGCTAAAACAGATGGATTAGTTTCAATTTCAGAAAAAGAAAAATTAGAATTTGAAATTTATCCTAATCCCGCAAAAAAATCTTTTGTAATTCAGAATAATGGAGGTTATAAAATAACAAGTATTTCACTAATTTCTGCCGATGGAAAAGTTTCTAAGAATGTAAAACCGAATAATGAAAGTGATATAAAACAATCATTTTCTTTGATTGGTATTCCAACAGGAACTTATCAGCTAAGAATTGCTACCAATAAAGGTGTTTTAAATTCGAAATTAATGGTAGTTGAATAATTCAAATCAATCTTAACCTACGCACTAAAATTATAATTGGCAACAAAGCTGTCAGACCAATTACAATCAAGGAAACGTAAATTTTTAGTCCAGCGATTAAAAGTGCACCAATCAAAAGTAATTGAAATCCTAAACCAAAAATGGAAAGAAAGGTCATCAGCCAATTGGGATTTGTTTTTTGATTTGAAACCAAAGGGTCGAGGGTGTAAATAAGTTTGTCAAACCCACCATAAAGTAAGCGATAAAGTTGGTACATAAACGTTACATTGCGTTGTTTCTCGCCCGGAAATGCAATTGGAATTTCGTTTTCAAAAATCCTGCTCGTCGTGTCGCCGTTTGATTGTGCACGAAGAATTGCGTAGTAATAATTGTAAAGTGTTCCTTGTAGTTGCAAACAAATAAACGCCAAAATTCCGAGGTAAAAAGAGGTTCCACTGACTTGCGTGATTACCATTAAAAGAATGAAATTCAACAAGATGTCACAAATTGAATCCAAGAAACGACCGGTATAGGAAGGTGTGTTTTTTACCCGAGCTAGTTCACCATCAGCAGCATCTAGGATCGATTTCAGTACCAAGAAAAATCCTGCAATCCAATAATTTTCGTAAATAATAGAAACGATTGCAAGAAAACCGGCTATCACAAAAGAAATCGTAACGTCGATAGGAGTGAAGCGTGTGTTTTTAAGCGCTTGAGCAATTAACCGTGCAATTGGACGACCGTAGTCGGATAAGTCGAGAAATTTATTCTCGTGTGGAAGTTTTGACATGAATTAATCACTGAAAAAATTCAAAAAGAATTAACACAAACTCATTCTTGATTTTTCAGGGTGCAAAAATACAAGTTTTTTGATTATACAGGTTTTGAGCTTAAAAAACCTCCACTTTTAAACAATGATGAGAGTTTTAGGGGTTTTCGAAAATGCTTTTTTGTATTTAAGAGTAAGAACATTATCTTTAAGAAAAAAAAGAAAAATACATGATCGGCCTAGTTAGCAACATTGGTCTCTTCACCGGTGGTCCTTCTTTTAATTCAAGAATTAATTTTTCATTTGCCATTCCTCAAAAAAAGGTAAAAATGCCACCACCTTTACCTAGTTTTTAAAGGAAA
The DNA here is from genome assembly GCA_044350515.1 of Crocinitomicaceae bacterium. Classification (GTDB taxonomy): domain Bacteria; phylum Bacteroidota; class Bacteroidia; order Flavobacteriales_D; family Crocinitomicaceae; genus UBA952. The sequence goes on along the minus strand of JBILHL010000005.1, from coordinate 36,262 downwards.
TAAATTTGCTATTTCTTGAAGTCTTGATTGATTTTTTTAAATTAGTTTATGTCCCCTTTCAAAACATTCGTTGGTATAAGGAGTTATTTTTAACTTTGGCAAAAATTGAATTATGGGATTATTAGACAATAAAATCGTTTTAATTACTGGCGCTTCTCGTGGCATTGGAAAAGCAATCGCTGAAGAATGTGTCAACCAAGGAGCAACTGTAGCATTTACTTACCTTTCTTCGGAAGAAAAAGCGCGTGCCTTGGAAGCAGAATTGACTGCAAATGGTGGAAAAGCAAAAGGTTTCCGCTCGGATGCATCGAAATTTGACGACGCTCAAAAATTAGTAGATGACGTAGTTGCAGAATTTGGAACAATCGACGTTTTAGTAAACAATGCAGGTATCACACGCGATAATTTATTGATGCGTATGACGGAAGAAATGTGGGACGAAGTAATCAATACCAATTTAAAATCAGCATTTAACTTAACGAAAGCAGTTCAACGACCAATGTTGAAAGCGCGTAAAGGTTCAATCATCAATATGTCATCCGTTGTTGGTGTAAAAGGTAACGCTGGACAAGCAAATTATGCGGCTTCAAAAGCTGGTTTAATTGGTTTCACAAAATCAATCGCTGCTGAATTAGGTTCAAGAAACATTCGTTGCAACGCAATTGCTCCTGGATTTATCGAAACAGAAATGACAGAAGCTTTAGACCAAAAAGTGGTAGAAGAATGGAGAAATGGCATTCCTTTGAAACGCGGCGGTCAACCAATCGACGTGGCAAATGCAACTGTTTTCTTGGCTTCAGATATGTCAGCTTACATTACAGGGCAAACACTACACGTTTGTGGTGGGATGTTGATGTAATGAATTAGTACAGATTGTAATCAATAAGATTCCTCACGATGTTCGGAATGACTTTTTGAAGGGTTAGAATATGAAAATGCAAAGCATTTTCACTATGAATTCCCGGAATTAGTCATTTCGAATGAAAGGAGACCTCGAAGTAGCTCCGGAGGAAAATCCTTTAGATTGCTAAAACGAATAAATAATTCAATTTAATAAAAAGCACAATTAATGAATATTCGTCCGCGAAGAAATCGCAAGTCGGCTGCCATTCGAAACATGGTGGAAGAAACAAAATTGGGCGTTGAAAACCTGATTTATCCAATCTTTTTGAAGGATGGAAAAAACATTAAAGACGAAGTTTTATCGCTTCCGAATAATTTTCGTTGGTCGATTGATCGCCTATTGCCAGAAATTGAAGAATGTATGAATCTTGGGATTTATACCTTTGATATTTTCCCAGCAGTTGACGAAGAATTGAAAGATAAAATCGCGTCGTACAGTTACGCTGACGATAATTTTTACTTGGATGCGATTCGTCAAATCAAAGAACGTTTTCCTGAATCGGTTGTGATGAGTGACGTCGCAATGGATCCATATTCTTCTGACGGACATGATGGTTATGTGGAAGATGGTAAAATCTTAAACGACGAAACGTTGCCAATCTTGGCTCGCATGACAATCGCTCAAGCGCAAGCTGGTGTTGACATCATTGGACCTTCTGACATGATGGACGGTCGAGTAGGAGTGTTGCGTCAAGCTTTAGATGAAGAAGGATTTACAGATGTGAGTATCATGTCGTATTCTGCAAAATATGCGAGTGCATTTTACGGTCCATTCCGCGACGCGTTGAATTCTGCACCGAAATTAGGAGATAAAAAAACCTATCAGATGAATCCAGCAAACAAACGCGAAGCACTTTTAGAAGCTCAATTGGATTTTGAAGAAGGTGCGGATATGTTGATGGTGAAACCCGCTCTGTGTTATTTGGATGTCATTCATTTATTGCGCGAAAATTTCACAATTCCAATTACAGCTTACAATGTGAGTGGTGAATGTGCGATGGTTTATGCCGCAGCAAAAAATGGTTGGTTGGATTACGATCGAGCAGTTTTTGAAATGTTGTTAAGCATTAAACGTGCTGGAGCAGATGGGATTTTGACTTATTTCGCTAAAGATTTCGCTAAAATGGTGAAAAAATAAGATTTTAAGTATGAGTAATTATATAATTGATAATCAACATATTTCATTTGAAGAGTTAGAACAAATTCTAGCATCAGGTGCGAAAGTTGAATTAAGTGAATCAACCAAAAAGTCTATTCTACATTGCCGAGCTTATTTGGACGAAAAAGTAGAGCAATCAGAAGGTTTGATTTACGGAATCAATACTGGATTTGGTTCTTTGTGCAACACTGCCATTTCAAAAGAAGATTTATCACAATTACAACGCAATTTGGTGCTTTCTCATTCGTGTGGAATGGGGGAGGAAGTGCCGCAAGAAATTGTGAAACGTATGTTGTTGCTGAAAGTTTTAGGTTTATCAAAAGGAAATTCGGGAGTTCAATTGGAAACGATTGATCGCTTGTTATTTTACTACAATGAAAACATTTTTCCAGTTGTCTATCAACAAGGAAGTTTAGGCGCATCGGGAGATTTAGCACCGTTGGCTCATTTGTGTTTACCTCTTTTAGGTGAAGGCGAAGTGGATTACAATGGAAAACGAATTTCAGGAAAAGAATTAAACGAATCTTTTGGTTTGGAAGCCATTGTTTTGCAATCGAAAGAAGGTTTGGCTTTGTTGAACGGTACGCAATTTATGAGTGCTTACGCGAGTTATTGCTTGTCGAACGGTCAAAAGCTTTGGATGAAATTCAATGAGGTAGCTGCCTTATCTTTAGAAGCTTACGATGGAAGAATTAATCCGTTTCAAGCGAATGTGAATATGATTCGCAATCATCCTGGACAAATAGAAACTGCTGAAATTTTAAGAAATCTATTAGCTGGAAGTGAGATCGTTGCACAAGAAAAAGCGCACGTTCAAGATCCTTATTCGTTCCGTTGCATTCCTCAAGTTCACGGCGCGACAAGAGATACTTTGAATCATTGTCAAAACGTAATCGAGCGAGAAATAAATGCCGTTACTGATAATCCAACGATATTTCCAGACGAAGACGATGTGGTTTCAGCAGGAAATTTCCACGGACAACCATTGGCTTTGGTTTTGGATTTTATGGCAATCGCAATGGCAGAAATGGGAAGTATTTCAGAACGTCGCGTTTACAAATTGATTTCTGGAACGCGCGGTTTACCACCATTTTTAGTGGCAAATCCAGGTTTGAATTCGGGATTAATGATTGCCCAGTATGCTTGTGCGTCAATCGTAAGTCAAAACAAACAACTATGTACGCCTGCATCTGTAGACACGATTGATTCCAGCAACGGACAAGAAGATCACGTCAGCATGGGTGCAAACGCTGCTACGAAATTATATAGAGTGATACAAAACTGTTATTCCATCATTGGAATTGAATTGTTAAACGCTGCACAAGCTTTTGAATTCAGAAAACCGTTAAAAAGTTCAGAAAAAATAGAAGCTTTGTATCATGAATTTAGAAAAGAAGTTAATTTTATCGAAACAGATTTAAATACATCAATTGAAATGAAGAAAGCGGTGGAGTTTGTGAAACGAATGTAGAATTAAGAATTAAAAGTGAAGAGTGAAAAGTGAAGAATTGAGAGTTCGAAGTGAGATTTTAGGTTTCCTTCCGTCAGCTGACGGAGAGGATTAAGGAGGGTGACTTATTAATTATTTATCATCCCCCTCAGTCCCCCTTCAAAGGGGGAAGCTTAAATCTCACTTCGAGTAATGTTCATTCCCTCATTCTTCATTCCCTCATTCTTCATTAACTCATTAGCTTATTCCTCATTAACTCATTAACTCAAAATCAAAAAAAAACATGGAATACAATCAATTAGAAAACAACGAACAAGAGAAACGCCCGACATTTATATTGGTGTTGTGTATATTAACATTTGTAAATACGGGATTCACTATCCTAGGTGGAATTTCAGGGATGATATCTGGAGCGCCTTCTGCTGGAGAAATTAAAGAGTCAAAAGTTCAAATGGCGAAATCAATGGCACAATTGGAAGAATTACAAATGGACTATTGGGTGGATGTACTCAAAAGATTGCAAATGATGACAGATGCTATGTATGCAAATTTTGTAGCTTACAATGCTGTTTCTGTTTTAGTTGCATTGGCTGGTGTTGCAGCAGCTGCATTGATGCTAAAAGGTCGTAAACTTGGTTTTCATGTTTACATCGGTTACAGCTTTATGTACGTTTTACAAGGCTATTTATTCATTTCAGCAGCAATAATGCCTTCTTTTATCGTGATTGTTAATTTGGCAATTGCAGGACTTTTCGTTTTTCTTTACTCACGAAATATGAGTTGGTTAAACAAGTAAAATGCTTGCAAATCCAATGGAATTATATCTAAAACCTTCGGCGAATGTAAACTTTAAACATGATTCTGTTCAGGCTTACATTCAAGAATTTAAAGGCTTAAAAGATAAAAAGGAATGCGCTATTCTGTTGTATGAAAAAGTGCGTGATGGCTTTCTTTACGATCCATTTCATTTGGATATCAGCCCCAAAGCTTTAGTGGCATCAGAAGTAATTCAGAAGAAGCGTGCGTGGTGTGTGGAAAAATCACTTGTTTTAATCGCTTGTTTGCGTGCTTTGGAAATTCCTGCGCGATTTGGATTTGCAATTGTAGTGAATCATTTAGGGATTGAAAAACTAGAAACTTATTTAAAGCGAAAGGAAATCGTTTTTCATGGTTTTGTTTCTGTGTTTTTGGAGGGTAAATGGGTAATTTGTACCCCAGCTTTTGACCGTAAAGTTTGCCGTTTTGCTGGAGTCGAACCTTTAGTTTGGGATGGTGAAAGGGATTCTTTATTTCAAGAATTTACAGCGGATAATCGCCACATGGAATACATTAAGTACTACGGTTTTTTGATGAAATTCCTTTTGAATTAATGCGTTCAGAAATGCAACTTTTCTACCCTCATTTGTTTGAAGAAAAAATACAATCGAAGGAATTTAGTTTTGACTTCTAAGAATTAAATTGCGTCTTAATAATTATTCAAAATTGTAGTTTAGTAGCATGTTTTAGAATTTTGAAATGCTTAATCAGAAAAAGAACAACAGACAGAAACAATAACAATTCTAAACACTCCTATCAGTTAAAACCATTTTTACTTTGCATGCTTAATTAAAAATGTAAACTCAATTTGCGATCAAATTTCTATTTTTACAAACATGTTAACCCAAACGGAAGAAAATTACCTAAAAGCGCTGCATAATTTGACTTGCAATGGAAATGAGCAGGAAGTAACAGGAACGAATCAATTAGCAAAGCATTTGAACGTTCGCCCTGCTACGGCAAATGACATGCTTAAAAAATTGAAAGACAAAGCTTTGGTTGAACAAGAAAAATACGGTAAAATTACCTTGACTGAGGAAGGCAAAAGTTGTGCTTTGTTTATTATTCGAAAACACCGTATTTGGGAAACTTTTCTCCATGATATTCTGCATTTTGAAAATCATGAAGTGCACGAAATAGCTGAGCAATTGGAACATATAAATTCCGATAAACTCATCGATCGCCTTGATGCTTTTTTGAATTATCCAAAAGTAGATCCACATGGAACAGAAATTCCTGGGTCTTAATAATTTTTTATACTCCATTCTATGACAAATCGCTTTGTTCTTACTTTACTTGCTTTTGCATTTCCTTTTTTAGTTTTCTCGCAGCTTGACCTAAAAGAAATCATGAAAGGTCACGATTTTGTTGGTTATTCACCTGATTATCAGCGTTGGGCAGCAGACGGTAAAATGATTTATTTTGAATGGAATCATGACAAAGAACCGGGAAATTCAACTTACAGTTATGATTTAAAATCGGGAAGTTTAATCAAAATTGCCACTAAAGATTATCCTCGAATTGTGAATTTTGATGCAAAACAAACGGCTTACGAAGAACAGTTTTATTCGACAGGAAATGCATTAGTCGCTTTTAACAAAAAGACGGCAACGCAAGAAGTGATTTTTCAACATTCCGAATCTTTGTTCAATGTTGAGCGCTTGAATGACCCGAGTAACATTGTGTTTCAAATGGGACAGAATTTATTTCTTTGGTCAGGAAAAACGCTTTTGCAAATCACCAATTTTAAAAGTGGAGAAGCGAAAGAAACGAAAAGTGATTCTACGTTTTTAATGAAACAACAAACGGATTTATTTCAATTTATACAGGATAAAAACAAAGCAATGGCTTGGTACAACAAGCGAAGCAAAGAAACCAGTTTTCCTTTTCCAAAAGAGAAATTTACTGGCAATGATGTTGTTGGCGACTTACAAATTGATCCTTCGGGGAAGTTTATTGTTTACACTACTTATAGTTCAGCAAAGGAAAAATCGACAAATTACACGCAATTTATTACTTCTGATGGATTCACAAAAGAACAGCAAGCACGTTCAAAAGTAAGTCAAAACGAACCGAATCAAGCTTTGTATTTGTTTCAGATGGCAAACGATTCGCTCATAAAAATTGATTTTTCACATTTGACCGGAATTAGAAGTAAACCCGCTTATCTAAATGATTCTAAAAATCCGCTTTATGAAAAAGACAGAGAGATTTTTATTCATCCCTTGGTTTTTGCAAAAAATAGTCCTTTAGCTTTGTGCGACATCAGAAGCGCTGACAATAAAGATCGATGGATTGTGGTTGTTAACCTTGAAAAAGCTACCGTTTTTGAAATTGAACATCAACACGATGAAGCTTGGATTGGTGGTCCTGGAATTGGTTCTTGGAATTCAGAAGTTGGCACCTTAGATTGGTTAGAGGACGGAAAAACGATTTATTTTCAATCGGAGCAAGATGGTTATTCACACTTGTATTTGTATGAATTAACAGCAAGCAAAAAGTCACAATTAACCAAAGGAAATTTTGAAATTCATGCAGTTCAACTTTCAGCGGATAAAAAAACATTCTACCTTACTAGTAATCAATCGCATCCTGGAAATCGGAATTTTTACCACTTTGAAATTGCGACAGGAAAAATGATTCCAATTTTAAGTAATGATGGTTTTTATGACGTTTCTGTTTCTCCTGATGAAAAAACTTTAGCTGTCCGTTATTCCAAAACGAATCAACCTTGGGAAATTTTTACCACTGTAAATTCAACCAAAGCTTCAGTTCAGCTTAAGCAGTTGACGAATTCAACTACCGAAAAATTCAAAGCTTATCGTTGGCGAAATGCTCCAGTCATTACTTTCAAAGCTTCAGATGGTAAAAACGTTTACGCTCGTGTTTATGAACCGGAAAGTTCTAAGAAAAATGGAGCTGCCGTTTTATTCGTTCATGGTGCAGGTTATTTGCAAAATGCGCACAATTACTGGAGTACATACTTCCGAGAATATATGTTTCACAACTTGCTGACAGATTTAGGCTACACCGTTTTGGACGTTGATTATCGCGCAAGTGAAGGTTATGGAAGAGATTATCGCACGGCTATTTATCGTCACATGGGAGGTAGGGATTTACAAGATTTTGTAGATGCAAAAAAATACTTGGTGGAAAACTACAAAATAGACCCAAAACGAGTTGGAATTTACGGAGGTTCGTATGGTGGATTTATTACTTTAATGGGACTTTTTACAACGCCAGATGAGTTTGCTTGTGGAGCAGCCTTACGTTCGGTTACAGATTGGGCACATTACAACCATGAATACACGAGCAACATTTTGAATTATCCAGAAACAGATCCCGAGGCTTACAGTAAAAGTTCACCGATTAACTTTGCTCAAAACCTAAAAAACCCACTGTTAATTCTACACGGAATGGTAGATGATAACGTTCAATTTCAAGATGTTGTGCGCTTAAATCAACGTTTAATTGAATTGGGAAAAACCAATTGGGAAATGGCGGTTTATCCAGTTGAAGCCCATAGTTTTAAAGAAAGTTACTCATGGTTTGATGAATACCGTAGAATCTTTGAATTATTTGAAAAGCACTTGAAATAGTACATTGAATTAAACATCAATTTTAGGGTCTTGTTTCAATTATTGCAGCACGTAAATCATCCGTAATAATACCATCAGGACGTTTTTTTAAAGCAGATTTAATTCCTTTAGGAGAGCGCATTTCAAATAGATATACTTTTCGATTAAGTGCTTTTAATGTTTGAACTTGATTGAAATCTATAGATTTATTTCTAATTACAAGTCCTTGAATAAGTGAATCTTGAGTTAATTCATTTAATGCTTCAGTGTAGTTGTCGGTTCCAAAAAGAACATTAAATTCATTTTCGAAATAAGGCAAGAAAGTCGAACTTGGAACAATTAAAAATATATTTTCGTTTTCATGAATATTTAAATTCAACAAAGCCGTTTTTAAAACAAGTGGATCAACATAACTATTGTTACAAGAACGTCTAAAACGTAAATCCAGAAAGATTTTTTTTGAAGGATAACTCGTTAAATCCAATTCAGAAAGTTTTATGAGTTTTTCATTATTCAAACTGTTGTAATAAACTTGGTTTAACTCCGCAGTTGAAAACTCGAATATACAACCATTTACAGTGGTTTCTTGGTTTAAGGTTTCATTGTGATATAACCAAAGTACACCATTTACATCTTGTTGAACATCGATTTCAACGCCATCAGACCCGGGCATATTCAAAGCAAGTAGGACCGATTCGAGGGAGTTGTCGTGAAAAATAGAATTACTCATTTGCAAACCCATGCCTCCGTGTCCAATCGCTTCAATATCAGTATGTTGATTTTCTTTTTGACAAGAAAATAAAAGAAGTGACAACAAAAAAAAGAGACTAATTAAGCGCATATTGGATACCAAACGTTAAGTAATAGGTTAGTGATTTTACAGTATAGCTGTTTTTGTTATCATCTTTAAAAATTTCTAGGTAGGACCCTCCATTTAATGAATGTACAAAACGCCATTTATAGCCATAGCTAAAATCGTAACCAAGTAAAAAATCAGAGTAGGAATGAACAGTTGCAACGCGTTGAAATCCAGTATTTAATTGGATTTGTGGACCGAAATTAAGTTGTTTGTTGGAAGAAGAAGAGGTATGTTGAATGGGTAAATAGGAAAATTTTAAATTTAACTGTGGAAAAAGAGAAGTTTGAAAATAGCTTGATTTCACACCCAGTTTAATTCCAGCACCTAATGAAAATTTTGAATGATTAAAAGTATAGTTTAAACCTTGAAACAATTCTTTATTGCGATAGGAAAAACTTAGTTCTGTTCCAATAAATTGCGTAGGTTTTGAGTTGTCAAGTTCTTGAGCAGAAAGCGGAAGATAGGGGAGTAGCAGAAGTAGAAAAATTAATCGCATGACTGTGTTAGTCAAATTTCGGACATTTTTTGCAAGCTTCGCCTTTGGTTTTGTATTTTTTGCAACATTTTTTCTTTTTCTCACAAGCACAACTCTCACATTGAAATTGAGGTGGTAAAATCGTGAAAATTAAAGGATTATGTTTCATTATTTAGAATAATTCTAAACAAAATTACAACTTATTTTTAGATGTGCAAGTTAATGAAATAAAAAAACGAACTATTTTGTCCATTAGGTATGATTTAAAGTACGGTTAAATCAGCAATGATCTAAAGGAAACGGATATCAAGTTCAAATAGGGTTTTGAAATGAAAGAATTCGACAAAATCACCAACAAATTTAAATCCATTACTTTAAATTTATGGAATTTATTGTTAATTGTGTTTTGGATTTATGTATGATGTAAAAATTTCATAGCTATTATATCTAGTAGATTTAACTGATTCAAATTTTGTCCCGAATGCTTGTCATATTTCGCTTATGTAAATCGTAATTTTAGGAGAAAATCATTCGTAGGAATATAGTATTAAAATCACATAAAAACAAACCATTTTCAAAAACTTTCCTTAAATTTTAGGATACACTCAAATAATCATTATAACAAAAACCTCAAAGAATTTGCTCAAGAACTTCGAACAAAAAATGTTTCCAAAGATGAGAAATTAATATGGAAAGCAGTTATTTCAAGAAACAAACAGGTGAACGATTTTTACGTCAGCTACCAATTGATAATTTCATTGTGGATTTTTTCGCTCCAGATTTAGGATTGATTATTGAAATTGATGGAAGTTCCGACATAAATAAAGTAGAATATGACTTTAATCTCACTTCGGATTTGATTGATTTTTTAAAGGTTAAGTATTTTATTAAAGCTCAAAAATAGTTTTCTTAATTCCCCATACCGACTTAATCGGAAAGCCTTGTGAGCAAGAAGCAAGAAGCAAGAGCCAAAATCTATAAAAGTAACCAAAAGATGTGACAGCTCATAGAGTAACAAATCAAGCTCAAACTATGAGAAAAAAAATAGGCTCCTCAGTACGAGAAGCCTATTTTATAAAAATACTTTACTATTTAATCATTTTTTATAATCATCAATTTGAAAACGTTTTTCTTGTTTCCATTAACCAATGACACGAAGTAAATTCCTTCAGATGAATTTTTCAATTCTACCGTATTTTTCAAGATTTGTTCGTCTTTATCTACTTTATCCTGATAAACAATTCGTCCATAAGAATCGGTAACAGTTAGGTCATATTCACCAACCATTTCTGAATCAATTAAATATGTAAATGAGCCATTTGATGGATTTGGATAAACCTCAATATTTTCAGTTAGCGTTATCTCCTCCAACTCTTCTGCTCCTTCAATTTGTCTAAATGCTACACTTGAAATATCTGCACGTAATGTATAACAAGAATTTGCATTGAAAGCTCCATTGTATCCATATACACTTATGAAATAGGTGCCAACTGGTGCGTTGTTATATTTGATTAGCTCATTTGTATTTCCACTGTTTGCTGAAGTAAATAAAACTGTTCCTGCACTATTGTGCAATTTTATGTCATAATCTGCAGGTAAATTAGATAATGTAACACGGATGTTTTTCGCTGCCGACGTATTAGAAAACTTAAACCAATCGGTATCTGTGCTTGTACCAATTTTAGCGGAGATATTTGTATTTACTGAAATTGTTTTTGCTGCAGACAACGAATTATTTGCTTCATAAGAATCTGTGCATGTAGTAGGAACCGTAGCTTTTGTGGTGAAATTAGTACCAGTGGTGTAAACACTACTTCCACTTGAACAGTTAGTTCTTACTTGCCAATTATACGTTTTAGAAGCTGTTAATCCAGTTAAATTATAACTTGTGCTTGTTACTGAAACAGATGTCCACGTTGTAGCGGTTGATTGTTTGTATTGAAGCGTATAGTTTGATGCACCTGTTACAGCAGCCCAAGAAACTGTTGCTGTTGTAGTTCCAACTGTTGAACTTGTCAAAGCTGTTGGAGCAGAACACGTTGTGCTTGGATTTGCTGGTTGAATTGAAAGTGTATAGTCTTCAACTTCCCCGTATGTAAATGACTCACAAGGACTAGTAATTGCTCCGTCTTTTAGAATTACACGCATTCTAACATTGCCAGTTATCGCAGTAGTTGGAATCGTAATTGATGAAGTAACAGCTGCAGTTGTTGCTGGCGAAGTATAAACAAGTTCTCCAGCATCTACAAAATCTAAATCGCCATTATAATCAATATAAACTCTAAAATATTCTGGATAAGTAGTACCTGCAAAACCTGGTGTTAAAGTTAAATTGTAGGCAGATCCTTTGTTGACTGTAGTAGAAATCGAAGTGTGATTTGCATAACCACCGCTTCCAGTTGTTGTATTGTTAATTGTATTGAATTTTACGTTTGAAATCCATTCAAATTGTGTATTGCTTCCAGTTGCTGCACAATAAGCTGGTGTAGGTGTTCCACCACCAGTAGAACCTGAACATCCTAGTGAGGTTGCCAAACTTGCACGCGCACCACCTGAAACAAAAAGTGCTTGCATACGTGCTTTTTGTCCATTGGAAAACATTTGCATACATGCATCATCCACGTAATCCATATAGTTCATAAACATTTCAGCGGAAGTTCCACATGAGTTAGATTTCGGATGAGATGGACATGAATAGTTAGATGTATTGTGAACAGGCGTGTCTGTAACTAAATCACTACCACATGTTGCGTCTCCCCAAATGTGACGTAAATTCAACCAGTGACCAACTTCGTGCGTAGCAGTTCTTCCTTTATTGAATGGTGCTTGTGCTGTTCCTGTTGTTCCAAAACAAGTATAGCCAATTACAACTCCGTCAGTTGCCGCTGCTCCACCTGGAAATTGTGCATATCCCAAAATTCCACCACTCATATTACACACCCAAATATTTAAGTATTGGTTTGTTGACCAAGCATTACTTCCACCTGTAGTTGCAGATTTCATACCATCATTGGTTGAAAATGAAGTTTTGGTAGTTTGTACTCGATTGATTCCAGTTGTTGCGTTTCCACTAGGGTCTCTATTTGCCAAACAAAAATTAATCTCTGCATCTGCAACTAAACTTGAAAAGGTTGAAGGGATTAAATTCAAATCAGTGTTTAATTTTCTAAAATCCTTATTCAATACATCCAATTGAGATTGTATTTGTGCATTCGAAACATTCTGTGCAGTTGTATTGTAAACTACGTGTACAACAACAGGAATTGTAATGACAGCTTTGTTTTGACTTACTTTTCCTGAGGAGATTGCAAAATTTGTAAATTGCTCGATTTTCTCCATTCGCTCAAAAAGATGCGGGTCTTCAACTAATAAGCGATCATGATTTTCCATTGTATGACAAGAACGCTGCTGACCAAAAGAAACCAGTGAGCTAAAGCCAATTAAAAAGATGAATAGATTTTTCATAATTTATTTTTTTTGTAAAAATAACAGAAATTTATAATTTGTTAGAAAATAAGTGGTTAAGTGATCTCAGAATTATAAATAATAAGGGTTTTACCTAAAAACTGTCAAATAAATACAAGCAATAAAGATAATTCAGAAGCAATCTAGGATGAAAAGAACATTCATCCAAAACTTCTATATATGAAAAATTTAATTTAAATAATAGATGTTAAATAAACTTTAAATGGATAAGTAAGTTACAATTTAGCAAAAACAAATTATCGTTCCATTTTCTCAAAATCTATGTCCAAACTTTGAACGAGTTTATCAAATAAACAAATATTGAAGTTACTTTTGTACCTCAAATAATTGGAATGAAATTGAATTTTCCTAGGCTTAGTTTATTGGTGATTTTTATGTTAAGTCTTCAAATTGCGAATGCCCAAAATTTACAAACCATAAAAGGAACAATTTCTGACAAACAATCCCAACAAACGATTCCTGGGGCAACGATTCAGATTTTGGAGTCCAATCCTATAAAAATTACGCGAACGGATGTCAATGGAAAGTATAAAATTACGGATGTTTCTCCCGGACGTTATGTGTTAAAAATCACGTATTCAGGGTATAAAGATGCGACCATTTCCAATATTATTGTTTCATCGGGAAAGGAAACCATCTTAGATGTGCAACTCGAAGAGTCCGTTTCTGAAATTGGAGAAGTTACAGTTACAGCAAAAAAAAGTGGTTTAAACAATGAATTGACAAGTGTCAGCGGACGTTCTTTTTCAATGGAAGAAGTGAATCGCTATGCCGGTGGACGTTCAGATCCTGCACGTTTGGCTTCCAATTTCGCAGGGGTAAGTTCGCCCGATGATACACGCAACGACTTGGTAATCCGTGGAAATTCTCCTGTTGGCGTTTTATGGCGTATTGAAGGGCTGAATGTTTCCAATCCGAATCATTTTTCAACCATTGGTACAACTGGTGGACCCGTTTCAGCAATCAACACCAATCTTTTGCGCAATTCCGACTTTATGACTTCTGCTTTTCCTGCGGAATATGGTAATGCAAACGCAGGAGTTTTTGACTTAGGTTTACGAAATGGTAACAGCGAAAAACGAGAACATACTTTTCAATTTGGTGTCTTGACAGGTTTAGAATTAGTGACTGAAGGACCGATTAAAAAAGACAATGGTTCTTCGTATTTGGTGGCTTATCGCTATGGTTTTTCAAGTGTCGCGCAGTCAATTGGTTTACCGATTGGAACAGCAGCAACGCCATATTATCAGGATTTATCGTTTAAAATAAACACTGGAAACTCAAAAATTGGAAAGTTTACCTTTTTTGGAATTGGCGCTTTGAGTACAATTGATTTCAAGCACGACAAAGTTGATAGCACAGATCTTTTTGCTATTCCAAATCGCGACAGTTATTTTACGAGTGAAATTGGTTTGCTTGGAGTGAAACACGTAATTCGCGTCAATGAAAAATCTTACTTTAACACCGTTGTTGGTGTCAATTATGCAGGTTCAAATTACCTTCAAGACAGTTTAAATCCTGTTAAAGAACCCATTCGTACAGTTGAAAACTTAACGAAGCGCGCTAATTTCACCTTGAATACGTCGTTTAATTCAAAGATTAGTGCAAAACTCTTCATTAAAACAGGAATAATTGCTGAGTTATTGTCGATTAAATTGAAGTTTCGAATTAGAGAAAATTCAGTGGAATGGATTGAATTGTGGAATTCAAATGAAAAAACAGGATTGATACAAGCGTATGTTCATTCGAAGTATAATTTCACCAATGATTTGACGCTGAATTTAGGTTTACACACACAACTTTTAACACTAAATAATTCGTATGCGATTGAGCCAAGGGTAGGAGTGAAGTACCAATTTTCGAAAAGTAGCAACTTAAGTTTTGGCTATGGAATGCACAGTCAAATGCAGCCACTTGATGCTTATTTTTTGCAATCGGGTAGTCAAAACAATCCGCAACAGCTAAATAGAGGAATGGATTTTTCGCGTAGTCAGCAATTTGTATTGGGATATGAGATTTTGCCTTTTAAAAGTTGGCGATTTAAAACAGAGGTTTACTACCAATACTTGAGTAGAGTTCCCGTTCAAAAAACACCCACAAGTTATTCGATGTTGAATGCTGGCGCAACGTTCTTTCCAAACGATAAAACCGATTTAGTCAACGAAGGAACAGGCGAAAATTATGGCTTTGAATTAACTATTGAGCGCTTTTTCAATAAAGGATTTTATGGTTTAATTACCGGCTCAATTTATGAATCAAAATATGTTGCCTCCGATGGAATCAAGCGCAATACGGCATTCAATGGGCAATATGTTTACAATGTTTTGATTGGTAAAGAATTTAAGGTCGGCAAAGAAAAACGAAACGCAATTGCATTAGATGTAAAATTCACCCACGCAGGTGGACGTTACTACACACCGATTGATTTACAGTTGTCACAGTTGGTTCAGTTCCAAGTTAATAAAGGTGATGCTTACGCTTTTTCTGAAAAATATGCAGATTTCTTGCGCTTAGATGTGAAGTTAGGTTACACAATGAATTCCAAGAAAAGAAAAATTTCACAGTCTTGGTCCTTTGACATCAACAATGTAACGAATCGAAAAAACATATTCGCTGAGCGCTTCAATTCAAGCACTAACACAATTAATATCGCTTATCAAATTGGGTTTTTTCCGAATTTCGTGTATAGGTTGCAGTTTTAGGTAAATTGGAAAAACACACAACTATAAAAGCAAATACTGTATGTAAGTCAATATAGGTTTAATTCTGGCAAATTGTGGGTAACAATCAAACAAATGAAAACAGAAACAGAATTGACGCAAGAAATATTGGAAATCACCAACAAGATCCATCACCAGTTTCCAGAGTTATCGAAGTATTTAAAAGAAATTCCTTTACGAATGGGCACTAAAGAAGACAATGGAATAAGTTCACAAAGTTTATCTGACTATTACGATTCTATGTTTGAAGTGATTACAGAATATTGGTAAACGCATCAAAAAATAGAATAGAAATTGGGGTTAGTAATTACCAAATGAAATTTAATAGCATAAATTTTCAATCAATTGTTAATTTTGAATGAATGGAAAGGCGAACGATTTTGTTTTACGACGGAGATTGCGGTTTATGTAGCAGAACTGTGCGTTTTATTGTGAAAAATGAACGAAGCAATGACTTTTTTTTTAGTTCCTTACAAAGTCAATTTGCTATTGATTTTTTGAGAAATCACGGTATTAACAGCGCGAGTTCCAATACAATTTACTTTTACGAAAAAGGTCGTTTGTATTTTAGATCTACCGCTGCTTTAAGATTGATACCTTATTTAAAACCTCGTTTTTCTATTTTAAATGTTTGCTATTTGTTTCCACGGTTTTTACGAGATTTTGTTTACGACCGAATTGCTGCCAATAGAAAAGTGTTTTTCAAAGATGTTTGCGAGTTAATCAGTATTGACAAAGCTCGTTTTCTTTAAATTAATCTAATATTAATAAAGAAATAAATACTTTCTTGTTAGCAACAAATTGAAATAAGTAATTAATAAGCAGACTAAATTCCAAAAAAAACTTATTTTTGCAAACTAAAATTTTTAAGATGATAGAAGATTTAAGCTTTGATACCCTAAAATCAAAATTTAACAGCGATAAAAGATTCAAAATTGGAACCTACTTAGTTGGTGGTTTAATTGCTTTAGGTTTATTGTTTTTCCTTTACAGACAATTCATTTGGATGCCAGCTAATGAGAAATCAAACGATGGTTGGTGGGTAGCGATGAACTACATTGAAAAAGATTCTACTGATCAAGCGATTAAATCGTTAGAGCCTTTCGTTAAATCGTATGACGGAAAAACGGGTGGTGAGATTGGTCAATATTTATTGGCAACTCAATACATGAAAAAAGGTGAGTTTCAAAAAGCTCTTGATAACTTAGAAGGTGTTGATTTAGATGATACTTATATCAGTGTTTTTGCAATCGGTTTACAAGGTGATTGTCATTCAGACATGAAAAATTATGAGAAAGCAATTGAAAAATATTTAGAAGCAGCAGAAGCTAACGATAATGAAATGACTACTCCTATGTATTTATTCAAAGCTGGTTTGCACGCAGAGAAATTGAAGAAATTTGAGGATGCAACAACTTATTACACAAGAATACAAGACGATTATCCATCTTTTGCAGCTCAAAAAACAATTGAAAAATACATTGCTAGAGCTAGCAGTACAAAAGTGAAATAAGATGGCGACAGCCTTAAAAAATCTTTCAGAATATAATAAGGAACTTGTTCCTAATGGTGCCGATTTTAAAGTCGGCATTGTTGTTTCTGAATGGAACGACCAAATAACCTTCGACCTATTGAAAGGAGCGCAAGAAGCTCTTTTAGAGAATGGAGTAAAAGAAGAAAACATTCACGTACAATTTGTTACAGGAGCATTTGAACTTCCTTTAGGTTCACAATACTTCTGCGAACAAGGAATAGTTGACGGTGTAATTGCCATTGGCGTTGTCATTCAAGGGGAAACAAAGCACTTTGATTTCGTGTGTTCTGGAACAACTCAAGGAATCATGGATGTAATGTTGAAATACAATATGCCAGTTGCATTTTGTTTATTGACAGACAATCACATTCAACAATCCATCGACCGATCGGGTGGCAAACACGGCAACAAAGGAATCGAAGCAGCAATCGCTTGCATGAAAATGATTGCTAGCAAAAAGGAACTACTACAAAATAAATAATCATGACTTTAATTAAATCAATTTCAGGAATCCGAGGAACAATCGGAGGAAAAGTCGACCAAGCACTTACTCCAATCGATGCAGTAAAATTCGCAGCGGCATACGGAACTTGGTTAAAGGATAAAAATCAAAATCAACGTTTGAAAGTTGTTATCGGTCGCGATGCTCGAATTTCAGGTCAAATGATTTCCGATTTAGTTGTTTCCACTTTAGTTGGACTTGGAATTGATGTTGTAAACCTAAATCTTTCTACAACTCCGACAGTTGAAGTGGCTGTTCCGATGGAAAATGCGCAAGGAGGAATAATTTTAACTGCTAGCCACAATCCTAAACAATGGAACGCTTTGAAATTATTGAATGAAAAAGGTGAATTCATCTCTGGAAATGACGGCGAAACCATTTTAGCAATTGCTACTGAAGAACGATTTGATTTTGCTGAAGTGGACGATTTAGGTATCGTAACAAACGACGAAAGTTACATGCAAAAACACATTAACGCAATTTTGGCTTTGCCTTTGGTTGATAAAAAAGCAATTGAAGCTGCTAATTTCAATGTTGTTGTAGATGCTGTAAATTCTACAGGTGGCGTTTTCGTTCCAGCATTATTAAAACAATTAGGAGTGACACAAATCACTGAAATGTATTGTGAGCCAACTGGTCATTTTCCGCATAATCCAGAGCCTTTACCAGAACATTTAACAGATTTGTCTGCAAAAATTAAAGAAATTGGTGCGCAAGTTGGAATCACCGTTGATCCAGACGTAGATCGTTTGGCTTTGGTTTGTGAAGACGGCTCTATGTTTGGAGAAGAATATACATTAGTTGCTTGTGCTGATTACGTTTTAAAACATACGCCAGGGGCAACTGTTTCTAACCTTTCTTCCACTAGAGCTTTGCGCGATGTGACAGAAGAAGCTGGTCAAACGTATTCGGCTTCAGCGGTTGGAGAAGTGAACGTTGTGGTAAAAATGAAAGAATTAGGTGCAGTAATTGGTGGCGAAGGAAACGGAGGAATCATTTATCCTGAGTTGCATTATGGTCGTGATTCTTTAGTTGGAATTGCTTTATTTTTAAGCCATTTAGCACACGAGAAAAAGACATTAACGGAATTAAGAGATTCGTATCCGAAATATGTTATTTCTAAAAATAAAATTGAGTTAACTCCAGAAATCAATGTGGATGACGTTCTTGTAAAAATGGCTGCTAAATATGCTGATGAAGAAGTGGACACTACTGATGGAGTTAAAATTTACATAGGTAAAGAATGGGTACACTTACGCAAGAGTAATACGGAACCAATCATTCGAATTTATTCAGAAAGTAAAAGTGCAGAGGCAGCTGATGCACTTGCAGAACGAATTATTGCAGATATCAAAGGATTGATTTAACTTCCTTCAAAAATAGAATGAAAGCCAGAGAGAAATCTTTGGCTTTTTTTTGTGTTCAAAATTCAGAAGTGTAGAATTTTAAACAAAGAAAATTATAATGAGAAAATCAATTAAAAAGCGCCAACTCTTCCAATTGCTTTATCGCCAAAACGTTTACGAATGTTATCGAGTGCATTATACAATGCAGCGTAATTAATTCGCTCATCGAATAAATTTAGTTGGTGACTTCCCGATACAAGCGAACTATACCGTATTCCAACGAGTCGCACCAAAATTCGTCGGTTATACAAGCGATTAAACAAATCGAGCACGGTTGGAATCAGTTCGTGATCCGCACAAGTATAAGCGATTTGCTTCTGAAGGGTTTGTGTCTGAAAGTCGGAATAGCGAATTTTAACGGTTACACATCCTGTTACTTTGTCGTTTTTTCGCAACTGAAAAGCGAGATTCTCTGCCATCGAAAGTAGTACAGACCTAAGTTTATGCACGTCAATTGTATCTGTTTCAAACGTTCGTTCTTTGGAAATAGATTTTTGCTCGCTGTATTGTTCGACAGGTGAGTTATCAATTCCTTGTGCTTTTTTCCAAATTGAAACACCATTTTCACCCAAGGCGCTTTCCATCAAAACCAGCGGCATTTCTTGTAAGGTTTGAATTTTTCTTACACCTAAATTGCAGAGTGTTTGGTAGGTTTTTATCCCGACCATTGGGATTTTTCGCACAGACAGAGGCGACAAAAATTGCTTTTCTTCCCCATGATTTATCTGCATTTGATTGTTCGGTTTCGCTTCGCCTGTTGCGATTTTCGACACTGTTTTATTTTGTGAAAGGCCAAAGGAAATCGGCAAACCTGTTTCTCTTAGAATTTTTTGGCGTAATTCACTTGCATATTTCATCGTTCCGAAAAAGCGATCCATACCAGTTAGATCCATGTAAAATTCATCGATTGATGTTTTTTCATACACCGGAACTGCTTCTTTCACAATGTCTGTAACCATCCGCGAATACTTGGTATAAGTTTCATGGTCGCCTTTAACCACAATAGCTTCTGGACAACATTCCATAGCCATACGCATTGGCATTGCGGAATGCACACCAAAACGCCGTGCTTCGTAGCTACAAGAGGAAACAACTCCACGGTCACTCGTTCCTCCAATTAATATCGGTTTGCCATTTAGTCGGCTATCCAAGAGTCGTTCGCAGGAAACAAAAAAAGTATCCAAATCCATGTGAACAATTGAGCGCAATACTGCCATTTGTGTAGTGTTAATAAATTCATTTTATCGTTTACGTGGCATATCGTTGGTTCGACAAATGTACGAATTAATTACAAATGATTATTTTTTAATCTTTAATTTTGATTTTAAAATAATCATTTTAAAGCACTGAGTTTGTAAGTACTTAAAATCTAAAGTAATTCAAGAATTAAAGAGCTATTTATTTGTAAATCAATTTTCTAAAGTTAGCTTTCCCCAGTTGAATTTTTGCTTAAAAAGGAAAAAGAGTAGGGGTAGAATCACCAAGATTCCAATAATTGTTTCCCACCCAACTTGCGGAGGAGTAGTATCGATAAAAACTGCATCCGTTTGAAAAACTTGCCAGTTGGTGGTAATCATCAAAGCAGCGAATAAATTATTGGCAGCATGATAACCAATTGCTAATTCCATTCCATTGTCGAAGTAGGTAATCAAACCTAGAAAAACACCAACGGCGATGTAATAAACAATAATATGGTAACCGATTACAGCAATTTCAGGATTTCCAATATGAACCATTCCAAACATAATTCCAGAAACTAGAATCGCAAGTAAATTGTTTTTTGTACGCAACTTGAGTCCTTGCATGATATAACCTCTGAAGAGCAATTCCTCACAAGTAGTTTGAATCGGAATTAATAAAATTGCAATAATTAAAAGAGGAATGAATTTTTGTAAATCAAATTGATAAACTATTTGGGGATTGGTGTAAACTTGAATGAGCAATAAGAAGACCTGTAAAACAACCACAACAAGAAAACTGTAAATAACTCGTTTAAAATCAAGTGTTTCTCGACCTGTGAGTAGATTTATAAAATTTCGTTGATGAATTTTTGTAGTTATTAGATATAAACCAATAAAAACAAACACAAAAGGAATCATTACCAAAACCAAAAAGCGATTTTTACCAATCTGTTGAATGATTTCACTTTCTGTTTGAGGAATTGTATTTGATGTGGAGTTGATGATAACATCTAAAGACAAAAAAGTGCTGCCAATAATATATGCGAACACAATTATGGCAACACCTAATATATAGCGAGCAGCTTCGTTTTTTCCACTAAAAGCGCCGTCAATGAATTTCATTTAAGAAAACATGTCACGCATACGTTTGAAAAAACCTTTTCCTTTTTCTTCAGCGCTTGGACTAAAGTTTTCACTTGATTTCAATTTTTCAAACAATTCGCGCTCTTCTTTAGAAATTTTAGAAGGCGTAAAAACGTTAATATGAACAAATTGATCTCCAGTGCCATAACCTTGAACACTTGGCAATCCTTTTCCTTTTAGGCGTAGAACTTTACCACTTTGTGTTCCTGGCTCAATTTTGATTTTAACTTTTCCACTGATTGTTGGTACTTCAATGCTTTCACCGAGTACCACGTCTGCAAAATTGACAACTGCATCAAAATACAAGTTTTCTCCTTCACGTCGCAATTCTGGGTGTTCTGCTTCTTCAATAACGACAATTAAATCACCAGCAACTCCATTGAAAGGACCCGCATTTCCGCGACCTTGTACACTCAATTGCATACCTTCTTCAACACCTGCAGGAATTTCAATTTCTATAACTTCTTCCTGACGTTTTAAACCTTGTGCATCTGAATCGGCAGGTTTTTTATCAATCATTTTTCCAGCACCTTGACATACATGACAAGTAGTTTGGGTTTGCATCGCTCCTAAAAAGGTTTGAGCAACACGTGTCAAGCGACCTGAACCGTTGCAAGTAGTACATGTTTTATAGGTAACACCTTCTGCATTTACAAGTTTGTTGACTTTTATTTTTTTCTTAACTCCATTGGCAATTTCTTCCAAAGTGAGTTTCATTTTTACGCGTAAATTAGTTCCTCGAACCATTCTAGAGCCACCACCACGACTTCCGCCAAAGCTTCCTCCACCACCAAAAGCACTACCGAAAACATCTCCAAATTGCGAGAAGATGTCGTCCATGTTCATTCCACCACCACCAAATCCAGAACCACCTCCAACTCCTGCATGTCCAAAGCGATCATATTGTGCTCTTTTGTCAGCATTACTCAATACTTCATAAGCTTCAGCTGCTTCTTTAAATTTTTCCTCTGCTGATGCATCACCTGGATTTTTGTCAGGGTGATACTTTATTGCCATTTTACGGTAAGCTTTTTTAATTTCAGCCTCATCAGCGTTTTTCGCTATTCCTAGTACCTCGTAATAATCTCTTTTTTGACTCATAAAAATGTGCTCTGTTTTTTTATTGACCAACCACTACTTTTGCGTAGCGAATAACTTTTTCTCCTAAGAAATATCCTTTTTCAACATCGTCAATTACCATTCCTTTTTGTGTTTCATCAGCAGCAGGAATATTTGCAATTGCCTCGTGAAGTTCGCTATCAAATGGTTGACCTTTTGTCTCCATTTGTTTTAAACCTTTACTTTCGATAGTGTTTTTAAACTTATTGAAAATCAATGTAAATCCTTCTTTTACTCCGTCGATTTCTGTTGCAGTTTCATTGTTAGCAATTGCCCTTTCAAAATCATCCATAATTGGCAACAAATCTTTCAACAAACTCGCATTTGCAGTAGTGATTAAATCCAAACGCTCCTTATTTGTACGTCTTCTGAAGTTTTCAAATTCGGCATGTAAACGCAAAAAGCGATCGTTTAATTCGTTGTATTTATCTTCCTGCGTCAACTCTTTGTTTTCTTCAACTTCAGGAGTCTCAACAGTTGCTTCCGCTTGATTTTCATTTTGTTCATTAACGTTTTCTTCGTTTTGAATATCTTTCTCTTCTGACATAATTTTGAATTTGTTTTTTGCAGGTCAAAGATACTGCCATTGTTGAAACCTTGACAAGCTGTCAGAAAAACCAAATAGGGAAGTGCAAAACTGTCAGAAAAATTAGTTATTTCGCTACTTTATTTTTCATTTGATCTTAAATTAAAATAAGAATGCAACTAATGATTTGTTTTTTTAGCATTAAATAATGCCTCACAGTTTACAAGAGAAAAAGCATTAAAAGAAATACTGTCATCTTTTTGTCAAGTGCCCATTTAGAAAAATACCAATAAGCAAATCGAAAAAGCGACACCAATACAAAAGACAATCCAGTAATCACATTTAAAACGCCTATTGTAAAAAGCCATACAGCACTTGATGCTTTAATTTCAGTTTCACTGCCATATTCTATAATTACACCGAAATAAATCCATAGATATCCTCCGTAAACTATAGCTATAAGACTTAACAAACCTGTTAAGATTGCATTTGTTTGCTTTTTAAAAATATAGATTTGAATCGAAAAAAATACGATTAAAAACAAAAGCAAAATCCCTAAAAACGATTGTATAAGCATGACTGACGATTTTAGATAACACCTAATTCAATTACTGTTTCTTAACTAAGACTGACAAGTAATTGAAAAGTTACAGTTAAAACAACATTTTCAAAAACCGTGCAATTTTTATTACAGTTTGTGAATTATTGATTTAACTGGCAGTTATTTTAGTCTACGTATTCGTCTCGTTCTAGCCTTTTTAGAACCAAAAGTAAGTTTTCTTCTTTCTTTTTTTGACGTGTTTCGATGGCCGTTTTGGTGAAATATTTTTGTTGATTTAAAAATTTAACTTGTTGTTTATCCCAAGCTCTATCACTATCTATTTTATTCATTTCACGTAATTCTTGACGTAAATAATCTGCAATTTTCTCAAAATCATCTCGTCCCAAATAGTCTAAATCAGCATCACAAATAATTTCTTGCAATTTATTAATCGGGCGATGTGGTATTTCAGTTACATGTATCAACTCAACAATCGTTTTGATGTGTTGCTCAGTGTAACCATATTTTGGTAAAATCTCAGTTGCCATTCGTGCGCCAATCGGTTCATTGTGTTCGTAGCGCTCAATAAAACCAGCGTCATGTAAAATGGCTGCAGTTTTCAATAAAAATAAACCTTCGTCTGTTACACCCTCTAAAAGTGCAATTCGTTCAACAGCTTTCACAACATCTCTTGTGTGATTGATCGAGTGGTAATAAAGTTTTTTAGATAGGTTTTTTTGAAGAATATTTAAAACGTGACGTTCCGTTTTATAATACTTGATAGAACTAAAGTGATAAAGACGAACAATTTCACCAAAACGCGAATTAGGAACAAGCCCTTCACCATTAACAGAAAGTTCTGGTTTGATGCGATGTACGCAATACATATCTACTTGTACGTTTGTTTTGGTTGTGACTTTTCCAATATATTCTCCTTCAAAATAAGGCTCAATATACTGAAAAGTATTCCCACTAATTGCAACGTTTCCGGCTTTTCCAAGCATTTCCATTTGCTGTGCAAGATTTACTGTAGAACCCCAAATGTCATAAGCCAATCGAAGGTTTCCAATGATTCCAGCGGTAACAGGTCCTGTGTTGATTCCCAAACGTATTTCCCAATATTCTTTATGGTTTGCAAGCGCATCAAATTTCATTTTTGACATATAGTCTTGAATTTGAAGTGCAGCAATACAAGCATCTATTGGGTTTGTTGAGTTTTCTGTTGGAATACCACCAGCACACATGTATGCATCTCCTATGGTTTTAATTTTTTCTAATCTATTCGCTTCAATGATTTCGTCAAATTTTCTAAAAAGTACATCCAGTTTGTGAACTAATCTATTTGGCGAGGTACGTTCGGAAATTTTACTAAAACCAACAACATCTGTAAACATTACAGAAACAGTTTTGAAAGATTGAGCTCTCACTTTTCCTCTTTGTTTTAACTCGCGCACAGCTTCTGCAGGTAAGGTGTTATTCAACCATTTTTCAGTTTTATCTTTTTCTGTCTGCAATAATTTTTGTTGCTCCTCAAGTTTCAAGCGCTTATCTTCAATCAGCTTATTTTGTTCCTCAATTTGTGACTTTTGAAGTCTAATCTCGCGCGTTCGTTCTGCAATTTTTATTTCTAGGCGCACTTGTTCTCTTCTTGAAAGTTCAATTCTACCTTTGATGTAGAGGAAAATAATAAAGGCTAAAACGAATAGAATCACTACCCAAAACCAAATTCTTGCCCAAAATGGCGCGTTTATTTTTAGGTATAAAACAGTAGGTGATTTACTCCATTTTCCGTCTCCAACTCGTGCATACAATTTTAAGGTATAATCACCAGGTGATAAAGCATTGAATGTTAATTCGTTATTTGAGCCCAAAAGCTGTTCTCCTAGATCAGAACCAACTAAATGATATTTATAGTTGATCAACAACGGATTACTCAAATCATTGGCATGGAAGCGAATTGTAAAACTACGGTGCTTGTAGTCTAGTTCCAAGAAGTTGGTTTTTGATATCACTTTTGTTAAAGGGGAATCTTTATCGCCGGGAACGAGCCATTCATTAGTAATTTTAAACTTCGTAATCCAAACTTTTAAATTATCTGATTCTTGTGTCAGTTTGGTTGGAAAGAAATGATTAAATCCTTCAATACCTCCAAAGAACATTTCTCCTTCTTTCGTTTTGAAAAAGGCATTGGAGTTGAATTCGTCGCTTACTAATCCATTTTTTTCGGTATAAATATGAATTTTACTTGTTTCAAGGTTGTAAGAACCGATTCCTCTATTCGTACTAAACCATAAATTACCTTTATCATCTTTTAGTAAACCATAAATTACATTATTCGGAAGTCCATCTTTTTTTGTGAGAACGCGGATATAGTCGTTTTCTAAATTCGCAAAAATCAAACCTGACCCAAAGGTTCCTAACCATAACTTATTGGGTCCAACAGAACAAATTGTTGAAACATAATCTTTAGAAGTTTGAATGAGTCTTTTACTGAAAGGATGCTGAATGATTTTTTTCTCTCCATTTTTAACGCTCAAATAGTTGATTCCACCACCGCTTGTTGCAAACCAATATTTTCCATACGGATCTTTATAAATAAGCCTACATACTCCTAAAGAAATGGTGTTTTTTTTGTCCCTAGGGTTGTGTTCAAAAACTTCTGATTTTTTCGTTTTATAATTGTAAAGTACAACACCACCGTTGGTTGCTAAAAAATAGGAATCTTGACCAAAAGGAACAATAGCATAAACGCGCTCATGTTTTTTTGCCAATTGCTTTGGGAGAAATTCTATCTTTTTGTAGTTGAAATCCGATGTTGAACGAATCTCAAGCTGATAAAAACCATCTAATGAACCAACGAAAACCTTCTTTTTTGATAAAACGTAAATACTCAAAACAACTTCTTTTCCAGTTTCGCTGTTTGTTGAATTCCCAATTATCCTATTGAATTGGTCAAAATTACCTGAAACTTTATTCCAACGCGAAACACCGACATCGGTTCCAATAAAAATATCCGCTGAATTGTTTATACTTCCAAAGCTCCAAACGTTAGGTGAGGAGAGACCTTTACTCAAATTTCCACTCGGTCCAATGCTTAAAAAACCTGTTCTATAAGGGTCAAAACAAGATATACCACGTTCACTTCCAACCCATATTTTTTCATTATTGTCGCGAAATAAAAAAGTTAAATTATTAGAAACAAGTGAGTTTTTTTGAAAAATATCAGACGTACTTGTATATTTTTTTCCATTTTTATCAATTGTAATCAATCCATCGGAGGCAGTGGCTATAAATAATTTATCACCTATAGAAACTATATCTGTTGCAACAATTGAGTTTTGATTTTCCAAAGAATTAAACAGAGGTTTTGCGCTTAAATCAGGTTTTAAACTGTAAACCCCTTGATTGGTTCCAATATAGGTAGAATGATTACTTGTGACCAATTTAAGAACAGCTATCGTTTTGTTTTTTGCTTTTTCGAAAGTTACCGCTTGAACTTTACCTGAATTTAAATTGTAAACTATTAAACCTTTATCTTCAGTATCGATTAAAAGTTTGTTTTTTCCTACAACGGTAACAAGGTGAACTTTTTTGGTTGGAAGTTGAGCTATTGGTTTAGAAAAACTTTTGATTTTACTATTGAATTTGACAACGCCATAACCTGAGATTCCCATCCAGAGATTATCATCGGCGTCTTTCGTAATGCTTTCAATTTGAAGTAATTCAGAATTTTTAACTTGAAAGGTGGTAAATTTTTCTTTATTTGGTTCAAAAAGTAGAAGTCCACTCGCTGTTCCGAACCATAAATTCCCATCACTTGTTTTTGCGGCACATTTTATAAAGCTATTAGCAATTCCAGGAGTGTCGTCGGAGCTATAAATTTCAAAGTTTTTCCCATCAAAGCGATTGAGTCCATCTTGTGTTCCAATCCAAAGTGCAGCCGTATTGTCTTGAAGAATACAAGTAACATAGCTTTGTGACAAACCATTGCTAATCGTGAAGTTGCTAAAACGAAAATCTCCCTGCCCTATAGTAAAGAAAACAAGGATAAATATCGAAAAGCAACTTAAAAAATGCTTCAAAACGTATTATTTTTTTGTATCAGCACCAGGAGTAGGAGCTGCAATAACTGATGCTTCTAAGTCGCGGTCAAACATGTACATTCCACCATTATCTTCCCCAATTAATTTCAATTTATCCAAAATTGTTCTTGCTAGAGCTTCTTCTTCTAATTGTTCGGAAACATACCATTGAACGAAATTGTGAGTTGTATAATCTTTTTCTTGTAAACAGATGTCAACTAAATTGTTAATTGAATCCGTAACGCTAATTTCGTGTTTCAACAATAATTCAAAAACACTTTTAAGATTATCAAATTCGATTGGTGGCTGACCGATTGCTGGAATCACAGCTTTTCCACCACGTTCGTTAACGAATTTAACCAATTTCAACATGTGAAAACGTTCTTCGTCAGAATGTGTGTACATGAATTTTGCTGTACCATTCAAACCATTGTTTTCAGCCCATGAAGCCATTGCTAAGTAATATTGAGATGACGACGCTTCTTTAGAAATTTGGTCGTTTAATGCTTGTTCAACTCTTGTATTCATAATTATTTTGTTTTTACAAAGTTACAATTGTTAAAGTCATTTTGTTCTTCATTTAGGTTTAAATATGAACAGATTTTTGGCTAACTCTTGTAATTTAGAATGATTACGAATTAGAAAGTTGAATAATAGAAGTTTTTAAATGTAGTTTGTAAATAGTGTAACATTAAAAAAAACTATTGAAAAGCTAAATTTGTAAGAAAATCAATTATGAAGACAGTAACCGTTAATGCATTCACCAAATAGAGAAAAGTACAAAACACTCATTTCCAGTGAAACGAATCAATTGATTGCAGACGAACCTTTAGCAGATGGAGGAACAGATTTGGGTTTTTCACCTGTTGAATTACTTGCTGGAGCTTTGGCTTCTTGTACTTCCATTACTTTGAGAATGTATGCCGATAGAAAAGAATGAGATATTGATGAAATAAAAGTGGATGTTCAATTTTCGCTCGACACAACAGCAAATAGTGCAAGTTTTAAGCGCTCAATTAGTTATAGTGGAAATCTTGAACAAGCACAAAAAGATAGATTATTAGCAATTGTAAACGCTTGTTCTGTTCAAAAAACATTAAATGGAACAATTAAAATTGAAACTCGAATTGTATAGGGTTTATATTGAGTAGAATGAATTTTGTTTTAAGAATATAGTTTACTTTTTTTTTAAAAAAAATAAGTAACTTAAATTAACTCCTTTTTTCCATGAGGAGAACTTCTGTCAACGAACGAAATAAAAAAACTGACATCTAGATTTTAGACCAGCTTTAAATACTTTAATTTTGCGAAAAATAAGCACTGATTAAATTCAATCTTTTGATTTCATTCTTCAAATCGGTTGGTAATTGATTAAAATCTAAGTCCTTAAAATTTAAAAAATTAGCTTGTCTTAGTTCTTTCAACACTTGATAAAAATCCATTGATTCTAGTTCTTTGGAAAGGAGAATTTTTTCATCGTTTGAAATTTCAAGTTTTGGCCATAAATTTGACCAATTTTTCAGATTTAAAAGTAAAGAATCTATCGCCGCATCTAAAATTTGGATAGTTAAATCACGCGCAAGTTGAGAAAGAATTAAAGATTTGTTTTTCTGATAATCATTGAAACTTTGAATTAAATTAACCGAATCTAACTCGTTAATTCTAAATAAATTAAAGTTTTGCTCTATTTCAATTGATAGTACGCTACAAATTTCTTTTAATTGCTTTAATTTAGCTTTTCTAGCTTGTAATAATTGCGGAATAATTGGCTTTGAAATTAATTGCTGATGCAGGTCAAACAACTGCTGTTCCAGTGCTTCTTCAGCTGAATCAAATTCGTCAAGTCTTAGTAGCGTTTCTGCTTCTTTAATTGACACCGCCTTTGTTTTTACGCATTTTGATATTCAGAAATTCAACACCTAAGGCATAAACCATCGCAAAATAAATGTAGCCTTTTGGTATGTGCTGACCGAATGATTCTGCGATTAATAACACACCGATTGTCACCAAGAATCCAAGTGCAATCATTTTAATAGTTGGACGCTGATTAATAAAATCACTAATTGGTTTAGAGAATAACAACATTACAATCATTGAAAGAATTACGGCTATCACAATGATAACCATCGGATTACCGTGTGTTTCGTGAGATATGTCGTTCGTCATACCAACAGCGGAAATAACAGAGTCAAAGCTGAAAATAAAGTCAACCATTACAATTTGAAATACAACTGAACTCAATTTTTGCCTCTTTTTCTTTTCAGGGCTATGGTGTTCTTCTTCGCCTTTTACACTGGAGTGCATTTCAGTTACCGATTTGTAAATCAAGAATAAACCTCCAATTAACAACACCAAACTATGACCAGTGAACTTAATTTCGTTAACTGTGAATAATGCTGTTTTATCTAAAGTCATAATCCAAGATATCACACTTAAGAGTAAAATTCGGATAATTAAAGCCAAGCTCAGACCTAAAATTCTTGCTTTTTTCTGATCTTCACGCACTAATTTATCGGTAATTATGGAAATGAAAATAATGTTATCTATACCTAGAACGATTTCTAGTAAGGTTAAGATAATCAAATACATCCATCCTTGAAAGGTGAATAAAATGTCAAATACTTCCATAATTAAATTCGAATAATATTAAAAAATTGATTTAAATTTTCTGCGTTTTGTTCCGCATCCGTAAATACTTCTAACAACTGAATCTCATTTTCGGGATTCAAAAAATCAGGTAGCAAGTTTACGAAATCTTCCATTACTTTTACTGTTAAAGTTTCGATTCCATAAGCATTGGCAACAGCTGCAACGTTTTGCGTATGTTTTGCCTCAAAGTATTCATCGCGCTGTTTAGAGGTGGCTGGTCCTGGAATAATTCTAAAAATTCCTCCACCAAAATTATTTATCACAATGATTTTAAGGTTTTTAGGAAAATTAGCTAACCAAAAGGCATTGCTATCATAAAGTACTGAAATATCGCCGGTCACGAAATAATGCATTTTTGTTGGGTTAGCAATTGCAGCACCAACGGCAGTACTTGTTGAACCATCAATTCCGCTTGTTCCACGATTTGATTCGTAACGAATATTTTTGATTGGGTCAAATAATTGCGTGTAACGAACTACTGAACTATTTCCAATGTGAAGTACGGAACGCTCTGGTAAACAATCAAATAAATGATAAAATACATGGATATCTGTAAATGAAGGTAAATTCATCACGCAACTTTCAATAGCATCTCTTGCGATTAAGTCTATCGATTTCCATTTACCAAAATAATTCAGTTGACTTCTTTTAAAATTTAATTGATTGATAGTTTCAAAAAATTGATTTTCAGCTAGTTCGATGGTGTCACTCAAGCATTGGTAGGTATCCATAAGTGGAAAATCATAACCAATTTTCCAATGGTTTTTTGGTTTAGCGCTACGTAAAAAGGATTTTATCCTTTTCGAAACAACTGCACCACCAAGCGTAATCAATAAATCAGGATAAAATGCTGCTTCGTTGCTTATTCCATTTAAAACTCGATCGATGCAATGAATGAATTTCTCACTTTGAATATTTGACGTATTCTCCACTAAAACAACCACATTTGAGTGATTACTAAATTTCTCAAGTGCTTGTTGTAACAACTTATTTTCGGGCAATTGACCACATAAAACAAGAATTTTACTTTCTTCTAAAATGGGAATAATGCGTTCACAAAAATTACTTGACAATACCGTTTCTGTTGGATTAGTATTGAATTTTCGTGCGAAATTTTGTGTTTTGTCAATGGTATTATAAAGCGGTTCGTTCAAGCCAATGTTAAGATGAACAGGACCTTTCCAATTTCCAGATAAAATAATAAAAGCGCTTGCGGTCTCACGTTGAGCGTACCAAATGTCGGTTTCAGTTTCTTTACCATCTGTCAGATTCACTTCATAGCGAATGTGATTTTTATAGACATTGCGCTGAACAATTGTTTGTCCGTCACCTTGATTAATCCAACTTTCAGGACGGTCGGCAGTAATTACCAACAAAGGAATGGAACGATAAAAAGCTTCGGCAACGGCAGGGTAGTAATTTAAAGCCGCAGTTCCAGACGTGCAACAAAGGGCGACAGGTTCTTGTAATTCTTGTGCCATTCCCAAGGCGAAAAAAGCGGCACTTCGCTCATCGTGAATAACATAGGTCTCAAAAAAAGGATTTTCATCGAAGCTAATTGCGAACGGAGAATTGCGCGAACCAGGTGAAAAAACGATTTTTCGAATTCCATTTGCCTCACATTGATCCACCACCAATTGCACCATTAATTTATCGCTAGTTAGCATGCCGTAAAATTACAATTTTTGAACAAGGTCGAGAATGGTTTTGCTTTTATTTTCAGTTTCTTTCCATTCCAATTCAGGATCCGAATCTTTTGTGTAGCCGCCACCTAAATACAAATGAATGCTACCGTTTTGGATTTGTGCACAGCGTAAATTTACGTAAACAGAAGCTTGATTTTCAGAAACAAAACCAATATATCCAGCGTATAATTCACGTTGGTGCTTTTCCAAAGATTCAATAAGTTCTAAAGAAAGGTGTTGCGGCAAACCACTAACTGCAGGAGTTGGGTGGAGGGCTTCCAAAAAATCAAAGGTAGAATTGGAACCAATCGAAAAGCTAAAGTCTGTCTTTAAGTGTTTTACAGGTCCAGCTTGGTGTTCGTAAGGTCCATTTTTTTCAAGATCTTCTACTTTAAGTCCCATTAATCGTTCTTCAATAAAATCAGTTACGAAAGCTTGTTCAAGTGTTTCTTTCGTATTCCAAGGTTCGTTTTCTACTACTTTTTTCGTCGCAGCTAAAGCAACAGTAAAACCTGAATTTCCTTCTTTTTGAAACAAAATCTCTGGACTTGCACCGATCCATGTTCCAAGTTCCGCATCTTCAAAGTAGTAAACAAAAGCAGAAGGATAGGTTTTTTCTAATAAATGAAAAAGCTCCAAACCTTTCTCTGAATCAAAATCGTGTGTTAAAACGCGTGAAAGCACCGTTTTTTGTATCCCTAATTTTCTAATAGCAGTAACAAGTTGTGTTCCTTGAAGGATGTATTCTGCTTTCGAAACTGAAACGATTTCTTTAGATGCAATTGAATTCTTTGTAACTTGATTTTCAACAAATTGAAATCGATTTTTTTTATCGAAACAGCAAACAATAAAGCCATTTTCTGTAAAATCAGTTCTTCGTTCAAAGCTACCGTCTTTACGAACGATGGATTTACCAGGAAAGCGATAAATGAGCATTTTATTTATTTGCGGTCAATAATCATAACTGTCAATCTTCCAGTGCAAATTAAACGGTCTGTTCCTTCTTCGTGAATGTCAACTTGCCACAAATGCGTACGTTTTCCAGCGTGAACAATTTTTCCTACTGCACGAACAAAACCTCCTTTGATGCCATTAACGTGGTTGCAATTAATCTCAATTCCAACGGGTGCTTGTTTCTGAATATCAATCAGTAGGGTAGAACCCATTGAACCAATACTTTCAATTAAAGCAGCACTTGCACCGCCGTGTAACAAACCCATTGGTTGATGCGTTCGGTGATCGACAGGCATTCTGGAAATAACATAATCTTTTCCAATTTCGACACATTCAATCCCCAATTGTTCCATCAGGGTGTTTTTATTCATTGAATTGACCAACGCGAGTGGTACTTGTTTTAATTCCATGTTGTAAAATTACTTTTTTAATTAAACACGGAATTCAAAGAAAAGTTAATTGAATGGAAAAATCTTGTTTATATGACTTCAATTTTAAAAAATAAGTCACCCCTCTCATTCTCCCCTCAAGGGGAGAAGCAGATCTTGGGTAAATTAAAATTATTGAAAAGACAAGTAATCTTTACTTTAATTAAAAACCTTAACCTTTTAAAAATCAATTAACTTCGAAGCGAGATTTAGTCTTCCCACCTTGAGGAGGGATAAGAGGGAGGTGACATTTGTCTGCTAACACAATTCACAAGAAGTGACATTTATGCCTTTAGAAATCAATAATTTAATTGAAATCAATATTTTTAATTTTGAAAATCAGTAAGTACACTACAAATCCGAACTAAAATCACTCCTTCTTGTTTAAATCCAAAGTACAAAAAACCTAAAAAAATGAAGTTCTTAATTCCTTTATTCTTGTTCATCAGCACTGTTTCATTTTCTCAGTCACTTTTACAATTTAATCAAGAGCGATTGAAGACGGATAAGAATTTAATGATTGGTCTTGGAAGTTGGGCAACCGCCAATTTTTTAGTTAGTGGAGTAGGGTGGGCGACGGTTTCAGAAGGGGAAGCGCATTATTTTCATCAAATGAATGTATTGTGGAATACCGTTAATATTGGATTGGCAATTCCAGGTTATTTTAAAGCAAAGAAATCAAACCCAAATTTGAATTTTGACAAATCCATTTTAACTCAACATAAAACAGAAAAAATATTTTTAATCAATACTGGATTAGATGTTGCCTACATTTCAGCAGGTTTACTTTTACGGAGCAACGCAAAAATTAATCTTTCAAAGCGTGATCAATTCAACGGCTTTGGCAACAGTTTGTTGATGCAAGGTGGATTTTTGTTTTTATTCGATTTGACAGCTTACCTTATGCACAATCAACACGCGAAGAAATCGTTGAATAAAATGATGAATACCATTGAATTAAGTTCTTCAGGACTGGGGATTAAATGGAATATTGGGGTTGATTCGGGTGTAGGTAAAACGAAATTTTAGTTAAACAATTACTTCATTTAATACTAACAATGTATTTATTGAGATTAGCGACGGATTTGTTGCATTCTGATAATGGCGGAATTATTGTATCTTTAATTGTATCAATCCCAGTACTTTTCGCTACAAACATCAACGCAGATGTATAATTACAACCATCACAATCTTTTTTAGAAGGAGTAACAATTTATCTTCCTATATATACTAAATGTTGTAGCTCATCAGCATTTGGTTGACAGTATTTAACACGAGTTGGTTGTATGATAAATCTCAATAGTATCTCCAATATTTATAGAATATTTAGGTTTATTTTTATAATAATTGGTAACAGCTAATTGTTTGATTCTTGTAACTGGAAATTAAAGATAACTAATGCCTTGGTAGTTTTTAATGTTTAAATGTATTATAATTAATATTATGTTAAATAGAATAATTCAGCAATAAGTTAACCAACAATAGATACCTACCAATAATATTAAAAGAAACAAAAAAGCGATTCTTAAAAATCGCTTCCTTTAATTGAGCTAGAACTTCTACTCCTTCCAGCCATCGTAGCCGTTTTGTAGATCGTAGACTTTTTTGAATCCTGCTTTTTTAAGATCTTTTGCTGCTGACAAACTTCGGCCTCCAGCAGCGCAGTAAATCAGCACAGACTTGTTTTTATTTAGCTTTGAAGCATTCTCCATAAACTTTGGTGATAAATAATCGATATTTATTGAACCTTCGATTTTTCCTTCAGCAACTTCTTTCGCTGTTCGTACATCCAATACCTGAGCACCTTTTTCTTTCATCATAGTTTTGAACTCCTCATTAGACAATCTTTTTTGTGCTGTAGAAGTAAATCCAAGGAATAATAAAGCGAATAACAAGAAAATCTTTTTCATAATTGTAATTTTAGCCAAATTTAAAGATTCAAATAACTAATTCTCATTCTATTTAACATAATATATGGCAATTTATTCATTTAACGGCTTTATTCCCGTTGTAAAACCTTCAAGTTTTGTGCATCCACAAGCTTCTGTGACAGGAAATGTGATCATTGGAGAAAATGTGTACATCGGTCCTGGTGCTGCCATTCGTGGAGATTGGGGACAAATAATCATTGAAGATGGATGTAATGTTCAAGAAAATTGCACGATTCACATGTTTCCTGGTACAACCGTTCACCTAAAAAAAGGCGCTCATGTTGGTCATGGTGCCATTATTCACGGCGGAACTTTGGGTGAAAATTGCCTAATTGGTATGAATGCTGTAATTATGGACGACGTTGTGATCGGTAAAGAATCTATTGTAGGTGCGCTTTGTTTTGTTCCTGCAAATACACAAATCCCAGAGCGCAGCTTGGTTGTAGGAAATCCTGCTAAAATTATCAAACAAGTGAGCGACGAAATGATTGCTTGGAAAACGGAAGGAACTGGATTGTATCAAAAACTCCCAGCTGATTGTCATGCCTCCCTCCTACCTTGTGAACCTTTGACAGAAATTGAAGAAAATCGACCGGTGCAGGAGAAGAATTATTTTAAATGGAAAAGGTAATTGCGAACGGAAGATCATTATGCTTATTAATTGCTAACGGAATAATTGCGAATTGCGAACGGAAGTAAAGAATGCTTAGGAATTGCGAACGGAATAATTGCGAATTGCGAATGGAAGTACAGAATGCTTAGGAATTGCGAACGGAATAATTGCGAATTGCGAATGGAAGTACAGAATGCTTAGGAATTGCGAACGGAATAATTGCGAATTGCAAACGAAAGTACATTTTGCTTATTAATTGCGAACGGAATAATTGCGAATTGCGAATGGAAGTACAGAATGCTTAGGAATTGCGAACGGAATAATTGCGAATTGCGAACGGAAGTAAAGAATGCTTAGGAATTGCGAATTGATTTTATATTTTTAGATTTCTGGGAAAGGTAGCCTCCCATAAAGTGTGTAAAGCTGAAAGTTATTCTGAAATTTTTGAGCCCTTAAAAGCTCAAAAAAATTTCGGAAATAACTTTTTAGTAATTTAAACACCAAATATGAAGAAAGATGATG
>JBILHL010000065.1:0-8905 GCA_044350515.1 Crocinitomicaceae bacterium | reverse complement strand
TGCCTTTCTCGTTAAAGATAGAAAATTTGTAAATCCAATCATAAATCTGGGTAGTAGCAATGCTATAAAGTTTTGACATCTGATAAACACTCATCGTGCCTTGTTCAAACTCTTTTACAAGTTTACGCTTGAAGTCCTCGGTAAATTTTCTGGGACTCCGTAATAATCGAATTTTTTTATCCATAATAAATTGACTTTTTCGGTCAACCTATTTCAGGGACATACAACATACAATTAAACATTCACGATTAAGCATTCACAATTTAGGCATTAAAATTTCCAAAAGATTTTACCTTTGTTTTATGTTGAAATCACAAAAAACTAAATTCGCTATTATTGGTGGCGGAAGCTGGGCTACGGCAATCGTAAAATTAGTATGTAATAATGAGAACCAAGTTGGCTGGTGGATGCGAAACGAAGAATCCGTTCAATACATTGAGCAATTTAAGCATAATCCCAAGTATTTACAATCGGTAGAATTTGACTTGTCGAAATTAAGTATTAGTGCAGATTTGACTAAAATTATCACTAATACAGAAATTGTAATTATCGCCACGCCTGCCGCATTTTTAACCAAAACATTTGCTAATTTACCCTCAGGTTTATTGAAAAATAAACTAGTTTTTTCAGCCGTAAAAGGAATAATTCCTGAAGCTAATTTGATACCTGCAGAATTTATTCATCAAGCATTTCAAGTTCCGTTTAGTAATATTGGAATTATTTGTGGACCTTGCCATGCAGAAGAAGTAGCAATGGAACGGTTGTCTTACCTAACTATTGGTTGCAGCACCCCAGAATTTGCAACAGAAATAGCAAACGCTTTAGCCTGTCGTTATATAAAAACAACCATTTCAGATGATTTAATCGGTGCCGAAATTTCAGCCGTTCTTAAAAATGTCTACGCCTTAGCTGCTGGAATTTGTTCAGGTTTAGGGTATGGCGATAATTTTCAAGCGGTACTGATTTCCAATGCCATACAAGAAATTGAACGTTTCATTGAAGTTGTTAGTCCAATTCACAGAGACACGAAATCGAGCGCTTATCTAGGTGATTTATTGGTGACCGCTTATTCCAATTTTTCACGCAACCGCACTTTTGGCTTTATGATTGGAAAAGGATATTCTGTAAAATCGGCACAATTAGAAATGAATATGATTGCAGAAGGTTATTTTGCTACAAAGTGTTTGATGGAAATGAATAAAAAGCATCAAGTAGAAATGCCAATTTTAACGGCGGTTTATAACATTCTTTACGAGCGAATTTCTCCCATTATGGAAATTAGAATTTTGTCAGATAAACTTTCGTAACAAGGTTATTTTTGCGTTTTATCGACCCCCAAAAATAGAACTTCCGACACGAACTATGGTACTCCCCTGCTCTATTGCAAGTTGATAATCTCCACTCATCCCCATCGATATTTCCTTAAAAGTAGCCGAATCTTTAAAAAATTCTGTTTTCAATTGCTGAAAAATAGTTTTTAAGTGGGCAAATTCAGACTTAACAACAGCTTGATTATCTGTAAAAGAAGCCATTCCCATCACACCAATAACTTGAATGTTTTTGAAATTTTTAAAAGACTCTGAATTCAAAAGTTCGGTCGCTTCTTGGTAATCTAAGCCAAATTTTGTTTCTTCTTTAGCGATAAAAAACTGTAAAAGAACATCAATTACTCGCTGATTTTTCGCTGCCTGCTTATTGATTTCAGCCAATAATTTCAAGCTATCAACAGAATGTATCAATTGAACAAATGGAGCAATGTATTTTACTTTATTCGTTTGCAAGTGTCCGATTAAATGCCAATTAATGTCTTTGGGCATTACTTCCCATTTCTCAGTCATTTCTTGCACTTTATTCTCTCCGAAATGGCGTTGACCTGCTTCATAAGCTTCTAATAAATAACTTACTGGCTTCGTTTTAGAAACGGCTACTAAACAAACGTTTGTAGGTATCGTTTTTTGAATTTCTGCTAATTTTTCGGAGATCATTCGTTTATTGAATAAATGGTTAAACCACTTCGCAATTTAGGTTCTACCCAAGTTGATTTCGGTGGCATATTCATTCCATGGTCGGCAACTTTTTTAACTTGTTCTATAGTTGCAGGATAAAGTACAAATCCTACTTGAAATTTACCCGATTCAAGTTTTTGTTCCATTGCTTTTAATGGTTCATTTCCTGGGACAAATTCAATTTGGTCACTTGATTTTAAGTCTTCTATTCCTAAAATTGGTGTGAGAATTAATTCTGTCAATAAATCGCAATCTAAGGATTTCACCGGATGCTCTTCTTCAATTAAAAAATCAAAAGGGATAAACTTAAACCAACGATTTTTAAGACAAATATGTATTTGATGGTTTTCTGCTGGATGACAAGCTCCTGATAATTGAGTAAGTGTTCCTTTTGCTTTTAAAGCATGTAAAAAACTCTCTTCTTCGTAACCATTTAGTGTTTTAACCATACGATTGAATTCCAAAATCTTCAATTTATTTTCTTCTACAAAAAACGAAAGAAAATAGTTGGTGCAGTTTTTAATCGTTGAATTTCTTTTCTGACGTTCATCAAATAATCTTACAGAAGAAGCAGAACGATGGTGACCATCCGCAATATAGGTTGCTTGAATGGGTTCAAATGCATTCTTTAAAATTAGGCTATTACTTTCAGATAAGACCCAAAGTTCATGTTTTATACAATCGGTTGTAGTAAATTCATATTCAGGACGAACTTCTGTAAGATCAACTAACAATTGTTCTAACTGCTCATTTCCTTGATAAGAAAGTAAAACAGGCTCCGCATTGAAACCAACGACATCTAAGTAATTGGTAAACATTGCTTCACGAGAGGTTAGTGTCGCTTCGTGCTTTTTAATTTTATCTGATTTATATTCCTCAACACTTGCACCTGCAATTATACCTGTAAATGCATGACCATTTTTCGTTTGTCGGTAAATATAAATCCGAGCTGTTTCCTCTTGAATTAAAATTCCTTTATCAACAAACTCATCGTACCGTTTTTTTACTTGAAGAAAGCGTTCAGTTGAATTTGGTTTCGTTTTTACATCATTTCCAAACTCGGGGTTTATAATGTGCAAAAACGTAAAGGGATTATCTTCTAGTTTTGCTTTAAGGACGTTCTTTTTGTAGGAATAATAAGGTCTAGTTGCAACCAAATGCACTTTATCTCTAACTGGACGAACTGCTTTAAAAGCTGCGATTTCAGCCATAGAACTAGAATTTATAACTCATACCAAAACTTGGAAGAATTGGAAACTGAAAAATTTCTTCACCTGTAACTCGGTTTACGTAGAAGATATTGTTTCTTCCGTAAACATTTGTTATACTAGCAATCAGCTCCATAGAAGTTTTATTCTTGAATTTAAACTGCTTTTTGAAGGTAATATCCAAACGGTGGTAAGCAGGTAATCGTTGGCTATTAAATGAACCCAACAATGTTGAAGTCGATGAAGGATTATTTGTTACGTAATCAGTTGTCACACCTCCTTGGAATGATTCTCCTTGATAGAAACCTGCATTTGGTGTAAAAGGTAAACCTGAACCTAAATTCCATCTTATATTTAATTCATAGTCTTTTTTGTTTCCAAATAGATAAGAACCTACTAAATTGATGTTGTGTCTTCTGTCAAAAACTGGGAAATATTCTTGAAATCCGTCCCAACGCGTATTTTTACCAAGTGAGTAAACTCCCCACAAAAACAAACGATCTTTACTGTATTTCACCAAGAAATCAACTCCATACGATTGTCCTGATTCAAGAATAAAATCTTTTTTGAAAACGTCATCAATTTGCTCAAACTGCGCAACATCTTCGTACAATTTATTTTGGTTAATGTTACTTAACTGCGAGAAATATTTGTAATAGCCTTCAATATTAACTGATACATTTTTTCCTAAATCATATTCAAATCCAAGAATTGCATGCCAAGCATATTGCAATCCGTTTTTAGTATCTTTCATTTGTTGAAATTCATTGATGAATTGCTCTTGCACATTTGTTGGCGCGGAAAGTAAACCATTAAATAAATTCACGACATCTTTATCTGAAGAAGCGGATGTGAAGTTTTGTGAGAAACGTCCTCCGGAGAATTTGAATCTTAAGTTTTCGTTAGCATTGTATTTTAAACCTAGTCGAGGCTCAGGGGAAATTGTGTTTAAAGATGCATAAACTTGAACACGCAATCCCGCTTGGATGACCCAACGATTGGTTACTTTTCGGTAATTAAAATAAGTTCCAATTTCTGTGGTAAAATTGTTTGCCTCAATTTTTCGTTTCGCTTCGTTGTAGGTCACAAACTGCGTATTGAATCCACTCAAATTGAAACCATAGTTCATTTCACTTTCGTTTTTCAAAAAGACGCTAAAGTCAAACCCAAGGTCAAATCCGCCAATTTTTGAAAAGCGCGGTTCCAAAGCTGTTTCTGCGAAAGTTGTTTGGAAATTACTTCCGTTTACATGTCCACGAATGAAAATTGGTGAACCACTAGGAACCATTAAAAAGTTAATACCACCACCTGAAGCGTCCCAGTCTAAATCAGCAACTGAATAGTTTACGCTATCTTGATTGTGAAATCCGAATGCACTAAACTTTGAACCTCCATCCGCTGTAAATGTAACTTTTCCATACAAATCCGTAAAATTAAATGGAAGTCCATTTCCATCATTGATGCGTGGATAAAGTGATTTTGAGGTGTAATCCAATAAACTGTGTTTAGCTGAGAAAATATAAGAACCTGCTCTTGGCGAACCGTCTTGACTTTTTTTACCTATTGGTCCTTCTAATACTAATTTTGCTAAAAAGGGTGAAGCCGATACTTTGCCTCCGAACTCTTGTCTGTTTCCATCTCTGTATGTAATATCCATAACAGATGAAATTCTACCACCATATTTAGATTCAAAACCACCAGTATAGATGTCAACATTTTTCACTAGTTCTGTTTCAAAAATAGAGAAGAATCCGATTGAGTGAAAAGGATTGTAAATGGTCATCCCATCCAATAAAACTTTATTCTGAATAGGCGTTCCTCCTCTTACATACAATTGGCCACCTTGATCACCTGTTGTTACAACACCTGGGGTCACACTAAACGCACCAACAATATCATTTTCAGCACCATAACTAGGAATACGTTCGATACTCGCTTTATCTAGTTTAAGTTTAGAAATCTCAACTTCAGTTCTTTTCGTTTTGTTTTCAGCTGAAACCTTTACTTCATCTAATTCTTTAACAATATCTTTTTTAATTAACTCAAATTTTATGTCGTAAATCTTTTTTCCTTCTTTGATTTCTACTTTCTGAATAGAAATTTCGTATTTAAAGTTTTCGACTTTTAGTAAGAAGTTTCCTTTTTCCATTTTCGGGATGGAGAAAAAACCATTCAAATCGGTAACTGCACCAGCTACAATTGAACTATCTGATTTGAGAACTTTAATTTTCTCAAAACTCATTGGCTCACCGTTTGATTTGTCGTAAATGAAACCTCTGATTGTATTATCTTGAGAAAAACTTATAAAACTGAGTACCAAAAAAGATACAACTGATAAAAATCGAATCATAAAATGCTATTAAAAGTCCCGAAATTAAGGAAATGAAATTAGATGAAGGATAATTAAACGAACCGAATTTAATCTTTAACAATTCGATGTGTTTGTTTTCCTTGAAAACTTGCAATATTTAAAAAGTAATTTCCTTTTGAAAACCCTGATAAATCAAGTGAAACATTACTGTCAAAAGATTCAAAATTCATAATAATTCGTCCACTTAAATCGAGTAGTGAATAATTTGCCAAACGACCACTTGTGTTCTTTATAGTTAATAAGGAAGTAACAGGATTTGGAAAAAGTTGAAAAGCAACTATATTTTCATCTATTCCAACTCCACCATTACCGTAATTAAAAGGTGCACTGGTTGTACAACCATAAGCATAGGTCACCTCAACAGTATAATTTCCATCTTGTGTTGCAGTATAAGTTTGACTATTCGAGTTATTGATAGGTGAATTATTAAAGAACCATTGGTAACTTACTGCTGTAGTTGATGCTGATAAAACTGCGCCATTTGCAGAAATAGAAACAGGTGCAACGCTTGGGCAATTTGTAATACTATTGATTCCTGAAGTAGCACTCAAAGCGGTTTGAAAAGAAGCATAAGCTGTGCAATTTTCATTAAGAATAAAATCCAACCATGGGTCTAAGATTGTATAAGTTAACTGTTGCTGTTGCGCTCTATTGATTGAAATATCAGGCGAAGAAGTACTTTCACCAAAGTCGCAATTGAAATTTGTTCCAGCATAATAACAATGTCCACCACCGATAATATTCACAAAGTTCTTACAAGTACTAGCTAAGCCATT
This sequence comes from Crocinitomicaceae bacterium, assembly GCA_044350515.1. Taxonomy (GTDB): domain Bacteria; phylum Bacteroidota; class Bacteroidia; order Flavobacteriales_D; family Crocinitomicaceae; genus UBA952. The sequence goes on along the minus strand of JBILHL010000065.1, from coordinate 2,544 downwards.
ATAAATGGGTGTATGATGCTCTGCTGCTGGGGTAACACCATCTGCTGTTCCTGAAAAAATCAAAGCTGGAACCGTTACATTTGGTGCTGCAAGTGTAGCTTCTGGGTTAGTTTCTGCTGGTGCTAATCCAACAATTCCAACGATATTTGAATTGTTTGCTGAAGCTAACATCGTTGCTCCTCCGCCCATTGAGTGTCCCATTATTAAAGCTCTTTGTGCAACTTTTCCATTAAAAATAGAACTTGCGTTGCTATTCAAAGCCAACATTTTTTCAGAAACTTGTCGTAAATCTGTTCCAAAATCTCCATGACTTGGTGCAGGTAAAAGTCCACTTTCAGTTCGTGGAAAAGCCAAAATGTATCCTTTTGCAGCATAACGTTGCCAAACATTCATGTAAGCATCCCATGACATTGCAAAACCATGACCAAAAGTAATTACTGGAAACTGACCTGAAACAAGCGCAACATTATCACCAGCTATTGTTGCAGGGTAATATATCTCTGTTTGGATTTGTCTTCCAGAACCACCACCAGACCCGAATCCACCTGTTCTCGCTGGATCATTAAAAGTAATTGTTGTGTGACCGACTTGGAATTGTGCAAATACCCCGAATCCAAAACTACATACAAGAAATAGAAATAAAGATTTCATAAAAAATTATTTTATTTGAGTTTTTAAAGTTAACAGTTTTATTCGATTAATAAACGCTTAACTCATAGCCCAATTGCTTCGATCTAAACTTCGATACTGAATTGCTTCTGCAACGTGTTGAGCTTTAATTCGTTCCGAACATTCTAAATCTGCAATTGTCCTTGCAACTTTCAAAATTCGATCGTAAGCGCGAGCAGATAAGCCCATTTTTTCAATTGCATTTTTCAAAATCTTTTGACTTGATTCATCGACTTTACAATGAATATCAAACTCGTTTTTAGACATTTGCGCGTTGCAATGAATTCCTTCGTGTAATTGATAGCGACTTTTTTGAAGTGTTCTAGCTATTTCAACCCTTGCTCGAATTTCTTTACTTCCTTCTGCTGGAATATCATTCGATAATTCATCAAAAGAAACCGGTGTAACTTCTACATGAATGTCAATTCGGTCTAATAATGGTCCGGAAATTTTGTTTAAGTATTTCTGTACTACTCCTGGACCGCAAACACATTCTTTTTCAGGATGATTATAATAGCCACACGGACAAGGATTCATAGCCGCAACCAACATAAAACCTGCAGGATAATCAATAGAGAATTTTGCACGTGAAATATTCACTACTCGGTCTTCTAACGGTTGACGCATTACTTCTAATACTTGTCGTTTGTATTCTGGAAGTTCGTCCAGAAACAAGACTCCATTGTGTGCCAATGAAATCTCACCAGGTAAAGGATAACTTCCGCCTCCAATTAAACCGATGTCTGAAATCGTATGATGGGGTTTTCGAAAAGGACGTTGTGTTATCAATCCAACTTGACCTTTTACTTTTCCTGCAACGCTGTGAATTTTGGTTGTTTCTAATGCTTCGTCCATACTCATAGGCGGTAGAATGGTTGAAAGTCGTTTGGCTAACATTGACTTTCCAGCGCCAGGAGGTCCAATCAAAATCACGTTATGTCCACCTGCAGCAGCGATTTCAAACGCACGTTTAATGTTCATTTGTCCTTTTACATCACGGAAATCAACATCGCAATTATCGATTAAGTACTCAAACTTCTTTAGTACATCTATTTCTGTTTTTTGCAAGGAATTTTCCTCTTGATTGAAAAATGCAATCACTTCAGTCAGTTTTTCTGCGCCATAAACTTCTAAGTCGTTCACAACAGCAGCTTCTTGTGCATTTGCTTTTGGAACAATAATTCCTTTAAATCCCTCTTGTTTCGCTTGCAATGCAATTGGTAAAATTCCTTTCGTGGCTTGAATGGAGCCGTCCAACGATAATTCGCCAATCAGTAAATATTGGTCTAACAAATCAATTTTCACTTGGTCACTGACCGCCAAGATTCCAATGGCGATAGGCAAATCAAAAACGGAACCTTCTTTGCGAATATCGGCTGGCGCCATGTTAACTGTTATTTCCTTTCCAGGAAACTTCAAATCATTGTTCTTAAAAGCAGCTTTGATTCGTTGTTGACTTTCTTTAACAGCGCTATCCGGTAAACCGACTAAATAAAAATTAACGCCAATCCCTAAATTGACTTCGACTGTAATTGTCGTTGCATTGATGCCAAACACAGTGCTGGAGTAGGTTTTAACTAACATTTTTGTATCGAATTATATTGTTTCTAACATTTAAGTTAGTCAAATAGTTGATTTCGTACAAGTTTTTGGTTAAGATTCTGAATTATTATTGATTAATTTTTAATCACGACAAAATTGGCTGTTTTCTTATAATTGAAATTTGCTTTTTTAGAAACATTAAGTGCATAACAACTATATATTTAACGTGAGTTCGATATAACTACAAAGGCAAATAAAGTTGATTTGTGTCAACAAATTGCCATTTTAATGATGGTTTTTTATCATTAAAATTATAAGCGATCAAAGCAGCGA
>JBILHL010000013.1:0-80617 GCA_044350515.1 Crocinitomicaceae bacterium | reverse complement strand
GAAGCAACTAAAAAATGGACAATGCCTATTCGTGATTGGGGAACAATACTTAACCAATTTATGATTATTTTTGAAGATAGACTGATTTTATGAAACTTTCAGTTTACACACTTAGTGGGATGGTGTCCTGGGAAACTGACAAAAGACTAAAAACTTAATTTATTTTCTTTCAACTCCTAAAAACCTTAGTATATATTTCTGTAAATCGTTTTCCCACTTCTGAATAGCTAAAATGCTTCATTGCATAAGCACGAATAGCTGAGGATTTAAATTTTTCTGGAGCCTTTACAAACGAGATAATAGCCTTTTTTAAAGCTTCTTCATCCCCACGATTAACTAACATTCCATTGATTTCGTTTACATGTTCAGGGATTCCATTCACATTTGACGATAATATAGGTTTACCACACATCATAGCCTCGGCTATCACGCAAGGGAAATTTTCATAGTTGCTAAATTGTAACAAAGCATGACTGTTCTGTATCATTTGTGCAATTTCAGCAGTTGTTTTTGTATTGTAAAAAGTAACAGATTCGACATTTAAGGATTTAGCTAAAACTTTGGCATATTCAATGTCTCCGTCGCTTACAATAGCTAATTTCACCATCGAATAATCACTTTTCAAAGTATTCATCACTCGAATCATTCCTGAAAGGTTTTTGATTTCATCCACTCCTGTCGAAATATGTATCAAACGAACTTCATCTTGAATAAGATTGGGAGTTTCAGTAAATAAAAGTTCATCAACCACATTTGAAACAGTTCCAAACTTCGAATTGGGACTTAATTTTCGCATGCTATTCATCAAATTCTCACTGACAGGCAAAACGAAAGCTGCATTGCGAATAACCAATTTACTCAATTTTAATATTGGACTTGGATATGCATGATCGCTATCAACGTGAAAACCACTTGAATTTTCGGTAATGATATATGGAATTTTATAACGCCATTTTAACCAAAGTGCCCAAATTCCTAAAGGATAAACAATATTTAAATGCACAATCTCTGGTTTACCAATCAATTCCAAAACCCGTTGATAACCTTTTTTAAAAGCACGTCGGTGTGAAAAATAGTTTTTAACCAAGCGAAAAGGTTTGAATCCAGTTGCAATTTTTGGGTAATAAACAACTATTTCGTTTAAAGAATTAGACTTATTTTCTTGAATTCGGATAGATTTATCTTCAATTGAAGGAAAAATAGCTAAAGCAACAACATCGTTATAAAGCGCAATCGATTCAGCATGTTTTTGAACAAAATTCCCCAAAGTTGGCTTTAAATCATTGGGATACCACGAACAAATGGTTAGAACTTTAAACCTTTTTAAACTCATGTTTAAACTAAGTTTTTCTCAAATATACTTACAACTTGCTCAATCGCAAAATCAATTTCAGTTTTGGTTGTATAGCGCGAAAAAGAAAAACGCACATTTGGCCGCGTCATGTCTGCATTAATTCCTTCTAAAACATGTGAGCCTTTTGTTGCTCCTGAAGAACAAGCACTTCCTCCACTAACTGCAACCCCTTTTAGATCAAGTGTGAAAAGCAACATTCCAGATTTTGGAGTTGGTGGAAAGCAAACGTTTAAAACAGTGTAAAGTGATTTTTCAGGATTTGTTTCTCCATGAAAATACAAGTCTTCAAAATTTGATTGTAAGGATTCAATCATGTAATTTTTTAATGATTGAACATGAATTTGATGTCCTTCAACATCATCGTAAGCTAAATCCAAAGCTTTTGCTAAGCCAACGATTCCATAAAGATTTTCAGTTCCTCCGCGTAATCCACGCTCTTGTGCTCCACCATGAATGAAGGCACCAACTTTATTTTTACTATTTACATACAAAAAGCCAATTCCTTTAGGTCCATGGAATTTATGCGCAGCACATGTTATAAAATCTATCCCAAGCTCTTGTAAATCAAAAGAATAATGCCCCATTGTTTGCACTGTGTCCGAATGAAAATAGGCACCGTAAAATTTACAAAGCTCTGCAACTTGTTGCAAAGGTAACAAAGTTGAAATTTCATTATTGGCATGCATTAATGAAACCAATGTGGATATGTTTTCTTTTAAAAGAGCATCTAAATGGGCTAAGTCAACATTTCCTTTGTTATCAATATTAACGTAAACCAATTCAGTTTCACCTGCTTTTTGCAACGTTTCTACTGTGTGGCCAACTGCGTGATGTTCGATAGTTGTTGTGATTATTCTTTTAACTCCCAACTCAACAATTGATGTATGAATTGCCATGTTATCGGCTTCAGTTCCACCAGAAGTAAAAATAATTTCGGAAGGCTTGCATTTCAAATGATTCGCAATCGAACGCCTAGATGTCTCAATAAGTGCCTTCGCATTTCGTCCGAAAAAGTGAGTCGACGAAGGGTTACCAAAGTTTTCTTTTAAAACAGGCAACATAGCTTCCACTACTTCTGGGGCAATCGGTGTTGTGGCAGCATTATCAAGATAAACGCGCATTGAAAAAAGTTTTGGCGAAGATACAAAAATTAATTTGCGAGAATTGAATCATAAAAGTTCGTGTTAAGTTTGTTTAGTAAACATCATTTGTTCGAATTCTTAATTTGAAAAAAACAAAACGAGCGAACTTAAAACATTCATTTTGTGATTGTATTTTAGTTTCGTAACTTTGCACGCTTAAAAATAGAAAATAAATAAAATGAGTAATACAACAGAAAAATTATCTTACAAAGTTAAAGACATTAGTCTTGCTGCTTGGGGACGTAAAGAAATTATTTTAGCTGAAGCTGAAATGCCAGGATTAATGGCGCTTCGCGAAGAATTTGGAACATCAAAACCTTTAGCTGGAGCAAGAATTGCAGGATGTTTACACATGACAATCCAAACTGCTGTTTTAATTGAAACATTAGTTGATTTAGGGGCTGAAGTTTCTTGGTCTTCTTGTAACATTTTCTCAACACAAGATCAAGCTGCTGCTGCAATTGCTGCTGCTGGAATTCCAGTTTATGCTTGGAAAGGAATGAACGAAGAAGAATTCGATTGGTGTATTGAACAAACACTTTTCGCTTTTTCTGATGGTCAACCTTTAAATATGATTTTGGATGACGGAGGTGATTTAACTAATATGGTATTTGATCGCTACCCTGAATTAACAAAAGGAATTAAAGGACTTTCTGAGGAAACAACAACAGGTGTTCACCGTTTATACGAACGTGTTAAAAACGGAACTTTAGTTATGCCTGCAATCAACGTAAACGATTCAGTTACAAAATCAAAATTCGACAACAAATACGGATGTAAAGAGTCTTTAGTAGATTCAATTCGTCGTGCAACTGACGTAATGATGGCTGGTAAAGTAGCTGTAGTTTGTGGTTACGGAGACGTTGGAAAAGGTTCTGCAGCATCTTTGAAAGGCGCTGGAGCAAGAGTTATTGTAACTGAAATCGATCCAATTTGTGCGTTACAAGCTGCGATGGACGGATTTGAAGTAAAAAGATTAGACAATGTTGTTCATTTAGGTGATATCATCGTAACAACTACTGGTAACAAAAATATCGTTGTTGGTCGTCATTTCGAAAAAATGAAAGACAAAGCAATCGTTTGTAACATCGGTCACTTCGATAACGAAATCGATATGGGCTGGTTGAATACAAACTTCGGTCATACGAAAAATGAAGTGAAACCTCAAGTTGATATTTACAACGTAAACGGTCATGATGTAATTATTTTAGCCGAAGGTCGTTTAGTAAACCTTGGTTGTGCAACAGGTCACCCATCTTTCGTTATGTCAAATTCATTTACGAATCAAACATTGGCTCAATTAGAGTTGTGGCAAAATTCAGCAGCTTATGGAAACGACGTTTATATGTTACCAAAACATTTGGACGAAAAAGTAGCACGTTTGCATTTAGCGAAAATAGGTGTTGAATTGGAAACTTTATCTAAAGACCAAGCTGATTATATTGGTGTGGCTGTTGAAGGTCCATTTAAAGCGGAACACTATAGATATTAATTTTGAAGTGAAAAGTTAAAAGTTAAGAGTTAACTTTTTACAATATTATTAAGAGGAACAGCAATGTTCCTCTTTTTTTTTACTATTTTGTAAATACAACCTATTTAAAAAGTATAATAATGGCAATCAAAATTCATTAATCATTATGATTTCGTTAAGTATTCACAAAAACGAATTATATTTGAATGAAGGCACGATTTTATATTGATTGCGTTTGTTAGGTTTACATCTTTAAAAAATATTCATGAAAAAAATAGTATTCTTTAGTTCTCTATTGCTTTCTTGCGGTGCTTTTGGGCAATTTGACCCCAGTGAAAGAAGCACTTCTCAAAAATTTGACGAAGTAATGGATAATGTCACTCGTTTTTACGTCGACCCTGTTAAAGGTAAAGAGTTGACTGAAACTGCCATTATTGCCATGTTAGAAAAACTCGACCCCCACTCTACTTACATTCCAGCTGAAGAATTGAGTGAGGCACAAACTTCTATAAACGGCAGTTTTGTTGGTGTTGGAATTCGCTTTCAGATTATGAAAGATACTTTAAATGTCGTTGCAACAATTCCCGGAGGTCCAAGTGAGAAATTAGGTATTTTACCAGGAGATCAAATTGTTGGTGTAGATGGAAAAACAATTGCTGGAATCGGTTTAAAAAATACTGATGTACGAACAAAATTAATGGGTGAACTTGGAACAAAAGTGGCACTTGAAATTAAACGTAAATCTCAGAAAGACAACTTGTTTTTCAATATTACAAGAGACAAAATCCCAGTTTATTCAGTTGATGCACATTATATGATTGATAAAGAAACAGGATATATTCGCCTAAATAGTTTTTCGCGTACCACAGTTGAAGAAGTCCATACCGCAATGGCTGCATTAAAAGCCAAAGGAATGAAAAACCTGATTTTTGATTTACAAGGAAATGGTGGTGGATTATTGGATGCAGCTCATAAATTAGCAGATGAATTTCTTTCTGGCGACAAGTTAATTGTTTATTCGGAAGGTCGTGCTCAACCAAGAAGTAATTTAAAAGCTGGAAAAAAAGGATTATTTGAAGATGGAAAATTAATCTTATTAACGGACGAATATTCTGCAAGTGCGAGTGAGATATTATCTGGTGCAATCCAAGACTGGGACAGAGGTTTAATCGTTGGGCGACGCACTTTTGGTAAAGGTTTAGTTCAACGTCCGATGCCTTTGAGTGATGGTTCAGAAATTCGTTTAACAATCGCAAGATATTATACTCCAGCTGGTCGGTTTATCCAAAAGCCTTATGATGATCCTGCTATGTATAAGAAAGATTTAACTCAGCGCTTTTTAAATGGAGAATTCATTCACGCTGATTCAATCAAAATGCCAGATTCATTGCTATTCAAAACCTTGAAAACGAATAGAACAGTTTATGCTGGCGGTGGAATTATGCCTGATTTCTTTGTTCCATTAGACACAACTGAAAATTCCGATTATTTAAGTGATTTATTTCAAGGAGGCTATATCAATTCTTTTCCTTTTAAATACCTTTCAGATCACCGAGCAGAATTGAAAAACAAGTACCCAACTTTTGAAGATTTCAATAAGAATTTTGCATGTGATGCCGCTTTTATGAATGAATTTTTCGAATATGTAAAAAAGGAAAATCCAAAATTAGAATTCGTGGAGAAAGATTACGAAATCAGTAAAAAATTGATTCACTTAAGATTAAAAGCGAACCTTGCTCAAGATTTGTGGGGAGTAAATGAATTTTTTCAGGTTTACAATGACTCAAATGAAATATTGCAACGTGCGATAAGTGTTTTAAATTCAAAGGAATATAGTTCTATAAAATTAGATAAATGAGAAGGGTTGTTGTAACGGGAATGGGAGCTTTGACTCCTATTGGAAATAATTTAGAAGAGTTCTGGGACGCATTAATTGAAGGAAAAAGTGGCGCTGCGCCGATTACCAAATTCAATACAGAAAAATTCAAAGCGAAATTTGCATGTGAACTCAAAGGATACAAAGAATTAGATCATTTTGATTCCAAAGAAGTGCGCAAGTACGATAAGTTTTCTCAGTATGCATTAATAGCTGTAGAAGAAGCAGTTGCACACGCTGGGATTGACTTTGAAACCTTAAACAAAGATAGAATTGGCGTTATTTGGGGTTCAGGGAATGGTGGGATTCAAACCTTTCAAGACCAAATGAAAGAATATTGTGATGGCGATGGAACACCTCGTTTTACACCTTATTTCATTCCACGCATTTTAGTTGATATAGCTTCTGGGATAATTTCAATTAAATACGGTTTAAGAGGTGTGAACTTTTGCCCTGTTTCAGCTTGTGCAACTTCAAACACGGCGATTATTGAAGCATTTAATTACATCAAATGGGACAAAGCAGATATGATTATTACGGGTGGTTCAGAGGCTGCTATCAATGAAGCGTCAATTGGAGGTTTTTCTTCTGCAAAAGCGCTTTCTACAAGAAACGATTCTCCTGAAACTGCTTCTCGACCTTTTGATATTTCACGCGATGGTTTTGTGATGGGCGAAGGTGCCGGTGCATTGATTCTAGAGGAATATGAACACGCAATCAAACGTGGAGCAACTATTCTAGGAGAAATCGTTGGTGGAGGAATGGCTGCGGATGCTTATCATTTGACAGGAACTCATCCAGAGGGTGCTGGTGCTGTTTTGGGAATGAACGAAGCCTTGCGCGAAGCTGGAATTTCTGCAAATGAAATAGACTATATCAATATGCACGCAACCTCAACACCGCAAGGAGATACATCAGAATTGTTTGCTGCAAGAACTGTTTTTGGAACGGATTCGAAGGTTTCGATTTCTGCTACCAAATCAATGACAGGACATTTGCTAGGTGCAGCTGGAGCAATTGAAGCAATCGCTTGTGTAAAAGCGCTACAAACAGGACTTATTCCACCAACAATCAACACGGAAACAATAGAACCTGAATACGTAAATAATTTTCATTTTCCCTTGGGAAAAGCGGTAAAAAAAGAGATGACTTACGCAATGAGCAATACCTTTGGTTTTGGTGGACATATTGCTTCAGTTATTATGAAGAAATTTTAAAATAAAGGAACACTTTCAAAAAGTTATTTGAAAAACGAGAGGGATTTTAAAGTATTTAGGGTCTACTTAAAAAGCAAAACACATTGATTTTTAATTATTTAGTTAATTATTTCAAAAATCAGAAGCAAGATTTTTTTTGTGGAAATCATAAAAAAAGCGCACACTAGATTTGAAAAAAACCTAGAATTTATGGCTTATTAATCAGACCCTAATTAAAACCAACTAAAATTTTGGTATGTTTTAAATTCTATAAATTAAGGCTAATCTAAAATTTCGTCCAAAATACGGTTCTTGTATGAAGTCATTAGGATCCCAATAATTATTGGTTACAAAAAATCCAATTGTTGTTTCAAATTGAAGGCGTGGTCCAAACCAATACTGATAACCTATTAATGCACCAATTCTATAACAGAAAGTTTGATTCATAGGAATATAGGTTAAAGGATTGTCAATATCATCTAAAATTCTTTTGACTGGTTTTCCTGCAACAATAGAAAATGAAGGCGCTGTAAACCATTTTAACTTTACTCTATTGGAATTAAAATAAAAAATAGGTTCAATACCAATGTCTCCAATCAATTCTCTTGAAAACGCACCAAAAAAATCATTTGTTGGGTTTATGACTGTTTCTTTTAATGGTTTAATTCCAATTCTCATAGGAAATCGTAGTGCAAATTTATCGTTTAAATCCAGTTGAAAAAAACATTCAAAATGACTATTTGTCGAATAAGTTCTTCCAAAATTATCAAAATCATTCACAAGCGCAGGTTCAAATAGCGTTGAAAAATTTACACCAAAACTATATTTACTGGGTGAAAAACTTAGTAGTTTTCTATTGCTTCCAAATCTCAAAACTTGATTACTTTCGTTCCTTGCATAGGTAAAAAGGGATGAATTGTTCCACTTCTCATCTGATAAGTTAAAACTATATTTTTTCAATTGGCTTAAGGAAATAAAAAACTTTTCTTCATTATTTTTAAATTCCAGAATATTCAAATTTCTATCAATTCCGAGTACCTTCCCGATTTTAGTTTGTCCATCAAGAAGAATTAAAGTATCTTGAGAAAAGTGTTTTTGTGAAATGAAACACAGCAGAATAACAATCCAACAGTTTCTAATCTTGCTCAACTTTTTCATTTTTTTTTATTTAGTTTGAATTAATCGATCCTTTAAACCTAACTCTGAAAGTTGCCAAACAACTAGATTCCATTCTTCAAATTTTTCTTTCGAGTAATTCGACAATCCCCCTTTTTTATTAATAGCCAACAACTTATTCCAATTAGGATTTCCATCGTAATTTTGAATCGTTTTATAATAACCTTTGCTTTTCAAATATAGCGTTCGTTCTGTTCTTGTTTTTATTCCCGAAAAATTCAATTTGATAGCTTCCTCTCCTGCTTTATGAATCAAGTAATTAGTATCATCCTTAGAAAGACTTTCAGATTTAATTTTAGTTGTTTCATTGATTATCCGGGCTTCTATTTCTTCTATTTTAAAATCTTTAATATCTTTTTCTGCTAAAACTAAACTATTGATTTCCCAAAACTGAAAACCACTTTTCAAACGAACTTTCAATTCTTCTTTTTTCAAAAACTTAACTGGAATTTCTATCGCAACTTTTTCAAATTTTGCCTCACCAATTAAATTTAGTTTTTCAATAGGATTCCATTTACCGTTATCAAAAACCTCAATAGTTAGATTAATACCAGCTTTTTCAATGTTTTTCTCAAGTTTTTGTTTACTCTTTTTAGTATTTGATTTTACCCATTTTTGAAAAAAAGAACCAAATAACTTGGTAAATTCGTGATAAATATAACCTCCCCATTTTGGATTTTTAGCACCAATTATTAATTGAGAATTGTTTGGGTTTTTCACCTGAAATGTCGCATTTAAAGTTGAAAAACCGTCTTTACCAATTGAATTAAAAATATAAGAATCATTTTCATTAGTTAATTTATCCGAATTCAATTCGCCATTATCATTACTTAGATTGAGAGGTAGTTGTTTATTTATGACTTTAACAAACGAACCTCCGGATGAAGGAATAATTTCATCCCCTTTTTTATGATAAACTGCAACCAATTTTAATAGATTACTATATTGTATTTCCTTTTCCTCATTTCTCAATTCGATTGAAAGATCAGTACTTTGCGGTGTGAAATCGGAAATTTTCTTATAGTCAAATCTTTCTAAAGTCGGATTCAGAGCACCTGTAAACAAGGAATTAGAAAAATACCATTGTTGACCGTCATTAACATAAACATGTGGACAGCTACAAGCAATAAGAAGTAAAGCACCAATTGCTCCTGTAGTAATAACAGCACTTGTGGCAACCCAAGAAATAGTTGTTAGAAAAGCGTTTTCATCAAGAATTTGAACTTTTTCAATTGTATTAATTTCGAAAGATACATCAGTATCAGAACTCACTACTTTAGGAAGAAATAAATGCGTTTGTAACAAATTGTACTGCTTCGTTTTTGAAGCTCTAAAATGAGGATTAATTAAAGCTCTTTGATAAATAAAATCAATCTCAGGAGATACTTCAGAGATTTTTCCTATTATTTTATCATCCACTTTTTTCCAATTTCTCAATTCAAAATAAGAATCACCAACATGAACAAAAACACGAGAATTTCTTATTTTCTGGTCTTCCAAACCTATAGAATACTCCCTCGGGTTCCCTTGTCTTAATCGGTAGTAGGTACAAGAATTTAGGAGTACAATTAATATTAATAACCAAGAAGTAATTTTTACCATAATTTTTAACTTTCTATTTGTTGCACTAATTCACACCCCTCTCTGCGCATTGATTGTAAGTCAATTGAAGTGTTTCCGTATAAAAAATGTGACTTTCGATTTTTGCAAAATGGACAAGATAAAACGAATCCATCTGTATCGATATAAATATACCGATTTCCTGCTCCACCGCAAGATTTTTTTCTTTGTTGATATCCAGTGTATTGAATGATTGGTAGGTGTTTGTAAAACTTTTCACTTGTTCTACTTATATAAAAGGATTCTAAAATCTGGTAACATTCAGCTGTCAGACTCACATCCATATCTTCATAGTTTCCAGTAGCTCGAGGTTCCATTAACTGAACAAAAGGTACTTTTAAATCAAAAGCAAAACGATGATAACTATCTAGATTCTCAACTGAACAAAAAGATTTTGTGACACAGATAGTCAATGCTGTTAAAAGTCCTACTTTCTGTGCATTTTTTACTGCCTCAATTGCATAGTTATAAGATTTTTCATTGCGTCGAAAAGCATTATGTTCACTTTCTAAAAAATGGTCTATGCTTATAGAAATTCCTGTCAGACCTGCCTGTTTAAGTTTTAAAGCTTTATCCAATGTTAGACCGTAACCTGATGAATAAATCCAAAAATCACTTGTGTCATTAGCAAACTTTAAAACTTCAATTAAATCATCCAAGCGATTCAAAGGTTCTCCACCTCCAAATTGTATCATCGGTACTCCATTCTGTTGAAGTTTTTTAACGATTTTCTTGTGCTCCGCTAAAGAAACTGTCTCCGATTGATTTAAAATTTTTCCTTCATAACAATGTTCACAATTTAGGGGGCACTTTTTTGTAAACCCTATTTGGACAATAGCCAATCTTGACAATTCATTTATTTGATTTTCAGTAGTTAAATTTGAGATTCGCTCAAAAAAATGAGTAAACGGTAAACCAGGAATATTACAATTCAAGTAAACACGATTGTTGTGCTTTATGTATTTATGGAATTTAGAAGAGACTGTAAACTGCTGTTTATATTGATTGATTTCCTTCCATTTCTTAACTAAATTATTACCAAAACCAAACTTTCTAATCAAGAAAAACAGGAGTTGAATATGTAGTTTAAGAAAGAAAAATCTTACACGAAAACCTGAAATAACCATCATAAAGTTAGAAGTTAACAAAAATTTACAATAACTAAATTAATCTTTTTCGAATTTATAAATATTAAAATTTGATTTTAAAACGTTCTAGTTTAGGTTTTAATGGAAATCCCTTTAATGGTTTTTTTTCGTATTTGTCAATCTGATGTGTCCTCTTTTTCAATCAATTAAAATATAATTTTCCTATATTATTAAACAACTTCAATGTTTTTGCTACCAAACAATTTACTTTCAACATCGATATCGATTCGACCTAAATTAACCCCTGCCCAACCGACTTGGTTAATGATAACTTGTTGTTTATTTTGATTTAAAAGAACAGTGGGTTTCTCCAAAAATGTGTGTGTATGACCACCGAGAATCAAATGAATATGTGCTGTTTTTTGTGCTAAAATCAAATCGGAAACACGTGTTTTATCTTCGTAATCGTATCCTAAGTGCGACAAACAAATGATTAAATCACAACCCAAATCAGTAAGTAATTGCGCCATAGAATTTGCCGTTTCAATTGGGTCTTTGTAAACCGTTCCGTCAAATTTATCTTTTGGAACCAAGCCATTCAGCTCCACACCTATTCCAAAAACACCAATTTTTATTCCTCCTTTTTTGAAAATATGATACAACTCTGTTTCATTCACTAAAACTGTTTTCGAGAAATTATAATTTGAGCATACAAAAGGAAAATTGGCGTGCTTTTTGGCATTCAAAAAACCTTCTAATCCAATATCAAAATCGTGATTTCCCATCGTTGCAGCGTCGTATCCCATTTTCGACATCAGTTTCATTTCCAACTCTCCATTGAATGTATTGAAATAAGGAGTTCCTTGAAAAATATCACCTGAATCTAGCAGCAAAACGTGTTCATTTTCACTTCTGATTTTCTGAATCAAGGTATAGCGTTTCGCTACTCCTCCCATTCCTGGAAATTTCGGATGATTAGCTGGAAAAGGCTCGATGTTAGAGTGTGTATCGTTGGTGTGTAGGATAACAATCTTTTTACTTTTCGCTACTGATAAAGTTGAAGCCAATAAAGAATTTGAAACAAGTATTCCACCAGTTCCAAGCGCTAATTTTTTTAAGAATTTTCTTCGTTTCATTATTTATTGGGCTTTCGTTTTATCGATTTAAAACTTTTGATTCCTTTGTGTTAAAATCAAATTTCAAATCTTACCCCTCCAACTCAACAGCAACATTCATCACATCACCATTTATGGGTGGAGAAATTTTTACAATACGAACTTTATATTCGGCTGGATGAGAAATTTCAGCTTTTAAACGGTTCAAAATGCGTAAACCAACATGTTCAATCAATTTGGAACGAATCGCCATTTCTTCAGCAACAATTGCATTCACTGCCACATAATCAACCGTCTTCGACAAATCATCACTTTTCGCTGCATCTGAAAAATCGGTTGTGATTAACACATCAACGGTATATTTTCCTCCAATGCGCGCTTCTTCTTCCAAACAGCCATGAAAAGCATACAATTGAATGCCGTTAACCTCTATTTTATGCTTCATTGATAATTGTTTCAATTGCTTTCAACCCAATTTCAATACGTTCAACAACTTCATCTTTCCCTAAAAACGCAGCAATATCAAACATTCCAGGACCAGCACCAACACCGGTAACACTTAATCTAAAAGGCAACAGTACTGCTCCAATTCCAACTTCTTTTTTTGCTAAATAAGCTTTAAAAGTAGCTTCAATAGTTGTTGCATCAAAAATTGTTATTGATTTCACTTCTGCCAACCAATCTTGAACTAAAGTGAACGTTTCTGCTTTCCATTTTTTGAGTATGATTTCTTTGTCATAAGCAACAGGACGAGCCAATAAATAAGCGCCATCGACCAACATATCTTGAACGAAAACTGCACGTTCTTTCATTAAATGACTTACACTTTTCAGCACATCGTGCGCATATTTACCTTCAGTTAGATTCACTAACAAATCAGCTAATTCATCGTCGGATTGTGCACGTAAATATTGTTGTTGAAACCATTTCGTTTTATCAGGATCGAACTTAGCACCAGCTTTAGAAACTCGCTCCAATGTAAAAGCATCCACCAATTCATCTAAACTAAAAATCTCTTGCGTTGTTCCTGGATTCCAGCCTAAAAGTGCTAACATATTGATAAAAGCACCTTTGAAATAACCTTTCTCACGATACCCTGAGTACAACTCTCCGTCTGCTGTAGTCCAATCAGTTGGGAAAACGGGAAATCCTAAGCGATCTCCATCTCTTTTCGAGAGCTTTCCATTTCCATCGGGACGCAATAACAAAGGCAAATGTGCAAATTCAGGTGCTTCCCAGCCAAAAGCCTCATATAACAAGACATGTAAAGGTGCAGATGGTAACCACTCTTCTCCTCGGATTACATGAGAAATTTTCATTAAATAATCATCAACAATATTTGCAAGGTGATAAGTTGGCATTCCATCACTTTTGAAAAGAACTTTGTCATCCAAATTATTCGTATTCACAACTACCCAACCGCGAATTAAATCGTGAAAACGAATATCCCTATTGCGTGGCATTTTCATGCGAATCACGTATTGCGCTCCTTCTGCTAACAAACGATCGACTTCAGTTTGAGGTAAAGTCAAGGAATTTCTTAAGGAAGAACGTGTAACGCTATTGTATTGCCAATTGGGCATTCCCATTTGTTTTGCTTGCTCGCGCATCATTTCTAATTCTTCCGCAGTATCAAAAGCATAATAGGCTTTATCGTCTTTTACTAATTGTTCTGCATAAGGCTGATAAAGTTCCTTGCGTTCAGATTGAACATACGGACCATATTCTCCACCAATTCCCGGTCCTTCTGTTGGCATTATTTCACACCAATTTAAAGCATCCATAATATATTCTTGTGCACCTGGAACAAAACGCGTTTGGTCGGTATCTTCTACTCTAATAATGAAAGTTCCATTATTTTTCATTGCGAAAAGGTAATTATACAAAGCTGTACGAACACCTCCCATGTGTAATGGTCCTGTTGGAGACGGCGCAAAACGAACGCGAACTGGTTTTTGAGACATTTTTTTTTTAAATTTTGTGCAAAGATAATAGGGATTTTAGGATTACTGGAATTCTAGTTCTAAGACTTTCATAATTTGAATTTCATTTTTCTATTTCAAAAAATAACCAAGCAACAAAAATGATTCTTAATTCTATCCTATCCGCTTGTTAACCAATCCTTCGACTTTATCGAAAAATTGTTGTGGTAAATAGGTTCGCCATTCTATTTCTTCAAGTTCTCCACCCATTAGAAAGTAGTGATCGATATTTGCTCTTTCAAATTCACTGATTACATGTTCATGAAAATTTACCATTGCAATCCAACCATCTTCTACCTCTTCAAACCATTCCTCATAATAACAATCATCAGAATAATGGAAATTCAAAACGTTTTCACCGATTAAAATGAATTTAGTAATTCCATGTTCCATAATCGGTTCGATGATATCGCGTTTTAAAATCATGATGTCGTTTTCAATCGCGTCGTTCCATTCTCCAAGTAGTTCAATTATAACAAAACCGTTATCGTAATCCGTAAAAAGAATCTTTATAAACAAGGTTGGTGAACCAATTGAGTCCCATTGTGGATGAATGTAAAAGTTATAAATCGAATTGTTAAACTCAAATTCACTGTATTCCCTTTCATAAAAAGGAGAGGCTGGATCTTCTGAGGCTATGTAATATCCCCGCCAGTTATAATAAGGTTCAACATAATGCATTTGGCAAATTTAAAAGAAGGATTTTGATGAGTGGTGCAAATAGCTGTAAAATATGTTATAATTTCGCAGCGAATTAACATAACCTTATGAAATACATACTTTTCACTTTATCAGCTTTATTTCTTTTAGCTGCATGCAGTTCTAATGAAAATCGCACTATCAATGAAGATGTTGCAGCATTTGTTGAAACAAACGAAAAAATTGCACTTTTCGGTTCTATCAACGTCAAAGAAATTCTAAACAAAGCCGATTACAAAAACATCGACAAAGCTGGGGAATTGATTGATAAGGAAATGAAAACAATTCAAGCTATTTTGAATTTCGATACACCTATTTATTTTGCAATGGAAGGTACAGTTGACGTGAATGGAAACCCAGGTTTGATTTATGCCTTTGCAGAAGTGAAAGATAGAGAGAAACTAACTAAAAACCTTCAACAAAGAGGTTTTGACATGGACAAAGGGAAAGAATTTAACTTCCATGAAAGCGGAGATGTTGCGTTTGCTGTAACAGACAAAAGAGCTGTTTTCGTAACAAAGAGAAACATATCAGGTGGAAAAAAATTGATTGAAAAAGCTTTAAAAGATTTAAAAGAAGACACTCCTGAAAATAAGGTAACTGAAATTCTTGCTCAAAAAGGAGATGTTGTTTTTGGTGTTGACTTAAGTGCTTCATTTCTTGGAAGTATGAGTAAATTAAAAATGGAAAAGGATAAGGAAACAGAATTGAAAGAAATGTTAACCGATTGTTATTCTCAATCCATAGTTTCATTTGAAAAAGGAAAAGTAGAAATGAAAACTGCTAACTTTCTTTCCGAAGAATTAAAAAAATGGATGTTCTTTGGGAACAACTCCTCTAAAATTCTAGCAGATTTAGGTTCTGGAAAACCAAGAGCAGGAATGATTATGGATTTAAACATGAAAAAAGTGCAAGAATTCATCAACAAATTTGCACCAAATGCCTTGGGTGAATTGAGCAAAGTTGGCGGTGGACAAGCGCAAATGGCAATTGCTTTTGCAGGTGAAGATGGATTGGCAGGACTTTGGACAGGAAGAATGGGAATTGTAATGATGGGAGAAATTGAAGAAAGTGGAGCTTTAAAACCAGAATTTAACTTTCATGTAGGACTTGGAAAAGGTGCTTTATCTTTTGTTAAAGGAATGATGACTTCAATGAAAGGAAGTATGGCAAAATTAGACCTCAAAGGAACAAATTTGGTTGGTTCAAGTTCCGCATTATATGCGAATAAAGGGAAATTAGAACTACCTAAAGGTTGTGAAAACTTTGGAAAAAAACCCTATTCTGGATTTGTAAACTTCAATGGTTTAGATATGTCTGGATTTGATTTAGAAGAGGGTAAAGAATTTGCTGAAATGCTAGACTATGCATATTTTGAGATGGATATGGAAAGTGCATATTTCATTTTAAAATCTAAAAACACACAACAAAATATTCTTAAATCTATTGTTGACCAAGCAATGAAGAATTTAGAAGTTAACATCAGCAATATTCAATAATAAACGTGGGAAAAGATAAACTACGCCGTTTTGCGGCAATTAAAGATTTTGAAAATGTTTTTGAACCTGAAAGAGAACATGACTTTGAATTAAAGGGTAAATGGCGCGAAAGTGTGTTTCAAAACGATCATCCAATTGTACTTGAATTAGGCTGTGGTAAAGGTGAATACGCTGTTGGACTCGGAAAACATTACAAAAACAAAAACTTTATTGGCGTTGATTTAAAAGGAAATCGCATTTATATTGGTGCAAAAGAAGCATTAGAAAAGGAGATGAAAAACGTAGTTTTCTTGCGATCGCGTATTGATTACATCACCAATTCCTTTACAGAAAATGAAGTAGATGAAATTTGGTTAACTTTCTCCGATCCTCAACCCAACAAACCGCGCAAAAGGTTGACTTCTCCCCTATTTATCGAACGATATAGAAAAATCTTGAAACCCGGAGGAATCATCCATGTAAAAACAGATAGCGATGTACTTTTCGAATATACTGAAGAACAAATCAAAGAAAATAACTTCAATTGTTTGGAATTAACGTGGGATTTATACGGAAGTCTTCCAGAAGATTTAGATGAAGAAACTAAATCAATTTTTCACATCAAAACCTACTACGAAAAACTTTTCACCTCACGTGGACACGTTATTAAATATTGTAAGTTTACTTTGGATTGATTTTCAATACTTCATTAAAAACAACTACTGAGGAAAAGGTGACAAAAACCTACTGAATTTTATAATTATTTTTGAAGATAGACTGATTTTATGAAACTTTCAGTTTACACACTTAGTGGGATGGTGTCTTTTATGTAATGCTATGTGTGGATTTTCTACCCATATTTTTTTTTCCATTTGAACCTAAAAACAATTAATCTTAATTTGTTCTTATTAAACATATGAAAAGTGATAACCTAAGCATTTCATTATTATTTCAGCTTATTACTGGAATAGTACCAATATTGTTTTTATTCTTCACAAAAAGAAAATTTTACACATCCTTCACTTTATTTTTATCAATCTCTTTTATTTCAACAGCCTTAATTATAATTACAACTCAATTTGGAATAAGAAATATCTTCATCGTTTCAAACTACATAATCCTTTCCTACCTCTTTCTTTGGCTGTTTTTCTTTAACATTATCCAAAAGCCAACAAGGAATTTTCTTTATTTCTTTTTGGCTGTTTTTTTGATATTAGTTTGTTTTGAGCTGTATTTTTATTCGATGCTAAAATATACATTTAGCTATTCAGCATTTAACTATGTCGTTTTTTCAATCTTTTATTTCGCTCAAGAAATTTTACTAAAACCAAAAAACGAAACCGATGAAATGGTTTCAAAAAAAACAGTACAAATTGTTTTGTTTTCACTACTAGTTTATAGCTCTTTTTCTTTTCTAATGGCTTTGCATTTTACCCAATTTATTCGAGATAAAACCTGGTTGATACACAACGTTTTTGAAGGCCTTTCGAAAGTACTATATACATACGCATTTTGCTACCTTACAAAAAAAAACCAAATAATTTTTTTGTAATATTAAACACTACCAATATCACTCGAAAAACGCATCAAGTGGAACAAATGCTGAAATCAAACTTAGAATTCCTGTGAAAGAGATTGAGTGTGTTAGTACAAAAATTGTTAGAAAAACTATCATTTGTCGTACATTATGGTTTATAGAATCGGTATTTCAAAAATGTATACAATTGATTATTCTTTTCAATACTTTATATTGTTAAGAGAAGAAACTGGTTATATTTAGGCAACTATTTTCTATCTAATATGAATACTGAAAAAAACAATCCGAAAGAAATCCGAGCTTGGTGCATGTACGATTGGGCAAATTCAGTTTTCACGCTTACAATTACAACTGTTATTTTTCCAATATTTTTCACTGAAGTCACAAACTCTCCTGGAAAAAATGATCATGTTCAATTTCTTGGTTTTGAATTGAAAAATACCGTTTTATATTCTTACACCTTATCTACTGCATTTTTAATCATCGCATTTATAAACCCCTTACTTTCAGGAATCGCTGATTATTCCTCCAAGAAAAAGCTGTTTATGAAATTTTTCACCTATTTAGGTTCCATAGCTTGTTCAGCCTTGTTTTTCTTTGATGGTACAAATTTAGTTTTTGGTGTTGTTTGTTTTGGCTTGGCAACCATTGGTTATGCAGGAAGTTTGGTTTTCTACAATGCTTTTTTACCTGAAATTGTGACAGCCGATCAAATGGATAAAGTAAGTGCTAAAGGTTATTCTTTTGGATATATCGGAAGTGTTATTCTATTGATTATAAACTTAATAGTGGTACTTTCTCCTAAAACTTTTGGAATCACCGACGGAAAACTCCCTTCGCAAATTGCCTTTATTTCTGTTGGGATTTGGTGGGCAGGATTTGCACAATATTCCTTCAAAAATTTACCAAACGACAAAAAAGGATTTGAAATAACCAAATCAGTATTAACCAAAGGATACAAAGAAGTTTCAAGTGTATTTAAAATTGTTCAAAAAACACCCTTGATGCGTTGGTTTTTAGTTTCGTTTTTCTTTTATGCCATGGGTTTTCAAACCATTATGTACTTTGCAACTCTTTTCGGTGAAATCGAACTAAAACTGCCATTGGAAGGTTTAATCATTTCAATGCTTTTGCTACAACTAATTGCCATACCTGGCGCCAATTTATTTTCGAAAATGTCCGCAAAATATGGAAATGTAAAAGTGTTGATTAGCGCAGTGGTTGTTTGTGTTTTTGTTTGTATTTGCGCTTTTTTTGTCACCACACATCTTCAATTCTACTTGATGGCAGCAGTAGTTGGAATAATCATGGGAGGAATTCAAAGTCTTTCGCGCTCAACTTTCTCTAAACTTATTCCTGAAATGGAAAACAATTCTTCGTTCTTTAGTTTTTATGAATTGACAGAAAAAGTGGCCATCGTTTTAGGAACAGCATCTTATGGATTTCTGTTACAACTTTCTGGAACCATGCGCAATAGCGTTCTAGGTTTAACAATCTTTTTTGTCGTGGGTTTACTTGGGTTGATTTATTTGAATAAAATCTCACTTTCAACATCACCTTTGAATCCGAAAAAATAGTAATTTTAAAGCAACCAATCCTCACCAAAAAACACTATAAAATGCATATTCCTTTTCCAGCTCTAGGCACTTCACAAGAAGATATTAAAAAACAATTGGCTCAATTTTCAGATCAAGATGCTAATTGGAAACGCGGACGAACTTTTAGTCTTGTTTTTTATCCCGGGGAAGAAGTTGCGCAGTTGTTATTTAAAGCTTATGAAACTTTTTTCTTTGAAAATGCCCTAAACCCTTCTGTTTTCAAAAGTTTGAAACGAATGGAAAGTGAAGTCATTTCGATGACTTGTTCCTTGTTACATGCACCAGAAAACGCTGCTGGTAGTATGACTTCAGGAGGAACAGAAAGTATAATGTGTGCAATGAAGGCAGCCAAAAAATATGCGAAAGACTTAAATAAAGATTTAAAAAAACCGAACATTGTCATTCCATCAACTGTTCATCCCGCCTTTTTAAAAGCTGCTTACTATTTTGAAATTGAGGTAAGATTGGCAAAATGTACGGGCTTTGATTTAGTTCCTGATATTGCAGACTTTCGTTCTAAAATTGACGAAAACACCATTATGATTGTTGGCTCCTCCCCTGCTTATCCGCATGGTTACATTGATCCATTGAAAGAAATTAGTGATTTAGCAATTGAAAAAAATCTTTGGATGCATGTGGATGCATGTGTTGGTGGCTATATCTTACCTTTTCTCGAGCAAATTGGTGAAAATGTTCCCGTTTTTGACTTTCGTCTAGCGGGCGTTCGTTCTATTTCGTTGGATATTCACAAATATGGTTACGGCGCAAAAGGTTCGTCAGCTGTGGTTTATAGAGATCGTGAGTTTCGTAAAAAACAATATTATGTTTACACAGAATGGCCTGGAGGATTATATGCTTCACCTTCTTTTTCAGGTTCGCGTTCAGGAGGTGTAATCGCCGCAGCTTGGTCGATAATGAAGCATTTAGGTTTGCCTGGCTACCAGAAAATGGCAAAAGAAACACAAGAAGCTGCTAAAAAAATTCAACAAGCTATCAACTCCATAGATGGAATTTCGGTAAATGGTCAACCTTTTGGTCCTATTTTCTCCTTTCGTTCAACTGGAAAACTTGACGTTTATCAACTAGGTGATGAACTTACTGATAGAGGTTGGCATTTAGACCGTCAGATGGAGCCACCAAGTTTACATTTAACTGTTTCTCATGGTAATGTGGCGTATGCCGACGAATTTATTCAAGATTTGAAGGAATCTGTTGCAAAATTAACTGCATTTTCCATCTCAAATGTTGGCGCTTCGATTCAACAAAAAGTAGTCTCAAAAGCAGCCGCAATTTTACCTGAATCGTGGTTAAAAGCAATGTTTAAAAGTTCCATCGATAAAATTAATGATCCAAAAGCAAGTACCAAAACCGCACCGTTATACGGACTCATGGGTGAACTTTCTGGTTCAGGAACCTTAGAAGATATGGTGTTGGACTTATTGGATGCAATGCATCGAAAGGAAGAAAATTGAGCGTAAAAAACCAACTTTAATTGATCACTTTTAATGTTTAAATGTAAGTTCGCAATAGCGGAATAAAATTGAGAATATAGGTTTAAATACTCAACTAATCATTTTGATTGTTTCAATGCAAATTGATTAATTTTTGAAATCACATTAGAGAATAAATAGGCTAAGATGGTCATAATTCAACATTAAAAATTAAAAATTCATAATTCCATCCCCTTGTTATCAACTAATTTGCGTTCATAAATTACGTTTAGTTACTAATCATTTCTTTGTTTAACAGTTATTTTTGTTAAATTGAAGAATTCTACATAAAAATGGCTGAAAATCAATATACTGAAGACAACATACGCTCCCTCGACTGGAAAGAGCACATACGCTTGCGTCCTGGAATGTACATCGGAAAACTCGGTGATGGCGCCGCTGCAGATGATGGGATTTATATCCTCGTAAAAGAAGTAGTCGATAACTGTATCGATGAATTCGTAATGGGGAACGGCAAACGCGTCGATATCAAAGTGAAAGACGGAAAAGTAAGCGTGCGCGATTACGGTCGTGGTATTCCTTTGGGAAAAGTGGTGGAAGTTGTTTCACGAATGAATACTGGTGGAAAATACGATTCTAAAGCCTTCAAGAAATCGGTTGGTTTGAACGGTGTAGGTACGAAAGCTGTGAATGCACTTTCCTCATATTTCTCGGTTTACTCCGTTCGTGAAGGGGAAAAAAAACGTGCAGATTTCGATAAAGGAGAATTGGTTAAAGAATATCCAATTGAGAAAACGGACGAGCAAAACGGGACTTACGTAGAATTTATTCCCGACGAAATGATTTTCAAAAAGTATGCTTTTAAAACAGTGTACTTGGATAAAATGATGTGGAATTACTGTTACTTGAACCGCGGATTGGCGATTTATTACAACGGTGAAAAGTTCCAATCGAAAGATGGTTTGAAAGATTTGTTGGAAAACAATATGGACGGCGATCCTTTGTATCCAATTATTCACATTGAAGACGAAGACATCGAAGTAGCTTTCACACATGGTAGAACGTACGGTGAAGATTATTATTCGTTCGTCAACGGACAACACACAACGCAAGGTGGTACGCATCAAAGTGCTTTCCGTGAGTCAGTTGCAAAAGTGATTCGCGATTTTTACAATAAAAACTACGAAGCATCTGATATTCGTCAGTCGATTGTAGCTGCGATTGCTATTAAAGTGATTGAGCCTGTTTTCGAATCGCAAACAAAAACAAAATTAGGGTCACAAGAAATTGAACCGGGTGGAAAATCCATGCGTGCGTTCATCAATGATTTCTTGAAAGACAAATTAGATAATTACCTACACCGTCATCCTGAGGTGGCAGAAACGATTGAAAAGAAAATCAAACAATCCGAGCGCGAGCGCAAAGAATTGGCTGGCATTCGTAAAATTGCACGTGAGCGTTCCAAAAAAGCAAACCTTCACAACAAGAAATTACGCGATTGCCGTACGCATTTGACAGATTTGAAAGACGAAAATCGTGAGAATACAACTTTGTTTATTACAGAGGGAGATTCTGCGAGTGGTTCGATTACAAAATCAAGAGACGTAAACACACAAGCTGTTTTCTCTTTGCGTGGTAAGCCTTTGAACTGCTACGGTCTTACGAAAAAAGTAGTGTACGAAAACGAAGAATTCAACCTCATTCAAGCTGCCTTAGACATCGAAGACGATATGGATAATTTGCGTTACAACAAAATCGTAATTGCAACCGATGCCGACGTCGATGGAATGCACATTCGTATGTTGTTGTTGACGTTTTTCTTGCAGTTTTTTCCTGATTTGGTGAAAAGAAATCACGTGTATGTCTTGCAAACGCCTTTGTTCCGTGTGCGCAACAAGAAAAAAACGATTTACTGTTATTCCGAAGAAGAGCGCAGAAATGCAATCGCAGAAATTGGAAAAGCAGCTGAAATAACACGATTCAAAGGTTTAGGAGAAATTTCACCGGACGAGTTCATACATTTTATTGGTGCAGACATTCGTTTAGAACCAGTTCTTTTATCCAAAGACAATTCGATTGATTCGATTTTATCTTATTTTATGGGTAAAAACACACCAGAACGACAAGATTTTATTATTGATAACCTTCGTGTGGAGAAAGACATTGCAGAAGAAATTCTTGCAGACACGCATCCAGACGATCTTGAACAAGCTTCTTAATTATGGCAGAGGACGAAATTGAAGATGCAAACTTGGAAAAGGGTGACGAACACAATCCTTTCGAGCATAAAAAAGTAGATGAAAAAGTCATTCCTGTGGGTGGCTTGTACGAAAATTGGTTTTTGGATTATGCCAGTTACGTAATTCTTGAACGCGCTGTTCCTTCTTTGTACGATGGTTTGAAACCGGTACAACGACGCATTTTGCATTCCATGAAAGAAATGGAAGATGGACGTTACAACAAAGTAGCGAACATTATTGGTAACACGATGAAATATCACCCGCACGGTGACGCTTCGATTGGGGATGCTTTGGTGCAATTGGGTCAAAAAGAATTGATGATTGACTGCCAAGGAAACTGGGGAAATACATTGACTGGTGACGGTGCGGCAGCTCCTCGTTACATAGAAGCACGTCTTTCAAAATTCGCACTTCACGTTGCTTTTAATGGTAAAACAACAAATTGGTTGTCGAGTTACGACGGAAGAAATAAAGAACCGGAGCAATTGCCAATGAAGTTTCCTTTATTGTTGGCACAAGGAGCGGAAGGAATTGCGGTTGGGATGGCTTGTAAGTTTTTACCACACAATTTCAATGAATTAATAGAGCAAGCAATCAACCATTTACGTGGTAAAAAAGTGGAATTTTTGCCTGATTTCCCGAATGGTGGAATGGCAGATTTTACAGGTTACAACGACGGATTGCGAGGCGCACGTGTTCGTGTTAGAGCGAAAATCAGAAAAGTAGACAACAAGACTTTAATCATCAACGAAATTCCTTTTGGAACAACGACTGGTTCTTTGATTGAATCAGTGATTAAAGCCAACGATAAAGGGAAAATTAAAATCAAGAAGATCGAGGACAACACTTCGATGGAAGCGGAAATCATCGTGCATTTGTTCCCTGGAGTTTCTCCTGACAAAACAATTGATGCCTTGTATGCTTTCACGGATTGTGAAGTTTCGATTTCTCCTAATTCAACGATAATCGACGGCGATCGTCCGCGATTTATGGGCGTTTCTGAGATTTTGAAAGTGACGACTGACAGTACAGTTCGCTTGTTGAAATTAGAATTGGAAATCCGTTTGGATGAATTGGAACGCATGTGGCATTTCTCAACATTGGAGAAATTGTTCATCAACAATGAAATGTACATCGATTTCAAGCATTATTCAGACAGAGAAGAATTATACAAATATCTATACAAACGTTTCGAACCTTTTTTAGGTCAATTATTGCGTCCGATTACAGATGAAGATTTACAGAAATTGACACAAATTCCAATGATACGTATTACGCGTTTCGACTCTTCAAAAGCTGATGATGCTTTGTTGAAAATCGAGGCAGAAATGGAAGAGGTGAAAGGTCATTTGGCAAATTTGGTGGAATACGCAATTGATTATTACAAAGATTTGAAGAAACGTTTTGGTGTTGGAAAAGAGCGCAAAACTGAAATCAAAGTATTCGATAACATTACTGCGAGCAAAGTAATTATTGCGAACAAAAAATTATACGTTGATTACGAAGAAGGATTCATTGGTTACGGTTTGAAGAAAAACGAAGCTGTTTCCGATTGTTCTGAAATCGACGATATCATTTGTTTCTTCGCTTCGGGTAAAATGATGGTGACGAAAGTGACAGACAAGAAATTCGTTGGTAAAGACTTGATTTTTGCAAGCGTTTGGAAAAAAGGCGACACGCGTACTATTTATCACTTATTCTATCAAGACGGTGTTGGCGGTGCGACAATGATGAAACGTTTCTATGTGAATTCCATTACGCGCGACACTGAATACGATTTAACTCGTGGAACGAAAGGTTCTAAAATGTTGTATTTCTCCGTGCATCCGAATGGTGAACGCGAAGTGGTAACAGTATTGTTACGTCCACGTCCGCATTTGAAGCGTTTGCGTTTTGACATCGACATGGGAGAACTATTGATCAAAGGAAGAAATTCAGCTGGAAATAGAGCAACGAAAGAAATCATTCAGAAAATCGTTCAGAAAGAAGTGGGTGGTTCAACATTGGCTGCTCGTAAAATTTGGTACGATACAATCGTTGGACGTTTGAACGATGAAGGTCGCGGGAAATTCTTAGGTTCATTTAAAGGGGAAGATAAAATCTTAACACTATACAAAACAGGTGAATACCGCTTGAGTACATTTGATTTGGCATCGCATTTCGACGAAGACATGATTCACATTGAAAAATGGATTCAAGATCGTCCGATTTCTGTAGTTTATTATGACGGTGAAAAGGAATTACACTACGTAAAACGATTTGTGTGTGAAGTACATAGCGACAAACGTGTATTGTTTATCAGCGAAAGTGCTGGTTCATATATGGATGCAGTTTCTACAGCTTATCGTCCGGAGGTGAAAATCGTTTATAACAAATTACTGAAGGAAACGAAAAATCTTCCTGACAACGTAATGAACTTGGCGGATATGATTGATGTGAAAGGAATGAAAGCGCAAGGCAATCAAATGACGAAATTGAAAGTCAAAGAAATCGTGTTGACGCATCCAATTGACGAAGGGAAAGAACCTTGGCCAGAGGAAGAAGCTCCAGCTACAACAGACGAAATCGATACAGAAATCGATTCAGAAGAAGGTGACGCTCCAACCGTTGAATGGGATTTGACTAAGAAACCAGAGGATGAAGAAGACGAGGATCAGATGAAGTTGTTTTAAAAAATCAACAGGTAGGGTCGAATTGCAATTCGACTCTACCTGTTGATTTTTAAATTTTATAAAAACAAAACAAAATGCAAAAAATAACTATCGAAGCAACAATCAATGCTGACCTAAAAAAAACGTGGGACTACTACACTCTACCCGAACACATTACAAAATGGAATTTCGCAGATCCAAGTTGGCATTGTCCTTCTGCTAGCAATGATATGAAAATTGGTGGAAAATACTTAGCTCGCATGGAAGCGAAAGATGGAAGTTTTGGTTTCGATTTTGAGGCTTATTACACTGAAATCAATTTAGGAAATAACTTTACTTATGAATTTGGAGGAAGAATATGTACTATCGAAATGACCGAATTAGAAACCAATAAAACGGCAATTAAAATCACCTTCGATCCAGAAACTGAAAATCCAATCGAAATGCAACAACAAGGATGGCAGTTAATCTTAAATAACTTCAAAAGCCATACAGAAGAAAATTAATTCAAAGTGTGAATCGTTTTCAGAGCATTTTTTTTCTCGAATTTACGAAACAAGTTGTATTCTCAATTCAAGAGCCAAACATTAATTTAGATTTTTCTATATCACAATAATAATATTTAGTAACGTATAAATTTGCCTGAAGTTAATAACCTTTTTTAATGTCATTTCCTTTGGTTTTAGTACTTATAAATACAACTTTTCAGTGTTTTAAAACTTCATTTTACTTGATTTGTTTGCAAATTTCGTAACCATCTAAATATGCTACTGTTTCAGAAGCTTTGAATTTTGGGAAGTTTTCGTTTCTCTAAATTAAAGGTAAAATAATTAGATATTTCAATTTAGCATAACTATACTAATTTGGTGATAAAGTTTTATTCTGCATTTTTAAAAATGCTACTTTCGTTCTAGTAAAACTTGAAACTATGAATTACCCTTATCAAATTAAATCAATTGAAGATTATAAAGAGAAATATGCAAGAAGCGTGGAAAAGCCGGAACAATTTTGGGCTGAAATTGCAGAAACGTTTACTTGGAAAAAGAAATGGGACAAAGTTTTAGAATGGAATTTTACCGAACCTTCTATTAAATGGTTTCAAGGTGGAACTTTAAATATTACAGAAAATTGCATCGATCGTCATTTGGAAACGAATGGAAATACGCCTGCAATTATTTGGGAATCAAATAATCCAGATGAACATCACCGTGTTTTGACTTATAAAGAATTGCATTTTAAAGTGGTTCAATTTGCGAATGTCTTGAAAAACAACGGCGTTGACAAAGGTGATCGCGTTTGTTTGTACATGGGAATGATTCCTGAGTTGGCAATCGCTGCTTTGGCTTGTGCGCGCATTGGTGCGATTCATTCGGTAATTTTTGGTGGATTTTCAGCACAAGCAATTGCAGACCGTTTAGATGATGCTAAAGCTGAGTTTATTGTAACTTGTGATGGAGCATATCGTGGAGCGAAAGATATTCCGTTAAAAAGTGTGATTGATGACGCTTTAGTTGGAAATAAAACAATTAAAAAAGTAATCGTTTGCACACGAACACGCACTCCAGTGAGTATGATTAAAGGTCGTGATGTGTGGTGGGAAGATGAAATCAAAAAAGTAGAAACCTTAGGAAATCCTGATTGTCCTGCTGTTGAAATGGATGCAGAAGATATTTTATTTATTCTTTACACTTCTGGCTCAACTGGAAAACCAAAAGGCGTAGTGCATACCGTTGCTGGTTATATGATTTGGGCAAATTATACGTTTGTAAATGCTTTTCAATACCAACAAGGTCAAATTCATTTTTGCACGGCTGATATTGGCTGGATTACTGGTCACAGCTACATTATGTACGGACCTTTGAGCGCTGGAGGAACTTCTTTAATGTTTGAAGGCGTTCCAACTTGGCCGGATGCAGGAAGATTTTGGGAAATTGTTGAGAAATTCAAAGTGGATATTTTATATACAGCACCAACCGCGATTCGTAGCTTGATGGGCTTTGGTTTGGAATATGTCAACGGAAAAGATTTGAGTTCGTTGAAAGTGCTTGGAACCGTTGGTGAACCTATCAATGAAGAAGCTTGGCATTGGTACGATAAAAACATTGGTAAAGGAAACTGTCCGATTGTAGATACTTGGTGGCAGACAGAAACGGGCGGAGTGATGATTTCAAACATTGCTGGAATAACTCCAAGTAAACCATCTTATGCAACTTTGCCTTTGCCTGGAATTCAACCGTGTTTGGTAGATGAAAATGGAAACGAAATTGAAGGAAATGGAGTAAATGGAAATTTATGCATCAAGTTTCCTTGGCCTGGAATTATTCGTACGACTTATAATGACCACGAACGTTGCCGCTTGACTTATTTTTCGACGTATGAAGATAAATACTTTACTGGTGACGGTTGTTTACGTGACGAAGACGGCGATTACCGAATTACTGGTCGTGTTGATGACGTTTTGAATGTAAGTGGTCACCGAATTGGAACTGCCGAAGTTGAAAATGCAATCAATATGCACGCTGGAGTGATTGAAAGCGCTGTGGTGGGTTATCCGCACGATATCAAAGGACAAGGAATTTACGCCTATGTGATTTATAACAGTTCACACGGTGATTCCAATTTGTCAAAACAAGATATTATACAAACTGTTTCAAGAATCATTGGTCCAATTGCAAAACCGGATAAAATTCAGTTTGTGCCTGGTTTACCAAAAACGCGTTCTGGTAAAATCATGCGTCGTATTTTACGTAAAATTGCTGAAGGAGAAACGTCAAATATGGGAGATACTAGTACCTTGTTGGATCCGAGTTTAGTGGAGATAATTATTGAGGGAGCTGTTTGAATTTAGAATGTAAAATTTAGAATGTAGAATGTAAGATTGAAAGTGAAAAGTTAAAAGTGAAGAGTATTTCGCTGCGGCTTTAAACTGATAGTTATTGTGTGAAGAGTGAAAAGGTATTAAAAGAACCAGAATTATAAGCAATTAAGCAATTAAGCGAATCAGCGACTTTGTAAATCAGCGATTGAGCTAATCTACGATTTAGCGAATAAGCGACTTTGCAAAAGAACGATTCAGCAATCAATAACAAATCGAAATAAATGAAGATTAGCGTAAAGAAAGAAAAAGACTGCAAGGTTGTGAATTGGGCAAATGGAACAAGTACGGAATTGTTTGTTTTTCCTGCGGATGGAAATTTTCAAACACGCGATTTCACCTTTCGAATTAGTACTGCGACTGTTGAAGCGGAAGAAACGACCTTTTCTGATTTTTCAAGTTTGACACGTATTTTGATGATTTTGGAAGGAAACATTACACTTATTCACGAAGGTCGCTATACCAAAGAATTAAAACCTTTTGATCAAGACACTTTCGACGGTTCGTGGCAGACTAAAAGCAAAGGGAAAGTCCGTGATTTTAATGTAATGTTTAAGGAAAATGTGGCTGGAAATGTACTGCATTTTGCAATGAATGTTGGACAATCAGAATCATTTTCACTTTCGGGAACGCATGATTTTTTCTTTGTTCAAAATGGATCTTTTCGCTTAAATGACTTGGAGTTGCAAAAGAATGACTTGTTAATTATCGAGCGAGAAAATTCAGAATCCATTGCTTTAGAATGCATTGAAGTAGGTGATTTAGTGAAAGTGGAGATTCAATTAAAATAAAAAATGAAATTCAACATTCTCTTTTTTCTTGTATTTGGGAGTTCCTATTTCTTCGCTCAATCCTGCAAATGCGTGGATGAATTTGATTATGTTGTCAATTACTACGAACAAAATTTACCTGGATTTAATGACAATGTTTCTGTAGAAAATCAATCGGAATATGACCTGTTTAAAAAAGGTTTGCGAGAAAAAGCTTTGGGATTTTGTGAGAACAAAGTAGAATGTTTTCGTTATTTGTTAAAGTATGTTGAGTTTTTCAAAGACAATCACTCGAGTATTTATTTCAATGATAGTGTTCCTGAAAGTTATTTGGATACAATTACACCCGTTGAAATATTAAATTTTTATAAAGACAAAAAATATCCAATTTCTGAAATTCAAAATTGCTTTCAATCCCAAGATTTAGTTTATACGGTTTTCATCTTAGAAAATAAAACAGAACATTATGATTATCTCGGAATTATCCTTGATTCGAAAATACCAAATTGGAGATATGGCAATGTGAAATTTGAGTTAAAGAAGAAAGCGAACGGAAAATATGATTTATTACAGTATATGCGAAATCGTTCCATGCATTTATATCAAGATGTTGAATTTAAGGATGGCGTTTTAGCTAATAATTGGTTTAATATTCAATTAAAATCGAAGAAAAGCTACGCAACTGATGCTCCCAATGAATTGGTTTTTAAATCACTAGATAAAGAAACAAACTACATTAGTATTCCAACATTTTCAGGAAATTGGACCGCAAAATTGGATTCATTTTACAAAAAACACGACGCTGCTATTCGCTCGAAATCGAAATTGATTATTGATGTTCGCAATAACGGTGGCGGTTCAGACGACAATGCAAATCCACTGTTAAAGTACATTTACACTAAACCATTTTATACTGACAAAGTTGAATTATTTGTCACTGAAGAGAACATTCGCAAAAGTGTGGAATGGTATGAAAACAATAAGCTTGACACAATCAATTTTGACAACGTTTTTATGCAAGAAATTTTGGATGAAATCGATACAATGAAAAAAACACCATTAAATACATTTATAACGCGAGTTGATAAACAGAAAATTGAACTCGATTCCGTTTTAACTAAACCTTCGAAAGTTGCTATTTTAATGAACAGAAATTGCGCTAGTTCATGTGAAGCTTTGTTGTTTTGGGCAAAAGAAAGCGATAAAACTATTTTGCTAGGTGAAAATTCGGGAGGTTATGTAGGTTACGGAGAAATAGAAACATCAACCACACCAAACTTCAATTATTTACTCGGTTGCACGATGACGCGCTACGAAAAACAACGCCAATTTGAAGCAGAAGGAATACCACCAACACATTATTTGTTGAATGATAAAGATTGGATTAAGCAAGCGGTAAAATGGTTGAAATAATGTGTTTTAAAATTTTAAATATGAGGACAATAAGTTTGGTTTTACTTTTAATTCTTTTTTCTTGTTCTCAGCCTGAAATAAAAAAGGTAATACGGAAACATCCAAATGGAAAGCCTGAAGTTGTTCTATATTACAAGGACAAAAAGGACAAATCGAATTTTAGAAAAGAAGTGTTTTTTGCCTCTGGGAAGTTGAGTTATAAAGGACAATTTAAAAATAAAATCAAAGATGGTCAGTGGATTTGGTATTTTGAAAATGGTAAAAAGAAAGACCAATGTTTTTATGAAAACGGATTTTATAAAGACACTGTTTATCATTGGTATGACAACGGAAGGCTAAGACAATTGGAGATTTTGCCTAAACATAAAGTTAAAAGTGATGATTGTTCAAACTGTAACGGTAAAATAATTCGTTTTAATAAAGCTGGAAGAAAAACAGAAGAATTGAATGCTTTAAACAATAAACTGAACGGTGAGAGAATAATTTATGAAGCAAATGGAGATTGGATTAAAGGAACTTACAAAAACGATGTGCTTCATGGTCCAAGTTATGAACATAGACACGATGAAGATGGAAAGATAATCTTAGTTGCGGGTAATTATAAAAATGATTTTGAAACTGGAAAATGGAAATGGTTCAACAAAGACAGTGTTCTTATTGAGTCTGTCGAATATAAAAATGGAAAATGCAATGGGAAGTTTTTTGCCTATTATCCTTAAGGAAAAATTAAAGAAAAAGCGTTCTTGATTGATGATGAATTTGATGGTAAATATTATTACTTTGATGAAAATGGAAAACAAACAAAAATGGAAGTTTACCAGAAGGGCAAATTAATGAAGTAGTTGAAAAACAAGAGACTTGGAACCAATTTTAGATCAAAAAAATACCGATAATCCTATAAAAATCAAACCATTTAAGAATGTAAGTTTGTTACTTATTGGCGCAAGTATATTGGTCATTTTGTATGTTTTTTTATTTGTATATTACCAAAAAGAAAAAAGTATTAATCCCTATTTACCAGATTTTACTGCGATTTATATTTACCATGAATTAATAAATTTTGCAATCATTCAGTGTTTTTCACTTCTTCCTGTCGTTTTTTTACATTCTAAAAAACTGTATAAATTAGCTATAATTACAATGCTACTCATCACCTCCTGCTCATGGTTTATCCGCGATTTTGTTGATTTTTATTTGTGGTTTTATTAATCAATTTGATTCAATTTTAACCACTTTACAGGTCATTCAATCGTTTGCCTTCTAGTG
Source organism: Crocinitomicaceae bacterium (assembly GCA_044350515.1). Classification (GTDB taxonomy): domain Bacteria; phylum Bacteroidota; class Bacteroidia; order Flavobacteriales_D; family Crocinitomicaceae; genus UBA952. Next base: position 48,619 of record JBILHL010000013.1, on the reverse strand, counting down.
CTGAAAAAAGTGGATGTTTTGCCTCACCAATTATTTGATGTCCGTAGATACTGCTATGTCCTGATAACAAATAAGATACAACACATGCGATAGTCACAAAAACGCCACATTCCATACCGAACAATTCAATGGCCATTATACTACAAGCAATTGGAGTATTTGTCGCGCCAGCAAAAACAGCCACAAAACCCATTCCTGCTAAAAGTCCAATCGGCAAAGGAATAAAAAAGCTTAAAGCATTTCCAAGTGTAGCTCCAATAAAGAAAAGTGGTGTTACCTCTCCCCCTTTAAATCCAGCTGCGAGGGTTAATAAGGTGAAAATCATTTTTAAAACAAAATCATAAGCTGGCAGTTGTTGCTCAAAAGACTGTACAATCGTTGGAATTCCAAGTCCTATATACTTTGTTGTTCCGATTACCCAAATCAAAGCAACAACTATACTACCACCAATAAAAGGACGCAATGGTGGAAATTGTATGTTTGATTTAAAAACCTTACCCAGCTTATGAATAGCAAAACTAAAAGTTGAGGCACATAACCCAAAAATGATTCCGGCAATTATTGCATAAAAAAGCGTAAAAAACGAAAGGTCGGGAATCGTACCAATAGAGTAATGAGTATGAGGTGTTTGCCATAGTTTGGTAACAATGTCGGCAAAGGTAGCTGTTAAAAAAGCTGGAAATAAAGCATTGTATCCCAGGCGACCAATAAAGAAAAATTCTATTGCAAAAATTGCTCCTGCAAGTGGAGTTCCGAAAACAGAACCAAATCCACCAGCAACTGCAGCAATGATTAAAATTTTTCGATCTGACTTTGAAAAACTAAAAGGTTTACTGAATTGATCGGCTATTGCTCCTGCCATTTGTAAAGCTGTTCCCTCACGACCAGCTGAACCCCCAAAAAGATGAGTAACAATCGTACCTAAATAAACCAAAGGAGCCATTTTAAACGGAATGACTTCTTTCGGTTCGTGAATGGTATCAATCAATAAATTATTTCCTCCCTCAACCTCTTTACCAAAATAAAAATAAAAGAGACCAATGAGTAAACCACCGATTGGTAAAAATGCGATTATCCATAAGTGATTCTCGCGAAAATCGGTTGCCCAATTCAAAGATTGTAAAAAACCAGCGGAAGCGCTACCAATAAAAACACCAATTATCAAACAAATGAATATCCACTTTAAGATAAATGGCAAAGCAGGGAATTTTTCAAAAAATAATCGAAATTGAAAAAGATTACCATTTGAAGTTGACTTTTGATTTTTCTGAGACATATTATACCTGATTAAGTTACCATTTTCTTAATTAATCAGGCGTCATCAGCTTTTCTAAAAGCGGTTGGGTAAGGAAGAACACCATTTCCTTTTTCTCGCAACAAATGTATAAAATTATTCTTTGAAGAATGAATATTAAGTGAATAGGAATGTTGATAATATTAAAACTTTTTTCTTTTTTAGTTCTAATTTAAGATCATTATTTACCTACCATTAAAAGCAAAAACTTCGATTAGTGGTATTCCTTCAATTTACCTTATTGGATTTACAAATTCTTAGATTCCACTTACATATCTAATTTTTGAAATTAGACATAAAAGTTTGTAAATACTCATTTTTAGCGCAAATATCTTTATGTTATAATTCCAAATTAAAAATAATCCCAATCAAATACGAATCGAGAAGTAAAAACCTCAATCCACTTCAATTCAACTACCCAATCAATCCACTCGTTTTTTTGACTTCATCTAAACTGTTGATTAAATAATCAATTTCGTTTGATGTATTGAAAACCTGATACGAAAAACGCAGGTAACATTTGTCGCGGTGGCGCATCACAGGAATTTCAATTTTGTAGTGTTCGAATAAGTGGCGTTGTAATTTTTCAGGTGTAGCAGTCTTGATTTCAGCGCTGCACATTTGACCGAAAAATTCAGGTGTCAATGGTGCTAAAGGTTGTGTGTCGAGCACTTCAAAAAATGCTGGTGCGAGGTTCAATAAATCCAATTTACATTGATTCGTTTTGCTTTTCCAATCGTGTTTTTGCATGAATTCAATCGATTTTGGAATCGTCAAGTAAGCCGAGAAGTCGCGCGTACCGTTGAATTGGTGGTAGTCGAAAAATTGCGAGTTGGACGGAAACGCACTTTCGTAGCCCCACGAAATAATCAAAGGATTGAGCTTTTCTTGAAATTGCTTTTTCACGTACAGAAACGATGAACCTTTTGGTGTCATCATCCACTTGTGGCAAGCACCGGTATAGTAATCTGCTTCCAATTCCGAAAGGTTCAAATCGATGTGAGCGGGAACATGCGCACCGTCCACAATCGTAATTAAACCACGTTTTTTCGCTTCCTCACAAATTTCCTTTACAGGTAAAATGAGTCCGGTGCTGCTAGTAATTTGGCTTATAAAAACGATTTTTGTTTTGTCCGTATAACCTTTCCAAAAGGAATCTATGAATGCTTCTTTCGATGCAATGGGCAGTGGAATCGTTTGTTGCACGTAGCTTGCGCCCACTTTTTTGCAATAGTAATTCCAAGTTTTGTTCATGGCGCCGTATTCTAAATCAGTAGTGAGAATTTCGTCACCTGCTTTCAAGTCGATGTTCTTCGCCAAAATGTTGATGGCATGCGTTGGATTCGGCACAAAAACCAAATCTTCAAAGTCGCAATGAATGAACGCCGCCAATGATTTTCGCGCTTGATTGATGTAGGTATATCCGTCTACCGTGATGAATTGCACCGGTTCTTTTTCCAATAAATACTGCCATTGAATGTAATCGTCGAATATTTCTTTCGGGCAGGCACCAAATGAACCAAAATTGAGAAAAGTGATGTCATCTTGGAGGAGGAAGAGGTTTTTCATTCGGAGGATGTTTTATTTTTCGTGTAAGATTTCTTGTAACTAAAGTAGTAAGATTTTGGAGAAAGGAATGAAAACGATTTGTACTTCCGATCAAAATTCAATTAAAATTCTTGGTTTTTCGGATAAAGGTGTTTTTATAAGACGATTGTGAAACCTTTTCTTTTTCTTTGACTTAAAACTATAGTAATTCTTTTGTTATAATTTCCTTCAACGTGTTTTTCGGAAGTGCTCCAGCTTGCATCATGGGTTGTGCTTCAATTGGAATAAACAACATACTCGGAATGCTTCTTATTTGGAAAACCGCTGAAAGTTCTTGCTCTAATTCAGTATTGACTTTGTAGATTACAATTTCTGGAAATTCATCACTCAACTCTTCTAAAATTGGAGCAACCATTTTACAAGGTCCACACCAATCTGCGTAAAAGTCAATAATTGCTGGTTTTTCACCTTTGAATTTCCATTCTTTTTCAGTGGTATAATCGAAAACATCGCTTTTGAATTTTCCTGTTGTTAATTGAATTGTTGGCATACTTTTTTTTCTACAAAACTAATTCAAGCCTTTTTTCCGATAGGTAACTTAGATGACATAAATAACTTATCGCTCTTCCAATTCGTCAATAAGAACTGTTTGTCCAGCCATGCAGATACTCGCTACATTGTTTTCTTGGTATTTTACCCATACTTTTTGTCCGTCGGTAATTGATACGGTTGATGAAAAATCATTCAGGTTTCCAGGTTCCAAGGCTGTACCATTTTCTAATACCAACATCATTCCACAACCATCAAGTCCAGTGAAGTCTTTAATAGTAGCTTTGGTCATTCCTTCGTGTGATTTTGTGCAACTGAAAATCAAAAAGCTAATTGCGATAAATAGAATGATTTTTTTCATGTTTATTCTGTTTTATGGTTCCAAATTTAATTCAATCATTGGTTTTTTCTCTTTGAATTTTAAAAGTCTTTGTTCAAGTTCATTTTTCGCTTGAAAATCGTTCGTTTCTTCCTATTAAAATCAATATCTTTGCACACTAAAATTCAGTAAAAGATATGTTTGAAAATCTAACGGACAAGTTTGAACGCGCATTCAAAGTATTAAAAGGTCAAGGTCAAATCACCGAAATAAACGTAGCAGAAACCTTAAAGGAGGTGCGAAGAGCGTTATTAGATGCTGATGTTAACTTCAATACAGCAAAGAATTTTACCAATACAGTAAAAGAAAAAGCGCTTGGTCGTGATGTTCTAAATGCAATTTCTCCAAGTCAATTGATGGTAAAAATTTGCCACGAAGAGTTGGTGGAATTGATGGGTGGAAACGAATCTGAAATCAACCTTAAAGGAAATCCTGCGATTATCTTGATGTCGGGTTTGCAAGGTTCGGGGAAAACAACATTCACTGGAAAATTAGGAAATTACCTTAAAAACAAAAAAGGAAAGAAAGTATTATTGGTGGCGTGTGACGTTTATCGTCCAGCTGCGATTGACCAATTACACGTACTTGGTGAACAATTAGATATTGAAGTTTATTCCAATAAGGAAGATAAAGACCCAGTAAGCATTGCAACTGCTGCAATCAACCATGCAAGAAGCAAATCATTTAATGTAGTGATTGTCGATACTGCAGGTCGTTTGGCGATTGACGAGCAAATGATGAATGAAATTGCGAAAGTGAAAGCTGCTATCAATCCAAGTGAGACTTTATTCGTCGTGGATTCCATGACAGGGCAAGATGCTGTGAACACGGCAAAAGCTTTCAATGAAAAAATCAATTTCGACGGTGTTGTTCTTACAAAATTAGACGGTGACACAAGAGGTGGTGCGGCACTTTCAATTAAAGCAATCGTAAGCAAACCAATCAAATTCGTTGGTACAGGTGAGAAAATGGACGCATTGGATGTGTTCTATCCTTCTCGTATGGCGGACAGAATCTTAGGAATGGGTGACGTTGTTTCCTTGGTTGAGCGTGCACAAGAGCAATTCAACGAAGAGGAAGCTCGCAAGTTGCAAAAGAAAATCATGAAAGATCAGTTCGATTTTAATGATTTCTTAGCTCAATTGCAGCAAATTAAAAAAATGGGGAACGTTAAAGATTTGATGGGAATGATTCCAGGAATGGGAAAAGCAATCAAAGATGTTGATGTACCAGACGATGCATTTAAAGGTGTAGAGGCCATTATTCTATCGATGACTCCGAAAGAAAGAGCTAATCCTGCTTTGTTGAATACTTCACGTAAAACCCGAATCGCAAAAGGAAGCGGAACTACCATTCAAGACGTAAACAAATTAATCAAACAATTTGAAGACATGCGCAAAATGATGAAACTTATGAGTAATCCTCGCAACATGGCAGGAATGATGAGTAAGTTGAAAGGCATGGGCGGAATGCCAGGAATGTAAGATGGAAGAATACGACTTATCCCCTCAAAAACCGATCATAGAAAAAGTTAAAGTCGAAAGTAACTGGGGCTTGACAGCTTTTACAATTGTACTTTTTGTTGGTACCTTTTTACTTGTTTTCTCCGAAGAATTGCGTTTCGTGTTGTTTCTAATTGCAGTGCTTTTGATTCACGAATTGGGACATTATATCTCAATGAAACGATTCAATTACGAAAATGTCCGAATGCTTTTTATTCCATTAATGGGCGCATTTGTACAAGGTAGTAAAGACAAATATTCACAAAAACAAAGTTTTATTGTAGCGGCTTTAGGACCTTATCCCGGAATATTAATTGGCGCACTTTTACTTTTTCTTTCCTCAAAATATCAATCTGAATGGATGATTGAATGGAGCTTTTTGTTTTTGTTTATCAACATTATCAATTTGGTTCCGATTGACCCTTTAGATGGTGGACAACTCTTCAAATTAATGATGAACAAAAAACGCGACTTATTCTTGATGATTTTCGCTTTGATTTCATCACTTGTATTAATTGGGATTGGATGGCTCATTGATAGTTGGATAATGATGGCTTTTGGCTTTTTTATGGGCATTAGGGTTCGAGGGATTCAACGAAATTATCACATTCGTAAAACGCTTGATGAAGAAGGAATAAACTACACAACGACTTACGAAGAACTTTCCAATCGCGATTATGTATTGATTAAGAATATACTACTCGAAGAAATTCCAGCCCTCAAAAAATACCAAGAATTACAAGGTGAAGTGAGTGATGAAGTAATGGCATCGCATGTTAACTCTGTTTTATTAGCACCAGTGAAACAAGATGCAACAGTTGGTTTTAAAATTTTCATCGTCTTAAGTTGGATGATTCTGATGTTTTTACCCTTCTTATTATTGTTTTTTGTGAATTTAGACTTCGATTGGTATTTTGAAATGAAGTAATTTTCAGCAATTAAATTTGGTACGAACATTGTCAACGAGGACTTCATGAAGTTTTTTTTATTTCTAATCGGATTTTTACCTTTGATAACTTTCGCTCAATGCGATAAAGTTTTTGTTTCGGGTAAAGTAGTTGACACCTTGCGACCTCAGAGTTTTTACAATTTAATGGTAATCAATCGTACCACAGGACGTGGGATTTTTGGTCAACCAGACGGGTACTTTTCTGTATATGTGCGGCCAAATGATAGAATTGCACTTTCGACCAAAGAATATCCGATTTACGAATTCATTGCAAAACCAGATTCTAACTGCCAATGTCAAGTGATTGCTTACATCGAGAAACTTCCACAAGATGTGCAAGAAGTGGTAGTGAAACCGTTGAAAACCTTAGAACAAATTAAAGAGGAACGCAAAAATTTAGTTTTAAGAGAAACGCGTCAAGTAACTGGAATTGAGGCTTTGCAAAGTCCGATAACAGCTTTGTACCAAGCATTTTCAAAAAAAGAACAAAACAAACGTTGGATTGCAGAACAGAAATACAAAGACGATCAACGACAAGTGGTTAAAGAATTGTTGCGTTTATACGTTGCCTATGAAATCATAGAAATGGAAGAAACTGATTTCGATGACTTTATCATTTTCTTAAATGCGGATCCTGATTTCTTAAAAACAGCAGCAGAAATGGAATTAGTTCTTTTTATCAAGGATAAATTCGAGCATTTCAAGATGATTCGAAAAAGGTAATAATTGATTAGGAATTATTTTCTTCTACCTTCTAAAACCTCGAGAACATCATCAAGCTTTTTCCCCTTAGCTTGTAGCAAAATCAAATAATGAAATAGTAAATCAGCAGCTTCGTTAAGAAAAAGTTCGTCATTATTGCCCAAAGCTTCAATAACTGTTTCAACCGCTTCTTCTCCTACTTTTTGTGCAATTTTCGCAATTCCTTTTGATTTCAATGAAGCAACATACGAATCTTTTGATTCAGAATTTAAACGTTCAGTAATGACATTCTCTAAGTTTTGAAGAATACCAAATCGAGTTGCTTGTTCCTCTGACCAACACGTTTTACTTCCTAAATGGCACGTTGGACCTTGAGGTTTAACACAAATAAGCAAGGTATCTCTATCGCAATCCAGCTTTATAGAACAAACATTCAAATAATTACCACTTTCTTCACCTTTAGTCCAAAGTCGGTTTTTAGTGCGGGAATAGAATGTTACTTTTTGTTCCTCAATAGTTTTGTTATAAGCCTCTTCATTCATATAACCTAACATCAAGACTTGCAGGGTATCTACATCTTGAATAATTGCTGGTATAAAACCATTCCCTTTGTTAAAATCTATTACTTCCATGCTGTGCGTATTGCTATATTTTGTTGACTTAATGTGTTTTTTAATGTTTGAATGTTTATTTCACCAAAGTGAAAAACGCTTGCAGCCAAAGCCGCATCTACATTTGTTTTATGAAAAACTTCGGTGAAATGTTCCACTGCACCACAGCCTCCCGAGGCAATTACAGGAACAGAAACAGCATCACAAATTAGTTGTAAAGCTTCCAAAGCAAACCCATTTTTTGTTCCATCGTGATCCATAGAGGTAAATAAAATTTCTCCAGCCCCACGTTCAACAGCTTCTTTAACCCAATCTATTAACTTCAATTCTGTTTCCACCCTACCTCCGTTGACAAAAACTTTCCATTCTCCTTTAACAGGACGAGCATCAACTGCTAGAACCACACATTGATTGCCAAAGGCATCCGAAAGTTCGTTTATAAGTTCAGGTCGTTTAACTGCAGATGAATTTACGCTTATTTTGTCTGCACCATGCTGCAACAGTCGTTGGGCATCGGCTACACTTCTAATTCCACCACCAACTGTAAAAGGAATATTTACTTTTTCTGCTACTCGTTTGACCAAATCCACTAATGTATCGCGATTCTCAATTGTTGCTGTAATATCCAAAAAAACAAGTTCATCTGCTCCATCTTCTGAATAGCGTTTTGCTAATTCTACGGGGTCACCAGCATCGCGCAAACCGACAAAATTTATCCCTTTTACGGTGCGTCCTTCCTTAATATCCAGACAAGGAATAATACGTTTTTTTAGCATGATAATTCAGTTATCTCTTTAAGTGTAATCTTATTTTCATAAATTGCTTTACCTAGCACAACCGCGGGAATTTTAGCTTTTTCGAGGTCAATTAAGTCTTGTTTTCCAGAAACTCCACCGCTTGCAATAAGGTAAATTCCAGGGAAAGTATCCATAATTTCACAGTATAAATCAGTAGATGGACCTGAAAGCATTCCGTCTTTTGCAATGTCAGTACATAAAAACTGGTTTACACCGCAAGAAATATAGTCTTTCATAAATGTTTTCCAGTGAAGATTACTGTTTTCCAACCAACCATTAATGGAAAGGTAACCATCGCGTAAATCTGCACCAAGTATAAAGGTTTTACTGCCGTAACTTACAATCCAATCTTTCATTGTTTCAACCTCTTTTACCGCCAAGCTGCCAATTGTTATCCACTTTGCACCAGCGTCAATAACATTTTTCAAATCATTTTCCTTTTTGATTCCACCACCAAAATCAATTTCTAATGAAGTATGAGTTGTCAATTTTTCTAGAACCCTCAAATTAATAACTTTCCCAGCTTTTGCTCCATCTAGATCTACAAGATGTAATCGGCGAATTCCAGCATCTTCGAATTTTTTCGCCATTGTTAAAGGATCTTTTTCGTAGATTAATTTCGTGTTATAATCTCCTTTGGTGAGACGTACACAGGCGCCATCAATCAAGTCTATTGCAGGTATAATATCCATCATGCGTTTAAAAATCGTTTTAAAATAAGTTCTCCTGCTAATCCACTTTTTTCCGGGTGAAATTGGCAAGCAAAAAAATTATTTTTTTCCATCGCTGCCGAAAATTCAAGTCCATAATTGCAACTAGCAACTGTGTATTTATTTACAGGTGCAAAATAAGAATGAACGAAATAAACATCCTCCTTTAAACCTTCCATTTTCTTTGAAGTTTTTGTAAGATTATTCCAGCCAATATGTGGAATTTTCAAAGCACCATCAAATCGTTTAACTTTTACACCTTCAAAAATCCCAAGTCCGTTTTCATTACCTTCTTGCGTATGTTCACACATAAGTTGCATGCCCAAACAAACACCAAGTACCGGTTGTTTTAACAAAGGTATTAATTGGTCTAGTTGCTTTTCTCGTAGTTGCTTTAATGCTGTTGCTGCATGACCAACACCTGGAAATACAACTCTATCAGCGGTCAAAATTTCATTTTTGTCATTGGTTAATTCACTTTTAACTCCAAGTCTTGATAAGGCAGATTGTACAGAAAATACATTACCTGCGCCATAATCTATGATAACTGTTTTCATATGTATTTAATTGTTTTTTTAATGGTCATATGGAATCGCCAATTAAATTCATCCTTGATTGTGACGAATCTCGTTATGGCTTATTTCATAATGTTCCTTTAGTGCTTGGTAATATTGCTAAATCACCATTGCGTTTTTTCGCCATTTTTATTGACTTCGCAAACGCTTTGAAAATAGCTTCAATTTTATGATGTTCATTTTGACCTTCAGCTTTAATATTTAGATTGCACTTCGCTCCATCTGAAAAGGATTTAAAAAAATGATAAAACATTTCAGTCGGCATTTTTCCAATCATTTCGCGTTTAAATTCAGCATCCCAAACGAGCCAATTTCTACCTCCAAAATCAATTGCTACTTGTGCTAAACAATCATCCATTGGTAAACAAAAACCATATCTCTCGAGTCCTGTTTTATTTCCCAATGCTTTTGTAAAACATTCGCCTAAAGCGATTGCAGTATCTTCAATTGTGTGATGTTCATCTACTTCTAAATCTCCTACTACTGATAAATTGAGGTCTAATTGTCCGTGACGTGCTAGCTGATCGAGCATGTGGTCAAAGAATTGAATTCCGGTTGAAATTACTGATATACCTGTTCCATCCAAATCTAAAACGAGTGAAATGTCGGTTTCATTTGTTTTTCTGTTGTGTGTTACACGCCTTTGTCCTAATCGTAGAAAAGTATAAATTTCTTCCCAATCTGTTGTTTGAAGTGCCACAATTTCATTCAGTTCTTCATAGCTTAAATTTGCTTCTGATTTACCTGGATCATTGTGATTAAATAGATAGATAGCTTTTGCCCCAAGATTTTTCGCAAGATTTACATCTGTTAATCGATCTCCAATAACATACGAGTTTTCTAAATCATATTCGTCTGAAAAATAATCTTTTAACATCCCAATTCCAGGCTTGCGAGTTGGAAGATTTTCGCTAGGAAAACTTCGATCGATATGAATTGCATTGAACTCAATTCCTTCAGATTTTAATGCTTTCAACATCAATTCATGCGGACCAATAAACGATTCATACGGATAACTTTCAGTTCCAAGACCATCTTGATTGGTAACCATTACAAGTTCAAAATTTAATTCGCAGGCAATTTTCCCTAAACCTGAAAAAACGTTGGGATAAAATGCTAGTTTTTCAAAGGAATCTACTTGAAAATCAATGGGTGGCTCTAGAATTAGCGTTCCGTCACGGTCGATAAATAGTACTTTTTTCATATGTGTTTAATTGTTTTTTTAAGGTCATATGTAATCGCCAATTAAATTCATCCTTGATTGTGACGAATCTCGTTATGGCTTATTTCATAATTGAAATTGATTTAAAACGTTTAAAAATTGTTGGTTTTCTTCACTTGTACCAACTGACAAACGCAAGGTGTTGTCACATAAAGGTTGATTTGAACGGTTGCGAACTACAATGCCACGTTTGATAAGATAGTTATATAACTGATTAGCATCTTTAACTCGAACGAGAATAAAATTCGCATTACTCGAAAAAACAGCTTTCACAAATGAATATTCAATTAATTTTTGTTCTAAAAGCATTCTTTCTGAAATAATTTCTGTTGTTTGTTCTTGAATTTTACTCCAATCAGCCAAATAATCTATTGCAAATTGTTGTGTGAGTTGATTGATATTATAAGGTGGTTTTATTTTGTTTAGCCAAAAAATAATTTCTTGAGAGGCAAAAAGTAATCCAAGACGAATTCCGGCTAGACCAAATGCTTTTGAAAGGGTTTGACAAATCACCAAGTTGGGGAATTTGTTCAGTTCATTGAGTAATCCTGATTCTTCAGCGAAATCAATATAAGCCTCATCTAAAACAACAATTCCTGAAAAACCAGTTAATATCTTGATTAAATCTTCACGTGGAATGGAAGTCCCTGTTGGATTATTTGGCGAACATAAAAATAAAAGTTTGGAACCCTTTGATGCTGAAATGAATTTATCTACTGGAAAAGAATAATCTTCATTGAGTAAAATTTCATTTAACTCTATGTTATTTATTCTGGCTGAAACTGAATACATACCATAAGATGGCGACATAGCAGAAACTTTATCTTTGCCAGGACTACAAAACAAACGAAATAATAAATCAATACATTCATCGGAACCATTTCCTAAAAACAAATTTTCCGATTTAATCTCTTTTATCGCTGCGATTTTTTCTTTCAACTTTTTTTGTAGCGGATCGGGGTAACGGTTAACTCCATTTTCGTTGGGATTTTCATTTGCATCTAAATAAATTGTTGCTTTTCCCTCAAATTCATCTCGAGCAGAGGAGTATGGTTTCATTCCTAAAAGGTCAGGTCGTATTAGCTGTTCTAAGTTCATTATTTTATAGTTTGAAGTCGGATACTTACTGCTAGTTTGTGTGCCTCTAGCTGTTCAGCTTCAGCCATTAATTCTATAATTGGGCCGATTGTTTGTAAGCCTTCTTTTGTAATTTCTTGATAAGTGATTTTTTTAACGAATGAATCCAAAGAAACACCTGAGTACTGCTTCGCATAACCATTTGTTGGAAGTGTATGATTGGTTCCAGATGCGTAATCACCGGCACTTTCTGGAGTGAAATTACCAATGAAAACCGAACCAGCGTTTACCACATTTTCAATTAATTCATCGTTTAGTTCTGTAGCTAAAATTAAGTGTTCAGGCGCATACGTGTTGATGAGTTCTGAAAAGTCTTTTGATTCACAAACTATAATGAGCGAATTTTTGATTGCACCAGCAGCAATTTCTTTTCTCGGAAGTAATTCGAGTTGTTTTTTCAATTCTATTTCAACTTTGATTGCAAATTCATCAGAATTAGTCAATAAAATTACTTGTGAATCCGCTCCATGTTCGGCTTGAGAAAGTAAATCAGCCGCAACGAATTCTGAGTAAGCAGATTCGTCAGCTACAATCATTACTTCAGATGGTCCTGCAGGCATATCAATCGCTACTTTATAATTTTGCGCGTATTGTTTTGCAGCCGTTACGTATTGATTTCCGGGTCCAAAAAGTTTGTAAACGGCAGGAATAGTTTCTGTGCCTATGGTCATAGCTGCGATTGCCTGAATTCCTCCAATTTTAAAGATTTGATTCACTCCAACTAAATCTGCTGCAAAGAGCATTGCAGGATGCACATTGCCTGAAGCATTACAAGGTGTACACATCACTATTTCTTCGCAACCTGCGATTTTTGCTGGAATTCCAAGCATTAAAACGGTTGAAAATAAAGGTGCTGTTCCCCCAGGGATATATAAACCTACTTTTTGAATAGGCTTTGACTTTCTCCAACAATGAACTCCTTGCATCGTATCTAAACACATTCCTTCATCTATTTGGGCCTTGTGAAAATTGCTGATATTGGATGCCGCTACTTCAATTGCATTTTTTAATTCTTTAGAAATGTGATTTTTAGCAAATTCTATCTCTTCTTGAGTTACAAGTAATGATCCATTGTATTTTTGAAAACGTTCAACATAAGTTGCAACCCCAGCATCTCCTTTTTTAATTATTTCTTCAAAAATTTCTTTAACTACTGCATCCAAATCAGGTCGTTCTAATTCTGGACGAGCTAGTAAAGATTTCCATTCACTTCTCTCTGGCTTTATAATTTTTCTCATTTTTTTAGCTTAAAATATTGATAATCTGTTTGATAATTTGAAATTCAGAATGTTTTATTTTTTTTTCAATTTTAACCGAATTTTCATTTAACCATTTTCTCAATTGGTACTACCAAAATTCCCTCAGCTCCTGCTTCTCTAAGTGCATCAATTTTATCCCAAAACTGGTCTTCCGTTATAACTGAATGCAATGAACTCCACCCTATTTCAGCTAAAGGTAGAATGGTAGGGCTTTTCATTCCTGGCAAAATCTTAAGCACGTTTGGAATGGAAGAATTGGGTACATTCATAAGTACATATTTTGAATTTCTTGCAGCTAGAACTGATTTGATTCTAAAAATTAATTTGTCGAGTAAAGCAGATTTTTCATCAATTAAATTAGGAGCTTCAACCAAAACCGCCTCTGAAAGTAAGATTGTTTCTAATTCGATTAAACCATTCATAAACAATGTGTTTCCTGATGAAACAATATCGCAAATACCATCAGCTAGACCAATTGTTGGTGCAATTTCTACTGAACCTGAAATTGTATGTATTTCTGCATTTACACCCTGCTTTTGAAAAAAATCTTTAACTGTATTTGGATAGGAGGTTGCGATTTTTTTTCCGTCAAAATCTGAAATTGATTTAATCGCACTGTTTTTTGGAACAGCTAGCGAAACGCGACATTTTGAAAAATTAAGTTTTGTGGAAATCGTGATACCGCTTCTCTCTTCAATTAAAAGATTTTCACCAATAATTCCACAATCCACGACTCCGTCCAATACATATTGGGGAATATCTGAGTTTCTCAGAAACAATACTTCAAGCGGAAATCCACTTGCTTTAGATTTTAATTTCCCATTTGTAGCATCTACTTTAATTCCACATTCCTTTAGTAGTTGAAGGGAATCTTCTAGTAATCTACCTGATTTTTGAACTGCAATTCGCAACATAATTTCTAAATTTTAGACATAAAAAAACCCACTTGGTATCCAAGCGGGTCAAATAGTATTATACAACATATCACCTCAACTCGGACAAGCAAGTAACAGATGATGATGTGTGTTTGTTATTTTCATTGGTGCAAAAATAGAATTAAATTTAATTGATACAATTATTTAAGAAAAAATATTCGAACGATAGATTTTAATCGACAAAATCAATTCCGAAAAACAACTCTGCGATAGATGAGTGTAATTACCATGGAATTCAAGGTGGAATAAACCATCAATGCAAGTAATGAAATAATCATTGTAAACTTAGCGCTGTACATTGCTTTAGTACTTGATAAAACTTCTCTTTTTATCTCCTCTGGGTTTTTGTTTTCCATAGCTGGATTAGAAGTTTGAATTTCCTTAACGGTCTTCGGATTTGATAACCTCAATTCTATCTCCTGGATTTTCTTTTCATTGAATTCAGGATAGATTTTTTCATAATAGAAATACAAAAATATACTGACTATCAGAGTGTAAGGCACACCAGCTAACATTCCGTTTTTGATGTCGTTCAATAAATTGCTTTCTACTTCTTTACGTTTTATTTGAAAAAGCGAATAAGAAATGGCAGCTGTAAGAAAAAACATGTTTAGAAAAACAAACAATTTAATTTCATCTACTGAAAAATTGACAGCTAAACCAATCATTTTCAACACAATCCAAAAAAGTGCTGCACCAATACCAACTTTAATAGGAAGCTTCATTAGCTATTCATTGAAATCAAAAACTCTTCGTTTGAAATGGTATTTTCCATGTGGGATTTCATAAATTCCATTGCTTCAACTGGGTTCATATCAGCAATGAATTTACGAATCAACCAAATACGTTGAAGCACGTCTTTACCAACCAATAAATCTTCTCTTCTTGTACCAGAAGCAGTAATATCAATTGCTGGATAAATTCTTCTGTTTGAAATTTTACGATCCAATTGTAACTCCATATTACCTGTTCCTTTAAATTCTTCGAAGATAACTTCGTCCATTTTAGAACCTGTTTCTGTTAATGCTGTTGCTAAAATCGAAAGTGAACCTCCATTTTCAATCTTACGAGCGGAACCGAAGAAACGTTTAGGTTTATGTAAAGCATTTGCATCCACCCCACCAGAAAGAACTTTTCCTGAAGCTGGAGAAACGGTATTGTAAGCACGCGCTAGACGTGTAATTGAGTCTAATAAAATACACACATCATGACCACATTCAACCATACGTTTTGCTTTTTCCAAAACCATATTGGCAACTTTCACGTGGCGTTCAGCTGGTTCATCAAAAGTGGACGCGATTACTTCCGCTTTTACACTACGAGCCATATCTGTAACCTCTTCTGGACGTTCATCGATTAATAAAACAATCAGGTAAGTTTCAGGATGATTTGCTGCAATTGCATTCGCTACATCTTTTAACAACATTGTTTTACCCGTTTTCGGTTGCGCGACAATCATTCCACGTTGACCTTTACCTATTGGTGCAAACAAATCCATCACACGCGTAGAAAGTGTTTCTTGTTTGTGACCAGTTAACTTGAATTTTTCAGAAGGGAAAAGTGGTGTTAAATATTGGAAAGGAACACGATCGCGAATGTACGATGGGTGTCTTCCGTTAATCGATTCAACTTTTACTAATGGGAAAAATTTCTCGCCTTCTTTCGGAGGACGAATTGTTCCTTTCACTGTGTCTCCTGTTTTTAAACCAAATAATTTGATTTGATTTTGAGAAACATAAATATCGTCAGGTGAAGGCAAGTAGTTATAATCAGATGATCTTAAAAATCCATATCCATCTTGAATTACCTCTAAAACACCTTCAGCAGAAACAATTCCAACTAAATCATAATTTTCTTCCATTACTTTTTCCTCTGCACGATCATTGATCAAATTTGGATTGTAATTCGGGTTTTGATTGGGATTCCTATTTGGATTTTGGTTCGGATTGCGGTTTTGATTTGAATGTTGATTTTGATTCAAATTCTCAACATTTCCTTGATTTTGATTGCGATTTTGATTTTCACCATTTCCTTGGTTGTTCACATTTTCGCCTTGTGGTTTATGATTGTGAACAGGTTTATTTTGATGTTGTGGTTTGCGTTGATTCGGGTTTTGATTCGGATTTTGGTTCTGATTTGATGTTTGATTATCAGTAACTTCATCCGTTGAATCCCCAGCTACAACTTGATTTCTTTGTCTATTTTGATTTGGATTGTTGCGATTTGTTTTTAGATTTTGCTCATGCTTCGGATGTTGGGCTTTTTTCGGTTGAACTTCTTCAGTTGCTTCACTATTTTCATCTGCTATTGGTTCATCAGCTTTTACATCAACCACTTTCTCCTTTTCAACTTTCGCAGGCTTTTCCTCTATTATAAGTTCGATTAGTTCTTCTTTTTCCTCAAATAAAACAGGACTTTGTTCTTTTACTGGAGCTTCGAGAATAACTGTTTTTCGTTTTCTTTTTGATTTATTTTCATCTTTCGCCTCAGCTGATTCTTCAAAAAGTGTTGGTTTGCTATTTTCAACGTTCACCTCTTTTTTTGAACTTTCTACCGGTTTTTCTTCACCCATTAACTTATTAATTAATTCGGCTTTTTTGTAGTCGCTTGCGTTTTCAATTCCAACAGTTTCAGCGATAACTCTCAGGTCTGAGATTTTTTTTGTCTCTAATGTTTTACGATCCATTTAGATTGTATAATTTTTTTTTGATTGGATAGGATTTCGAAGAAAAACCTATTGGTAATAAAGAATTGACGCAAGTTTAACAAAAACTATTGATTTAGCAATACTTTTTTTAAAATTCTATGTTTTTCTTTTTTTCTTTTTTGCAGCAGGAAATAGTATATTATTCAAAATCAATCGATAACCAGGAGAGTTAGGATGTAAGCTCAAATTTGTAACTGGATCACCAACGAAATGCTGATAATCTTCAGGATCATGACCTCCGTAAAATGTCCAAGTCCCCTGCCCCATTTCTCCATGAATATATCTTGCCGTTCCAGCTGATTTGTTTTCTCCTAAAATCAACACATTTGATTTAATAAATTCTTTCTTAAAATCAGTTGTTTGCCCCATAAAACCATTGATTACATCAACGTGACATTGTGTCAACATGGTTGGTACTACATCCCATTTGGCAGAAAAATCAAATAAAGTGAATTGATCGATTGGTTCAGTGATTATTCTATTGGTTCTTAAATCCGTTCCATCAATGTCTGAATATTCGTAAACCATTGGGTCTTTAATCAAGTGAAAATCCTTGAATGCAAAAGTTTGGGTAAAATCCAATTTTTCTTGCGCTCGACCGTCCGATGGATCACCATCGAACACAGCTTCACAAATATCAACACCTTGTGCTGCAAGTGCTATGTCAAAACTATCGGTTCCACTACACATCGTAAATAGAAAACCGCCACCTACAACAAAGTTTTTCAAGTTTTTCGCAACTGCGAGCTTCAATTCAGAAACTTTTTTGAATCCCAACATTTTAGCATCTTTTTCTGCAATCATCACTTGTTCTTGATACCAACTTTGGTAGCGTGCATTACCATAAAACTTACCATATTGCCCAGTGAAATCCTCATGGTGTAAATGCAACCAATCATATTTTGGTAACAATCCTACAACAATCGCTGAATCGTAGATTTTATCGTATTTAATTTCAGCATATTCCAAAACAAGTGTCACTGCATCGTCCCAAGGTTGTTTGTTAGGTGGCGTATAAACTGCGATTTTTGGTGCTTTTTCCAACTGAACAATTTCCATATTCACTTCTGGGTCAGCGATTTGTGAACGAATGTTATTTACTTGACCATCTGTCAAAATATCGTAACGCACACCACGAATGATTAATTCTTCTTCAATTGTTTTTAAATGTGGAATCAAGAAAGAACCACCGCGATAATTCAGCAACCATTCAATGACTACTTCATTTTCTAAAGTCCAAAAAGCAATTCCATAAGCCTTTAAATGATTGTTTTGAGCCTCATCCATCGGAATCAGAATCTGTGTTGCTTTTAATGGAACAACCAATAATAGAAAGAATGCAAAAAGTATGTTCTTCATATTTTAATAATGTTTTTAATCTGTTTTTGTATTCATTATCACTCAAAAAATTCAAAGAATTGAAAATTCAAAATTAAAAAGGGCTATCCTCCGTTCTATCACTCACAAAATCAATGTCATCATCTTCTGTTTCAGGTTGACTATTCATTTTACTTGGAAGAATCATTGTATTTTGAGATTGACCAAAAGAAGCTATACCATTTGTCAAAGGACTTGATTCCTCAAGAGCGGGCATTTCATGTAGATTCTCAAAACGAGCATATTCTGGAACAAATCTTAAACGCACTCTTTCCAATGAACCATTTCTATGTTTTGCAATGATAATTTCACCGATTCCGTTATTGGGTTGACCATCGTCATCTATAGTAATACCATAATAATCAGGGCGATAAATGAACGAAACGATATCCGCATCTTGTTCAATTGCACCCGACTCGCGTAAATCTGAAAGTTGTGGACGTTTATCACCACCTCTTTGCTCCACCGAACGACTCAACTGAGATAGCGCAATGATTGGCACATTTAGTTCTTTAGCAATTTCCTTAATTGAACGTGAAATAGTTGAAATTTCTTGCTCGCGATTTCCTCCACCTTTACCATCTTTGGCAGACATTAATTGCAAGTAATCGATGATTATTAACTCAATATTATGTTGTTGTTTCAAACGTCGGCATTTCGCTCGGAAATCAAAAATTGATAAACCTGGAGTATCGTCAATGAATAAAGGTGCGTTAGAAAGTTTTGTAATTCGCGAATGCATTTGCTGAAACTCATGATCTTTCAAATCACCTTTACGCAATTTTTGTGCGTCAATTCGTGCTTCACTCGCAATCAAACGTTTAACCAACTGAACAGCAGACATCTCCAAAGAGAAAACCGCTACTCCCATGTTATAATCAACTGCAGTATTTCTTGCCATTGATAGAACGAATGCCGTTTTTCCCATCCCTGGACGTGCTGCCAAAACAATCATATCTGAGCGTTGCCATCCTGAAGTTACTTTATCCAAATCAAAGAAACCTGTCGGAACACCAGAGATACCGTCTGAATTCTGAGCTGCTTTTTCGATTTCTTTGATTGCTTCACGCACCACATTCGACATAGAAGCAACTTGCTTGCTCATATTGTTTTCAGCAATAGAAAACAAATCTTGTTCTGCTGCATTTAACAATTCAAAAACGTCTTTTGTCTCGTCAAACGAATCGCGGATAATTTCGCTACTAACACGAATAAGTTCTCGTTTAATAAACTTTTCAGCAATAATTCGGGCATGAAATTGAATGTGAGCAGAAGACGCAACGCGATTAGTCAGAGACGAAATATACGCTGCACCACCTGCTGCTTCCAACTCCCCATTTTTCATGAGGCGAGCTGTTACCGTCACTAAATCGACTGGATTTGTGGAAGCAAATAATTCTTTAATGGTTTTAAAAATATATTGGTGTTTTGGGTCATAGAAACTATTTTGGTTCAAAATGTCAATCGTTTCATTCACCGCATTTCGTTCCAGCATCATCGCACCTAAAACAACTTGTTCCGTTTCAATTGCTTGAGGTGGAATTTTTCCAATATCGCCCGTGAGAACAGAAGGCGATTTAACTCTTGAGATAGGTTTGCGATTACTTTCAGGTGTTTCCATTCAGCAAATATACACAATGAGATTTTGTTGCCCTCTACCCTTTTCAATTAGTTTATTAAAAGATGCTAAAAGGCTTTATGAACAATTGTTAAGAAGTTTAGAATTTGGAATCGGGTGGTTATTCTTTGCTTAAAAGCTTTTCAAGTTTTGAGGATAAAAAATGAATTTTTTAAGAATTATTGTTTCTCATAAAGCAAAGGTTCCTTAAAATCAAAATAAATTCATGGAACTTCCAATCAGTTCAAAATGATTAACTTTGTAACCTATTTATTAATTGGGTTATGGCACAAAAAAGCGTTACAAGAGCAGAAGATTATTCTAAATGGTACAACGATTTGGTGTATGCAGCAGATTTAGCTGAACATTCAGACGTTCGTGGTTGCATGGTTATCAAACCTTATGGCTATGCAATTTGGGAGAAAATGAGAGATTTTTTGGATATTAAATTCAAAGAAACAGGTCACTCAAACGCTTATTTCCCCTTGTTCATTCCAAAATCTTACTTGAGTAAAGAAGCAAGTCACGTAGATGGTTTTGCGAAAGAATGTGCAGTTGTTACCCATTATCGCTTGAAAAATGCAGAAGATGGAAGCGGTGTAATCGTTGACCCAACAGCAAAATTGGAAGAAGAATTAATCGTCCGTCCAACTTCTGAAACAATCATTTGGAATTCCTACAAAAACTGGATTCAATCATATAGAGATTTACCAATATTAATCAACCAATGGGCAAATGTTGTTCGTTGGGAAATGCGTACGCGTTTGTTTTTGCGTACCACTGAATTTCTTTGGCAAGAAGGGCACACAGCACATGCAACAAAAGCAGAAGCAATTGCTGAAGCAGAACAAATGTTGGATGTTTACGCTGACTTTGCTGAAAACTACATGGCAATGCCTGTAATCAAAGGTAGAAAAACAGAAAGTGAACGATTTGCCGGAGCAGAAGACACCTTATGTATTGAAGCCATGATGCAGGATGGAAAAGCTTTACAAGCTGGAACTTCTCACTTTTTAGGTCAGAATTTTGCGAAAGCTTTTGAAGTGAAATTTGCAGATAAAGAAGGAAAATTAGATTACGTTTGGGCAACTTCTTGGGGCGTTTCGACTCGTTTGATGGGTGCGTTAATTATGACACATTCCGACGATGAAGGGTTGGTGCTCCCTCCTACTTTGGCTCCAATTCAAGTGGTTGCAGTTCCAATTTATAGAACAGATGAAGAATTACAAGCGATCACTGAAAAAATGAAAGAATTAGCTACGAAGCTAAAAGCGCGAGGCATCTCTTTCAAATTCGACGACGACGACAACCGTAGACCAGGATGGAAATTTGCACACTATGAAGTAAAAGGCGTTCCTGTTCGTGTGGCAATGGGACCTAGAGATTTAGAAAACGGAAAAGCAGAAATTGCACGTCGCGATACAAAAGAAAAACAAACAGTTGACTTTGAAGGTTTAGATGCATTTATTGAAAATTTATTAGGAGAAATTCAAACGAATTTATTTGAACGTGCGAAAAAATTCAGATCAGAAAACACGAAGAAAGTAGATACTTACGAAGAGTTCAAAAGTCAGATTGATGGCGGAGGCTTTTTCTTGGCACATTGGGATGGAACGAAAGAAACCGAATCTAAAATCAAGGAAGAAACACAAGCTACAATTAGATGCATTGCTTTGGACCAAGAACCAGAAGAAGGCGTTTGCATGGTTACAGGTAAACCTTCTGCAGGAAGAGTAATTTTCGCTAAAGCTTATTGATTTGTCTGTTTTTCGCTTCAAGCAATTTGACGTAAAACAAACCAATAATCCATTAAAAGTTGGAACAGATGCTATGTTGCTCGGTGCTTTTATCGATGCAAGTACTAAAAAACGTGGTTTAGATTTAGGAACTGGAACAGGTGTGCTATCGTTAATGGTAGCTCAAAAAAATACTGAAATCCAACTAGATGCTATTGAAATCAATTCACTTGCAGCGGAAGAATGCTCGTTTAACTTTGAACAATCTGTTTGGTCTATTCGCTTGCATTGTTTAGAAGGAGATTATTTAAAAATAGATTTTCAAAAACCTTACGATTTAATTTTCTCGAATCCGCCCTATCATTTGGAATCAATAATCGGAGAGGATTTGGATTACAACCGTGCAAAACACAGTGACAGCAACGAATTAGCAGAATTAGTTCATTTAGTGAATCGGATTTTAAGTGAGGACGGTGATTTTTGGCTGATTCTTCCTTTTCAATTAACAACTTATATTCAAAAAATAGCTGAAGATAACAAACTTTTCTGCAAGCAATTGATTCAAATTCACGCCAAAGAAAACAAACGGAACACACGTGTCATTTGTCAATTTCAAAAAAAGCAATCTAATTTATCTGTTAGCGACTTTTACATTCGAAACGCTGATAATTCCTATACAGAAGCTTATATTCAGTTGACAAAAGATTTTCACTTTGTTGAATTGTGAAAAATCGAGCGATCAATTTTTCGTCAATGAAAATAAATTCCTAAACCTATTTTATCTCAATTTTATTACCAAGACATAAGGTTTTTAAATCTAAACGAACATAATAATAATCCTTGTCTTCGAATTCAAAATTTCCATTACCATCTGCATCACGTTGCATTTTAACTAACGCAAAACCTTGCTTGTCAAACACTTCTATTGAAACTGCATTTTAATTTGTCGGCGTCAAAGCTTGCAAACCATTTCCTTTTTTGTCAGAAACATACAAAACAGAAGGATCATCATTATCAATTTTACCACTTTTATTTAAATCATCCTGGGTAAAAAATAAAACATCCAATTACTATTTATATTGTTGTTTTTTGTATTTCTGTCATAGCGGTAATTTGTAACTTGATTCGTGAAACTTTTAATGAAAGTATCTTCTTTAAAAAGTCGCATTGAATTATCTGTATTGAAATCATAGAACATAATATTGGCATAAAATGAATTCCAAACAGCAAACTTACTAGAAGACAATAAATCAGAATCGTATTTTGTGGGAATGATAACTGTTGATGAACTGTCAATCATAATTGTTTCCGCGAAAAAAATGGGCGACTTGCTACTTTTTTGAGAAAATCCATTTATCGTGAAGGTTAGTAAAAGCAAAACAAATATATTTTCTTTTATCATCTTAATTTTTTTTTTAGAATCAACAATTTCCCAACCTTACAATTTAAAAATCAACGTGGCGTTCTTTTTTGTCTGGAAAAATATCAGCGATAGTAACCAAAATTCCTGTTTCTTCAACGTTTCCAAAGTCAGGATTAACCGCTGTTCCAAAGGTTTTCATCGTTGGAGAAAGGTTCATGTAGATGTTTACCAAGGGCGGAATAAATTCTCCCTTTTCGCGAATATGTCCATTCAAAACCTTGAAGCCATCTTTAAAATCCAAATCTTGCAATTGCGAATCTACGTATGCACGATCATATTTTTGTACCAACGGATGAAAGGGATGCATCAAATTTTCGGCGTCTGGAAAGTAATGGTGCATGAAATGCAAAAGGAAATCACGGCAATCGGTATTGTAATTTGGATACATCGTTACTTTTCCAAAGAAGTATTTTTTCTCAGGATAAAAGCGCACCAAAGCACCCAATCCATCCCAAATGTTATCTAAAGCAAATAAGCCTTTGCGAGGGTCAACACTAGGTTGAAACATCGGCTGCACCCAACTGCGACCCAATTCAATCGTGTAAGGCAAATAATCCGTTAAAAATTGCTTTGAAAAATCAAAATAATGAGTGGTAGATAAATGAATTGTACCTGCTTCATCTATTGCTTTATCGCATAATATAAAACGATATCCACCAACAATTTGTAATTCTACAGGCGACCAAACGATTAACTGTTTGTAACAAATTTCGCCGGTGTCGTATTCGTCCAAGTCAAGCCCCTCCCCTGTTCCACCGCCCGATGCACGAAATGTTACTTCACGCAAACGCCCGATTTCTAACAAGGTATTGGGTGCTGTTTTATTGTCAACGATGTAAATTTCATTCCCTCCTTTACGAGTCAAACGCACCAATCCCGCTGCTTTTAACTCTTTCTCTATCAAGGAACTTTCGATGGGCGCAATAATATCTTTCATGCTTATTTTTTTAGCGAGTGAACTGTTTTACGAAGCATTTCTGCTGCTTCTTGATCGCTCATTTGTTTATTAATTTCACCAGCTTTAATCGGCTCTCCAACGGTAAATGTAATCGTTCTGTTGTATTGTTTAAATAATTCATTGGATAAATACAGCATTTCAATATTTGCTTTAATTCCAACACCTTTTCGTAAACGCGAAAGTCGGTAGAAAAAATTTGAAAGTTCTCCTTCAATATGAATTGGAACAACAGTCCTATCCAAAGAGCGAGCATACAACATGAAGGTTTTTTTCCAAGACAAATCCTGAACGACCCCCTCAATTTTTCGACTCACCAAACCAGCAGGAAAAATACAAATGGCATTTTCAGATTCAAATGCATTTTTGATTTGATTTCGCACAGAATTGTCGTTTTTGCCGTGTTTGTTGACGCCTATGAACAGGTTAGAAATATTTTTTAAATTCATCAATAAGTCATTGACGATGAAGCGCAAATCTTTTCTATGATCCTTCAAACCAGCAATTAAAGCAATGGCATCCATTCCACCAAGGGGATGATTCATAGCAATGATAACTGGGCCAGTAGTTGGAATTAACTCTTTGTTTTTAATGACAACTGTAATGTTAAAATATTCCATTACTGCTTCGCAAAACTCTTGGTCGTATTTGTCTTTGTTTTTCACAAGGAAATCATTGATTTCATCTTCGTGTAGAATCTTACGCAAATAATTGATTACAAAAGACGGAAGCCAACGGAGAAGTTTTGGGTTTTTACTTCCAATTAAACCTTTAACATCTATAAATTTTTCACTTTTCACGTTAACGAAATTAAAATTTTAAAAGCAATCACGTAGAGGAAAGGGATTAAATTATTCACATTAAAAATGTTAGTAATGAAATGGGATTTTTAAACCATCGTAAGCAAGAAACACATTTTTGGGTAAAGTCAATTCAATTTCTTCGTGACGACCAAACAAGTGCGAAATGTGGGTTAAATACGCTTTCTCAGGTTGAATTTCCGTAATAAACTCCAGTGCTTCTTCTAAGTTAAAATGAGAAATATGTTTTGAGCGGTGTAAGGCGTTTACAACCAGTGTTTTCGTTCCTTTTACTTTTTCTTTTTCTTTTTCGCTAATCGTTTTAGCATCTGTAATGTAGGTAAAATCTCCGAAACGAAATCCTAGAACAGGCAACTTGTAATGCAGTACTTCAATTGGAATCAATTTCAAATGATGACTCAACTCAAAAGACTGTAAATCAATGCGATTCAATTCAAATTTAGGTACTCCGGGATAACGTTCCTCTGAAAAAGCGTAATGAAATTCTCTTCGCAAAGCAGTTTCGACTTGTACATTACAATAAATTTCCATGGGACGCTCTTCTTTGTAATTGAAAGCCCTAACATCATCTAAACCTGCCAAATGATCCTTGTGTTCGTGCGTAAAAATAACAGCTCGTAAAGATTTAACTTTTTCACGCAACATTTGATTTCGAAAATCTGGTCCCGAATCAATGACATAATTTTCATTCTGAACACTCAACATTATGGATGACCGTGTTCGATTGTCCTTAGCATCAGTTGAACTACAAACATCACAATCACAAGCAATAACAGGTACACCTTGCGAAGTTCCAGAACCTAAAATTGTAACCATGCCTTCCATCGAAACGAAATTAAGCATTGTTTCTGTTTTTACTAACTTCAACAACTAAAAAATCAGTTTAAATAATTAATCAGTTAGATTCAAAGCTTTAATAACTATTTTCTTCTTGGACCGTTGTAAAACTTAATATTTCATTTTTTCCTACCTTTTTTTTCGATTTTTAAAATTTACCACTTTTTAAATTCAATTCTCAAAAAATACTTTTCCTATATCGTTTTCAATATGTTCGAAATTTATTACAAATCAACAACTTATCATAAGATTTAAATATTATGCTAGTTGCATAACATCACATTAAAATGGTCTTAAAGTTCAATTCAAAAAAATTTAAACAACTGATTGATTTTTTTTATTTTTTTCATCTAATCAATTTCACTTTCTAAAAAATTGTTAATTTTAAGGAAAACCTAAACTTCTTTTTTCATGTCCTTTTTTCATCATGATTTTTCGAAAGTTAAACTAACTTTTTCACTTGTATTTTACTTTTTTGTTAGTTCCTTGAATGCACAAAAAACAACGGTTACACCAACGGATGTTGCTAAAGTGAGCCCAGCGCCTTACGATTACAGTCAGCAAAAAACCTATAAAGGTTTGAATATCACAACCTATTATTTAACGATGCGCGACGGTGTTCGAATTGCAGTGGATGTTTATTTACCAAAAGGCTTAGAGAAAGGCAAAAAAATTCCAGCGATTTTACATCAGACTCGTTATTGGCGTTCTCCCGAATTGCGTTTTCCGTTTAAACTTTTTTCCGACGGATTGATTGGCACAATGGGAAAAGCGATTAAAGAATTTGTTTACGCTGGATATGCAATTGTAAATGTTGATGCGCGTGGTTCGGGTGCATCTTTTGGAAATCGTCCACACCCTTGGCACGAAAAGGAAACAAAAGACGGTGCTGAAATTGTGGATTGGATTATCAAACAAGAATGGAGCAACCAAAAAGTGGGAAGTATTGGTGCATCTTATGGTGGTACAACATCTGAATTTTTATTGGTCAATCAACATCCGAATGTAGTAGCGATTATTGATTTATACAGTTTGTTTGATGTTTTTCGCGATATTTCTTTCCCTGGTGGAATTTTCCATCGTCATTTCGTAAATAAATGGGGCTTATACAATTCAAAATTAGACAATGATGAATTTCCAAGAAAAGGCATTGTCCCGAAATTATTATTGAAAGGGGTAAAACGTGTGCGAACGAAACACAGAAGAGCAACTTTCAAAGCAGCGATTCGAGATCATGCTTCCAATCAAAGTGTGAGTAAAACTTCTGTTGGTGTTCAATTTAGAGACGATACACCAAAAAGTGGGGCTGCAAAAAATGCCGATGTGTTCTCTCCACATAGCTACATTAAAGAAATAAACGGTTCGGGAGCTGCGATTTATTTGTATTCAGGATGGTTTGATGGTTCGTATCAATATGCTACAATTCGTAAATTTTTGAATTACACAAATCCATTGAACAAATTGACAATTGGTCCTTGGGAACACGGTGGAAGTTATAATTGTTCTCCAACTAATCCAAGTGAAGCAGGTTTTAATCATACTGCTGAATTTATGAAGTTCTTTGATTATCATTTAAAAGGAATGAAAAATGGATTGTACGACGAACCAAAAATTCACTATTTCACGATGTCGGAAGAAAAATGGAAAAGTTCAGAAGTTTGGCCTCCTGATGCTAGTGAGAAAACCTTGTATTTCGGAGATAAAAATTCATTGCAAACAACAAGTCCAACTTCAGCAGACTCTTTCGATACATACGTAGTTGACACGACAGTTAGTACAGGAAGAAATTCGCGATGGATTTCAGTTATTGGCGAGTTAAAAACTCCTCACGTTTATCCGGACAGAAAAGAGCAAGACACGAAATTATTAATTTATGAAAGTGCTGCCTTAGAAGCGCCAATGGAAATTACAGGTCACGCTATGATTGAGTTATATTTAAACAGCTCAAGTCCAGATGGTAATTTTCATGTTTATTTGGAAGAGGTAGATGAATCAGGACGTGTTTACTACATCACTGAAGGTTTGATGCGCGGCATTCATGGGATTTCTGAAACGAAAGAAAGTCCATACAAAGACGTGATTCCTTACAGAAGTTACAAGCGTGAAGACTCAAAACCATTGGATGTGAATGGTGTCAATAAACTGTATTTTGATTTATTACCGACTTCGTATATGATTCCAAAAGGACATAAAATCAGAGTTTGTTTAGCAGGAGCCGATCAAGACCAATTTGCGGTGATGTTTAAAAGTATCCCAACTTGGAAAGTTTATCATAGCAAGGAATATCCGTCGAAGATAGTTTTACCATTGAATGAAAAGTAAATTCTTCATAGAGAAGTAGCTGTTTTTTTTTACTTCCACAATGATTAGACTTCTATTTTTTAAAGAAAATAAAAATCTTTGCCAAGATAGAAAGTGCAACACAAGAAATTGTACTTAAATTTGGAACTTATGTAAATTTTGGTTGTTTAACAACTAATCCCAACAAGAAAAGAAACCAAGAGAATGAAAAAAACAGGTGTATTATTACTCCAATTAGGAACTCCAGATAGTCCAAGCACAAGTGATGTTCGTCGTTATTTGTCAGAATTTTTAAATGACCCACGAGTAATTGACATTCCTTGGTTGGCACGAAAAATACTTGTTAATGGTATCATTGTTCCGTTTAGAGCGCCAAAATCAGCAAAAATCTACAAAGAACTTTGGGAATATGGAAAAGGCGTTTCTCCTTTGATAACGCATTCTGTAAACGTTCAAAATAAGTTAAAAGACCTATTCAAAGATGAGAATGTAACCATTGAATTGGCAATGCGTTACCAAAATCCATCAATGGATAGTGTTTTAGAAAGAATGCGTCTTGCGAACTACGACCAAATCATTATTTTACCTTTGTTTCCTCAATACGCAAGTGCCTCTTCTGGTTCAGCAATTGAAAAAGCCATGAACATTATCCGTAAATGGTGGGTGATTCCAGAGGTTAAAATAATAAGTCAATTTTGGGACAATGAAGGATATATCAATTCGATAATTGAACGAACTAAAGCTTTCAATATGAGTGAATATGACCACATTTTGTTTTCCTATCATGGATTGCCTGAGCGGCAAGTAGATAAAGTTTATGAAGGAACTGATTTATGTACAGACCAACCTTGTGAATTAGAAGTCAATGACAATAATAAGTTTTGCTACAAAGCAACATCCTATGCTACAACACGCTTAATTGCTGCTAAATTGGGATTAAAAGAAGAACAATATACGGTTTGTTTTCAATCGCGATTAGACAAAAAATGGTTAACTCCTTTTTCGGATAAAGTTGTGGAAGAACAAGCAAAAAAAGGCGCAAAAAAATTACTCGTTTTCAGTCCTGCGTTCGTAGCAGATTGTTTAGAAACAATAATTGAAATCGGTAGTGAGTATCAAGAAATCTTTGAGGAACATGGAGGAGAAAAAGTTCAATTAGTCCCAAGTTCTAATGATCATCCATTGTTTGTAAATGGATTAGAAGAATTGATTCGTGAGAGACTTTAATTTTGACACATGCTTTAAGTATTGAAATCACTTGAAATTGTTAATGTTTAAATTTAGAACATTTCTTTAAATTTCTTTAGAATAACTTATCACTCTAAAGCCAAGTATTAACTCTTCTAATGAATTTTTAATAATAGTTTAAGAAAATAACAATATTAACAATGGTTTTACAGCTTTTCGACTTAAACTAACTAATCATATAATAAAAATACAAATTAACCCTTGTTAATCAAAAGTCATTTCTTACTTTTGGGCAACAAAAAATTGAAACGAAAAATGAGTGTATTAGTAAACAAAAACTCGAAAGTTATCGTGCAAGGTTTCACTGGTAGTGAAGGTACTTTCCATGCTGGTCAAATGATTGATTACGGAACAAACGTTGTAGGTGGTGTTACACCAGGGAAAGGTGGTTCAACTCACTTAGATAGACCTGTATTTAACACAGTTGCAGATGCAGTAAACACAACTGGTGCTGATGTTTCAATTATTTTTGTTCCACCTGCATTTGCTGGTGACGCAATCATGGAAGCTGCAGAAGCTGGGATTAAAGTAATCGTTTGTATTACAGAAGGTATTCCAGTGAATGACATGGTGAAAGCAAAAGAATACATCAAAGGATTTGAGACACGTTTAATCGGTCCAAACTGTCCAGGAGTAATTACAGCTGGTGAAGCAAAAGTTGGTATTATGCCAGGATTTGTATTCAAAAAAGGTAAAATCGGAATCGTTTCTAAATCAGGAACTCTGACATATGAAGCTGCTGACCAAGTTGCTAAAGCTGGTTTAGGTATCACAACTGCAATCGGAATCGGTGGAGATCCAATTATTGGAACAACAACAAAAGAGGCTGTTGAATTATTGATGAATGACCCAGAAACTGAAGGAATCGTAATGATTGGTGAAATCGGTGGAAATTTAGAAGCTATCGCTGCTCGTTGGATCAAAGAAAACGGAACAAAACCAGTTGTTGGTTTTATAGCAGGTGAAACTGCTCCGGCAGGACGTACAATGGGTCATGCAGGTGCAATCGTTGGTGGAACTGATGATACAGCAGAAGCTAAGAAACGTATTATGAGAGAATGTGGAATTCACGTAGTTGATTCACCAGCTCAAATAGGTGCTAAAATGGCAGAAGTAATGAGCGTTAACGCTTAATTTTAAAATAAGTAATTAAGAAAGCGACCTTGTGTCGCTTTTTTTTTTCAAATTAAAATTGAAAAACTTAAAATTATTTATGCGAAAACGATAATTAGACCTATCTATATTCAGATATCGAACAATAATTTAACAGCCTTAAATTCCGCACGAAATTATCTGAAGTTTATTTCCCTTTCAATATAAAATGTTCTTTTTCTTGTTGTTGTCTTGGTATCAAAATCCCCATTCGAAATAAATCGATGGAAACGTGATACTTTTCAGACTCACACAATAAATTCCAAGCATTAAACATTCCTTCACTCCAACGAATATCATCCAAAATAAAGATGGTTTCATTGTGAGCGTGTTTCTCTAGTTGTTGCATGTAATTCAATGTTGCTTCACCATCGTGATGACCGTCTACAAAAATTAAATCATAGGTTTCATTTTGAAGGTTGGCAAGAAAATCCACAAAAGTTGACTCAACAAACTGAACATTGGAAACCTTGTTTGATAAAAATTCCTTTGCAAAGTTAGCCGTCTCCGGACATGCATCAATTGTTGTAATGGAAGAATTTTGAGAGCCTAAATGAAAATGAAGTGTTCCAATACCTAATGAAGTTCCGAATTCAAGGATTTTTTTAGGTTGAAAGTGATTTGCTAACTGAAAAAGTAGCTTTCCATATTTTCCTTTGCTTGAACTTGTATTAAAAATTTGTTGAACTAAACGTGTTTTTCCAAGTTTGTGGGAACCTGCTCCAAAATCTTTAATATTTAAAAGTTTTGTGTTGTTTTTCAACAAATCAAAAGCTTGATTTAGTTGATTTGATTCCGGAGTTGGAATACCTATTTTGAAGGCTTTATCAACCAATTCATAAACAAAAGGTGAATGAATCCCATGTCTTCCCTTTGCTTTCCATTTATATTTTATATATTCGAAAACTAAATTCACAGTGCAAAGAAACAATTTTAGATTCTATTATCAATGACTACCACTATCCAAGAACAACAAATAAATTCTCAACGTGAGAAAATTAGCCAATCAAATCCAAAACTTCAAATCATTTCACCTTGTAAAGTTGGAGATGGCATTTTAAAACTAACAGATAATGAATGGAATTCTTACAGTGAATCCTTTCAAAAACTAAATAATAGAATTGGAGTTTTCATTCCAGCGTCTGGTTCAGGATCAAGAATGTTTGAGTTCTTGTTTGAATTTTTAAGCGATCCAACTGACGAAAATCGTAGTTCAGTGGAACGCTTTTTAAACAAGATTCAAAAGTTTGCTTTTTTTAGACATTTGCCAAAAGAATTACAGTCAAAACTCTTAAAATTTGAGATTTCTTTAGAAGAATTTGCAACTTTCCTGCTTCAAAAAGAAGGTATGGGCTTTGGTGAATTACCAAAAGGATTAATTCCATTTCACGTACAAGAACCTTTTGTTTTGAATCCAATACAAGAACACATTGTTCAAGCTAATTTAATTGGAGTTAATCACTTACATTTTCATTTTACCATTCAGCGAAAGTTTGAAGCTTTGTTCAAAAGAACGATTGCTCAAATAGAAGGCTTAACTGGTGCAAATTTTAATGTTTCGTATTCCGAACAAAATCAAGAAACGGATTCGTATGTCTTTGATTTCGAAGGAAATTTAGTGATGAATGACGAAAATGAACCATTGCGACGTCCAGCAGGTCATGGTGCGCTTTTACATAATTTACAAGAGATTGATAGTGAGTTGATTTTTGTAAAAAACATCGACAATGTTCAACATTATTCTAAATCTAAACCTTCAATAAAAGTATGGAGCGCAATTGGAGCTTTATTGATTGAATTTAAAAATGCACTTTCAAATTTAAAAAACAAGCCAAGTGTTGAAGCGTTAAAAGAAATAAATGTGCGTTTCCAAGCTTTTACTGCCTCAGAAATTGCTGCTATTAAAACAAATGAAGATTTACTTTTATTGATTAACAGACCAATTCGCATTTGTGGAATGGTTCGGAATGAAGGTCAACCTGGAGGTGGTCCTTTTCAAGTTGAAGAAAATGGAATTATTAGTAAACAAATTGTTGAAAAAGCACAAATTTCTAATAACCCTGAACAATACAAGCAAATGATTCAAAGTACTCATTTCAACCCTGTAATGATGGTTTTAAGTACATATGACTTAGATGGAAATAAAGTTGATTTGTCTCAATTTTGTGACGATTCTAAATACTTTATCGTTTCAAAAAAACAAAAAGGAAAAGAAGTGAGATTTATTGAATTGCCTGGTTTGTGGAATGGAGGAATGGCACATTGGAATACCATTTTCGTTGAAGTGCCGAATGAAACCTTTAGCCCAGTTAAAACAGTTTTAGATTTATTAAATGAACCACATATTGCAAAAGAGCTTTAAAATATTGCCAAAAAAATAAAATTTATCTGACCTCTTAATATATTACTTGTCCGTTTAAAGAAACATTCTTTGTAAATTTGATTAAAAAACAAATATGAACGTTCCAGTTACTGTTTATACAGAAATGACCCCAAATCCGACAACGATGAAATTCGTTGCGAATAAATATTTATTAATATCAGGCGACTCTGTTGAATTTGCTTCAAGAAAAGATGCCAAAGGATTTTCACCAATAGCAGAAGCATTATTTGATTTTCCATTTGTAAAAAATGTTTTTATTGCTGCCAATTTTATAACCATAACGAAAACAGACAATGTTCCTTGGGATTTTATAACGATGGAATTACGTGAGTTTATTAAGGAATGGATTGCTGCTGGAAAAGATGTTTTAATTCAAATGCCAGCTCCAAAAGTTGCAGAAACAGCATCAACTGGTGAGCAAATTGAATTTAATGCAAGTGATTTTGACGACCCAATCAAAGCACTATTAGATCAATACGTTAGACCTGCTGTTGAAAACGACGGTGGAGCTATTGATTTTCTAGGCTTCGAAGACGGAAAAGTTACTGTTCAATTAAAAGGTTCGTGTTCGGGCTGTCCATCATCTACAGCAACACTCAAAGGAGGAATTGAGAATCTATTAAAAAACCACCTTCCAGAAGTTAAGGAAGTTGTAGCAATTAATGGGTAAATTAACGTTATAAGAAATAGAATCTAATATTTTATTCTATTTTTTCTTTCCTACTCACTTTTTTATTATTAAATTTAACAGAACAACATTACTAATATTTGTTTTTCTGATATGGAAGAAGTTATCGTGAATAATACAATTAATGATCATCGAGTTGATTTGAAATCAGCTTTAAGAAAATATTTCGGTTTTGAAGTATTTAAAGGACAACAAGAAAGCATTATTCGTAATGTACTGAATGGAAAGAATTCCTTTGTAATTATGCCTACTGGTGGCGGGAAATCAATGTGTTACCAACTTCCATCTTTAATAATGGAGGGAACGGCTATTATTGTTTCCCCATTAATTGCTTTGATGAAAAACCAAGTGGATGCTATCCGAAATGTTAGTGAAAATGATAGCGTTGCTCATTTCTTAAATTCCTCGCTTACCAAAACTGAAATTACGCAAGTAAGAAAAGATATTCAAGAAGGAAAAACGAAAATGCTTTATGTAGCACCAGAGTCTTTAACAAAACAAGAAAATATAGATTTTTTAACTTCTGTTGAAATTTCATTTTTTGCAATAGATGAAGCTCACTGTATTTCCGAATGGGGTCATGATTTCAGACCAGAGTATCGTAGATTAAGAGATATATTTGAAAAGATCTCCAATGTTCCAGTAATTGCTCTTACAGCAACTGCGACGCCAAAAGTTCAATACGACATTCAGAAGAACTTAAATATGTTGGACGCAGATGTGTTTAAATCTTCATTTAACAGAGATAATTTATACTACGAAATTCGTCCTAAACGAGAGGTAGAAAAACAAATCATAAAATACATTCGTAATCATCAAGGTGAAAGTGGTATTATTTATTGTTTAAGCCGCAAGAAAGTAGAAGAGATTTCTGAATTATTGCAAATTAATGGAATCAATGCGTTACCCTATCATGCTGGATTAGATGCTGCAACACGTGGAAAACATCAGGACATGTTTTTAATGGAGGAAGCGGATGTCATTGTTGCAACAATTGCTTTCGGAATGGGAATTGATAAACCAGATGTACGTTATGTTATTCACCACGATATACCTAAATCACTCGAAAGTTATTACCAAGAAACAGGACGTGCTGGTCGTGATGGTGGAATGGGTGAATGTGTTGCGTTTTACAGTTATAAAGATATTGAAAAATTAGAGAAATTCTTACAAGGTAAACCGATTACAGAGCAGGAAATTGGACGACAATTACTGAACGAAATCGTTTCATACGCTGAAACATCTGTTTGTAGAAGAAAGTTCATCTTACATTATTTCGGTGAAGTTTTTGAAGAGAAAAGATGCAACGAACAATGCGATAATTGTAGAAATCCTAGAGAACGAACAGAAGGCCAAGAATACATTTCAATGCTTTTAGATTCGGTGAAGTTATTGGATGAAATGCAAAAAGCCAAGCATTATTGTGCTTATTTGTCAGGCCATGTAACGTCAGACATGAAAGCCTACAAGCATGACCAATTGCCAACTTTTGGAATAGGAAAAGAAAAAGACGAACATTTTTGGAATGCAGTTATTCGTCAAGCAACAGTTGGTGGGTTACTTTATAAAGATGTTGAATCATTTGGAACTTTAAAATTAACAGAAAACGGTAAGAAATTCATCGAAAAACCAGAACCGTTTATGCTAATTAAACAGCATGATTTTTCAAATACTGACGATGATGACTCAATTGTTCAAGCTGGTAAAGGTGGTGCTTTTGATGAAACACTATACAATTTACTAGTTGACTTAAGAAAATCCATTTCAAAACAAAACAATATTCCGCCATTTGTTATTTTCCAAGAACCTTCTTTGAAAGATATGTGTTTCCAATATCCTATAACGATTGAAGAATTGACCAATATTCAAGGAGTTGGAACAGGAAAAGCACAAAGATATGGAGAACCATTTGTTGCTTTGATTGCCAATTATGTTGAAGATAATGATATCGAGCGACCACAAGATTTAGTTGTTAAAACTTTAGTCAATAAATCAGTTCTTAAGGTTCAATTAATTCAAAATATAGACCGAAAACTTCCTTTAGAAGATATTGCAAAATCACAAGGAAAAACGTTTGATAACATTTTAGATGAGATTGAATCGATTGTAAATTCAGGAACCCGTGTTAACATAAATTACTATATCAATACCTTGTTGGACACAGATAATCAAGAAGAAATTTTCGATTATTTCTCTAGCGCCGATACAGATAATTTAATTACCGCTTACCATGAATTTGACGGTCTTTATACCGAAGAAGAGTTAAGGTTAATGCGAATTAAATTCATGAGTGAAGTCGCGAATTAAATGGTATAAAAAATGATTTTTTTTTGGGAAAAGTAGGTAGTTTTCAATTCTTGCTTTTTTGTAAACTATTATATTTTCAAAATTGATTTAGTTTCAAAAGAAAACACTTGAGACTTCAAATTTTCTTTGCAACAAACTCATTCCATAATTTAGACTGTTCTTTGTTCAGAACGCGCGGCATTTTGTTTTGCCCACCCGTTTTTCCCAAAGAAGCAAGAAAGTCATAAAACATCGAAGGTGATACAAGATGAATTATTGGTTCTTTTAAATTGTACTTTCGGACATAAGCATAGTCGTCATTCAATTTGCAAAGTTTTGAATCAATAAATTGCATAATCTGTTCATTATCTGCTGTCTGATTCACACCCAAATACCAAACGTGACGTTGATCTAATTCATTGGCATAAATTGTAAATTCTTCAACAGAAACAGCTAATTCATCATGCAATGAAAGTAAAGCTTGATTTATATTATCAAGCGACAAATGCTCACCACATAAACTTAAAAACTGTTTAATTCTTCCTGTGATTACCAACTCATAATCATCAATATTTATAAATCGAACTAAATCTCCAATTAAATAACGCCACAATCCTGCATTTGTTGAAATAGCCATCGCATAATCCACACCTTCTTGCACTTGACTAATTGTTAGAGCATTGTGATTATCTATCAATTTTCCATTTTCATCAAAATAGTCAGAATTAAAAGGAATAAATTCATAGAAAATACCGCAATTCAACAACAATTTCATTCCTTTTCTATGTGGAGAAGTTTGATAAGCAAAGTAGCCTTCAGAAGCTAAATAGGTATCTAGTAATTCTATCTTTTTTGTTCCTAATTTCTCTAAGCGTTTAATATAAGGATCCATAAAA
The DNA here is from genome assembly GCA_044350515.1 of Crocinitomicaceae bacterium. Taxonomy (GTDB): domain Bacteria; phylum Bacteroidota; class Bacteroidia; order Flavobacteriales_D; family Crocinitomicaceae; genus UBA952. Next base: position 12,022 of record JBILHL010000013.1, on the reverse strand, counting down.
ACACCACCATGCACATACACTTGCAGATTTGGCCAAATTTCATGAATGGAATCAAGCTGATAGTGTTCCTTGATTTTTTCGAGTAATAAAATACACCAACTTGGAATTCCAGCAATGATTCCAATATTCCAAAGAGGCGCTTTCTCGATAATTGCTTCTAATTTTTCATTCCATGTCTTTAAATCCGTGATTCGTTTACCTGGTTTGGTAAAAGGGGTTGCAACTAGGGAAGTGTGTTTTCTTAAAATCCCACTTAAATCTCCTTCAATATGTTTTCCAACCTTGCTCAATTTTGTAGAACCACCAACAGTTAGAATACTACTTCCAAAAAATGCTTCTGGTAAATCCAATTCGTGCAAAACCGAAAGTTGTCGCAAACTTGTTTTTTGAAAAGAACGAATCATCTCTATTGTAACAGGAATTCGTTTACTAGGTGAACCTGTTGTTCCTGAAGAAAGTGCGAAATACCTAATTTTCCCTCTCCAAGTATGGTCTTTTGCACCATTTATCGTTTCTTCCAGCCATAACTTGTAGAAAGTTTCATAATCTGTTAGCGGAACATTTTTTTGAAAATAAGAAACTGCATCTACTTTTTTGAGCACATCATGAAAGGAATGCACAAATCCAAATTTCGTATTTTTTGCACTTTCCATTAATAATTTTAAAGCTTCCAACTGATGTTTATACTCCACTCCTTTTCTCGCATTTCGCTTAAAACTAAGTGCGGTTGTTTTCTTAATTAATTTTCCAACGATTGCCATAGAATTCGATTTTACTTGCCTTTTGTTTACGTTTATGCTAAGAACAAAAATAAAGGTAAAAAATTTAGCTTTACTTTCTGAGTTTCTTTTAAATTTGCAAAAACCAAATTTTTATGAGCGTTAAAACTTTTATTGTTCCTTACGATTTTACTCCCGTTGCTGATATTGCATTAGAGCATGCAATCATAACATCAAAACCATTGGAAGCAACGATTCAACTTTTACATGTTGTTTCTAAAGAATCTCAAATTCCTGAATCTATTGAAAAATTAGATGTAATTGTTGAAAAACACAGAAATCAAGGAATTTCAATTGTACCAAATGTTAGAATTGGAAGTATTTTTGAAGATATTGGTGGTTTTGCAGCTGAACATATGGCTGAATTAATCTTCATGGGAACACATGGCGCACATGGTTGGCAACATATCATTGGAAGTAATGCATTAAAAGTGGTTACAAATTCTCCAGTTCCTTTTGTTATTGTTCAGGAAAAAGAAAAGAAAATCAAACAATCAGGTTATGATTTGATTGTTGTACCAATAGATTTACACAAAGAGACAAAACAAAAACTAGCTGTTGTTGCTAATCTTGCGAAATACTTTAATTCTGAAGTACATGTAATTACTCCAGATGAAACAGATGAATACCTAAGAAACCAAGTTATTTCTAATATTACTTTCTCACAGAATTTTTTTCAAGAAAGAGGAATCAATGTAAAATCATCAATTATTCCAAGAAGTGGTTTTGATAAAGAAGTTGTAAAGTATGCAACTAGTGTTGATGCTGATTTAATTGCAATTATGAATTTAAGCAACACTGGTTTATTTACTTTAATTTCAAGTAATTACGAGCAATATATTATTACAAATGATGCTTTAATTCCAACATTGATTATAAACCCAATAGAAACATTGTCTGACTCTGAAATGAGTAGTATTTTCACGATGTAATTTTAAAATGAAATTTAGCCCGTCAATTGACGGGTTTTTTGTTTACAATATGTTCAATTTATGTCCAAATTAATCACACTTCAAGATTTTATTCTAAAAAATCAAGCTGATTATTCTTTTGCAACTGGTGAATTTTCGCGCTTGTTAAACGATATAGCTGTGGCCTCCAAAATTGTTTCAAGAGACGTTCGCCAAGCTGGTTTGGTCGATCATATTTTAGGAGCGCAAGGTGGACAAAATGTGCAAGGTGAAGACCAACAAAAACTAGATGTTGTAGCAGATTTAGCTTTTATACAAGCTTTTGAACAAGGTGGCGAAGTTTGTGGGATTGCTTCAGAAGAAAATGATGAATTTGTTGCATTTAAAAATCAACAATCTAAAAATGGAAAATACATAGTGCTTTTCGATCCATTAGATGGTTCAAGTAATATCGACGTAAACGTTTCAATTGGTACAATTTTCTCTATTTACAAACGTATTTCACCTACTGGTACAGAAGCAACTTTGGAAGACATGTTACAGCCTGGAACTGCCCAAATTGCAGCAGGTTACATACTTTACGGTTCTTCTACGATGTTAGTTTACACAACTGGAAATGGAGTGAATGGTTTTACGCTAGACCCTTCAATTGGGGAGTTTTGCCTATCACATCCAAACATGAAAATGCCAGAAATTGGTCGTATGTATGCAATGAATGAAGGCAATATTTTCGAATGTGAACAAGGACTTAGAGATTATGTAAACTATTGTCAAAGCCGAGAAAATCAAACTGGAATGCCCTATTCAGGTAGATACATTGGTTCATTAGTGGCTGATTTTCATAGAAATTTAATCAAAGGGGGTATTTACATTTATCCAGATGTTTTGAGCGCTCCTGAAGGAAAATTAAGATTACTTTATGAATGTAATCCATTGGCTTTCATCGCAGAACAAGCAGGTGGTTTGGCAACAACTGGAAGAAAAAGAATTTTGGAAATTAAACCTGAGCGTTTACACCAACGAGTTCCCTATTATGTTGGTTCAAAATTGATGGTGGAAAAAGTGATGGATTGCATTGAAAATACTAAAAAGTAAGTTCTTTAATTTCTTTTCATTTTAGTTTAAAACCAATTTAGATGACAGCCTCTGCCCTATTCAGTTTTGCCAATTCATATGCCTTTCTTGGTTGGTTTCTATTATTCAGTGCTCCCAATTGGAAACACACGCAAACGATTGTCAAATATGGAATTCTTATTGTTCTTGGCCTAATTTATTCCGTTCTTGTTCTAAAAGGAATCCAAAATTTCAATATTTCAGATTTTTCAACTTTGTCAAATGTAAAAAAACTTTTTTCACAAGAAGAAGCTTTACTTGCTGGATGGATCCATTATTTGTGTTTTGATCTTTTTGTAGGTGCCTATATCGTCAGGAAATCCATTGAGCTAAAAATTAATCGCCTCATTTACAGCTTAATTTTACCGTTCACTTTTATGTTCGGTCCTATTGGTTTGGTGTTATTTACAGTAGTATCTCTTTCAAAATCAAAGTCCTAAAGAAATTATTTAAATTCACACTTTAACTAAAATCTAAATTGATTTCAATTTCTTAAATCAACCTAAATAAATTTAAATCTATTTAGGTTTTATAATAGGTAAATTTTACTACTTTTGTGCGGGGTAAGTCTTTTACGACCAGCTCCCTCTTAATCCTCCAGGACGGGAACGTAGCAAAGGCCAGAGGTTGTAGCGGTGCGATAAGAGTAGCTTACCCTTCTTTTTTAAAAAAAAATCAGTTTAATTTTAATTTAAGCTATTCTAAACTCCCAAGCTGTAACATAGAAAACAAAGAATTTAAGGATTACCCGACCTTGCTTTGACTTTCTAATACGGCTTCTTTCATTGAAATTGCGTATTGATCTAATTTTGTTTGAACTTCTTTGTCAAAACTTCCTACAATTCGAGCAGCCAAAATACCTGCATTTTTTGCCCCATTTAGAGCAACAGTTGCCACAGGAATTCCATTAGGCATTTGCAAAATACTTAAAATTGAATCCCAACCATCAATCGAATTGGAGGATTTCACTGGAACGCCAATTACAGGAAGCGAAGTCATGGAAGCAGTCATTCCTGGCAAATGAGCAGCACCACCCGCACCAGCAATTATAACCTTTAAACCTCTTTCAGCAGCAGATTTTGCATATTCAACCATTAATTCTGGAGTACGGTGCGCAGAAACAATTTTCACCTCCGAACTAATCCCTATTTCATCTAAAAATTCTTTCGCTGCATTCATAACAGGCAAATCAGATGCACTTCCCATGATAATTCCAACTTGAATCATTGTTCCTTTGTTTTTATTGTTGATTGTTCTTCCACTTTTAAATCGGTAGTTTCTGAAGAACTAGTTTCATTTGTGTTTTCAATTGCTTTCTGCGAAGTTCCGACCTCTGGATCTTTTTCGGCAGTTGTAGTTATTTCTTCTTGGTTTTCAGCTCTCAAGGTTAGATGTTGAGTGGTAGCCCCATAATGAACTGTATTTTCGATATCAGAAAAAACTTGATCCATGGGCTGAAGAATGGGCTCTGCATTCTCTTTTAAAATATTCTCGATTTTTAAATCATTCTTGATGTCAAATCCAGACTTTTTGATTTCGTTTTGAAGTTCTGAAGTTGCATTTCTAAATTCATATAAAGTTCTACCAAGTGTTTTGGCAATTCCAGGAATACTTTTAGAACCAAAAAACATTAAAACGACCATCATAATGAGTAAAATCTCTGAACCTCCGATGTCGTTTAAAAATAATGGTAAATTAAACATGCTCAAAATTACAAGAATTTATTTGATTAGCACTTTCAAAGTTTCGCTATCCGTTTAATTTTGTTAAAGTAACCTAAGACTTTATACAAATAGAAATTCAAAGCGATTTTTATTTCTTTTTATTCCAAAGCCATTTTTTCAGTAACTTTAGTTTTGGCATAGCTATTGTCAATTAGGAATTCCCTTGTAAATACTACTATTTCAAAGGAAAACTTTAAAAAAACTGACAAACTGTCGCTATAAAAAATATATGAGTATACTATTTGAAAATGATTTGTTTGGTTTCTCAGGAATGGATGCTGACGCAGAGTTTATTCCATTGATAACAGCTGAAGAAGAGGATAACGTCAACAAGCAAGTCTTCCCTAAAGACTTACCTATTTTACCTTTAAGAAATAATGTATTGTTTCCTGGTGTCGTGATTCCAATTACAGTTGGTCGCGACAAATCGATTAAACTAATCCAAGAGGCTAATAAAGGAAATAAAATAATAGGTGTTGTTTCGCAGAAAAATCAGGAGGAAGAAACACCCGGTTTTGATGATTTACACAAAGTTGGAACGGTTGCTCAAATTATCCGATTGTTAAAAATGCCTGACGGTAGTTCTACAGTTATTATTCAAGGGAAACGCCGCTTTGAAATCGTAGAACCCTTACAGACAGAACCTTACATGCGTGCAATTGTCAATGTATTAAAGGAAAAATCGGTAGACAAAAAAAATAAAGAGCTTGAAATGATGTTTAAAACCATTAAAGATCTTGCTCTACAAATCATTCGCGACAGTCCAAATATTCCTTCTGAAGCACAGTTTGCAATCGGAAACATTGACAGTCCAACGTTTCTTGTAAATTTCATTTCCTCCAATATGAATGCTGATGTTTCTAAAAAACAGGAAATGTTGGAAGAAATGGACATGGAAAAAAGGGTGATTAAAGTATTAGAGCATTTGACTTTAGAAGTTCAAATGTTAGAAATGCAAAACGAAATCCACAATCGTGTTCGCAAAGATTTAGACAAACAACAGCGCGAATATTTCTTGCATCAACAAATGCGCACTATTCAAGATGAATTAGGTGATAATCCGCAAGTTCAAGATGTTAGAGACTTTCAAGAGCGAGCAAAAGCTAAAAAATGGAATAAAACAGTTGAAAAATTGTTTACCAAAGAGCTTGAAAAAATGCAACGTATGAACCCGCAAGGAGCCGAATATACCGTTCAAATGAATTATTTGGATTTGTTGTTGGACTTACCTTGGGGTAAACATACAGCGGATAACTTAGATTTGGTGAGAGCAAGAAAAATCCTTGAACGCGATCATTTCGGGATGGAAAAAGTGAAAGAACGCATCTTGGAATACCTTGCTGTTTTGAAACTTAAAGGCAATATGAAATCGCCAATCCTCTGTTTTTATGGCCCTCCAGGAGTTGGTAAAACTTCCTTAGGAAAATCAATTGCTGAGGCTTTAGGTAGAAAATATGTTCGCATGTCATTGGGAGGTTTACACGATGAATCAGAAATTCGAGGTCACCGCAAAACGTACATCGGAGCAATGCCAGGAAGAATTATGCAAAATTTGAAAAAAGCTGAAACTGCAAATCCTGTTTTCGTTTTAGATGAAATTGATAAATTGGGAAGAAGCAATCACGGAGACCCCTCCTCTGCCCTACTGGAGGTTTTAGACCCAGAACAAAATAGTGCATTTTACGACAATTATGTGGAAACTGAATTCGACCTTTCCCGTGTAATGTTTATTGCCACAGCAAATAGTTTAGCGGAAATTCAAGGACCTTTGAGAGATCGAATGGAAATTATTGAAGTAAACGGCTACACTATCGAAGAAAAAATTGAAATTGCTAAACGTCATTTATTACCAAAACAAATTGCTGAACACGGCATTACCAAAAAAGATATTTCTGTTGATAAAAAGATTTGGGAAAAATTAATTGAAGAATATTCCAATGAATCAGGTGTACGTGGTTTGGATAAATTAACTGCAAAATTGGTTCGTAATCGTGCGCGTCAAATTGCAATGGAAGAAACATTTGATGTAAAAATCACTGAAGAAGATTTGTTTACTTTCCTTGGTGCTGGAAGAAAACGCACGAAATACGACAACAATGAAGTTGCAGGTGTTGTAACTGGACTTGCTTGGACAAGTGTTGGAGGTGATATTTTATTCATCGAATCAAGCATCACAAAAGGAAAAGGTAAATTAACCTTGACTGGAAATTTAGGAGACGTGATGAAAGAATCTGCCATTATTGCACTTGAGTTTTTAAAAGCGCATAGCTCCTGGTTGGATTTAGATCAATCCGTTTTTGACACCCACAATGTCCACATTCACGTACCAGAAGGAGCGACACCAAAAGATGGACCAAGTGCTGGAATCACCATGTTAACATCCTTGGCTTCCTTATTTACCCAACGTAAAGTAAAAAATAACCTTGCAATGACTGGAGAAATAACACTAAGAGGTGACGTCCTGCCAGTTGGAGGAATCAAGGAAAAAATATTGGCAGCAAAGAGAGCTGGAATCAAGGAACTAATTTTATGCGATAAAAATGAACAAGACGTAGCTGAAATTAATCCCGATTATTTAAAAGGATTAAAAATCAATTATGTTAGTAAAATGAAGGATGTACTAAAAATCGCTTTAATGAACGAAAAAGTAAATGAAGCCATACAAATTAGTTAAATAAAGGATGTTCGTAACATTTGACTTCGGGTACATTTACCTTTTGGCATAATTTTAGATATTTGCACAGAAAATAAAACAAATGAAATTAATTTTAAGTATTTGTCTTGTCGTACTAGGAGCAACAACAGCTTTCGGTCAAGACGCCAAATCTCAAGGAATTTTAGATAAACTTTCTACAAAGATGAAAGGGATGAAATCCTTCTATATCGAATTCAGTGCTAATATCAAAAATGCTGATAGTGGTCAAAATGAAAACGAAACTGGAAAAGGTTGGGTAAAAGGCAACAAATTTTACGCTTCTTATGGTGAAAACACAATCATTAGCAACGGTGTGAAAACCTGGACAGTGATTAAAGAAGAAAAGTCTGTTTACGAATCAGATGCTTCAGAAGATGATGAAGAAAGTATGAATCCTAAAAAACTGATGACTATCTGGGAAACAGGTTTCAAAAACAAATTCGACAAAGAAGATAAATTGAACGGAGAGTCTGTAAACGTAATCAGTTTGTTTCCAAAAAACCCTTCAAAAAACGACTTTCACACAATTGTTTTGTACATTGCTAAAACAGATAATGAGTTGAAGAAAGCAGTTATGAAAGCTAAAGATGGTACAACAATGACTTATTCATTAACGAAATTTACTTCAAATCCAGATGTGGACGATGCAAAATTTGTATTTGATAAAAAGAAATACCCAGGATACCCTGTAATCAAAGATTAAAAGTATTTAATACTCTTTAAAATGAAACCTTTGTTCTTGATTGAATGAAGGTTTTTTTAATCGAATTTTTAGGGTCTAACTAAAAATAGTTGAAACAAATTATATTTAAAAACAATATTCAAAAATCAATTTGGTAGTGAACCTTCAACATTTAGAGGTATTAATATAACCTTGGGCTAAGTGAAATATTGGTCATAAAAAAAGTCGAACCTAGAAGTCCGACTTTAAATTTTTTCTTTGTTTTTATTTTATTTTACTAGCTTTTGCGGCGTTGTACATCACTTTTGTAGATTCCAAATCATAAGTTGGACCTTTTACATTTTGAAAGTAAAAAGACTCTTCTTTACCAACTAAGAAATACATGAAATGGTATTGAATTTGTCCCATAACTTCTGATTGATAGATAATTCCGTTCGGCTCATCAACAACATATTTTTTTAGTTTGTTAATGTCATTAGCTTCGATTTCTTTTTTTGCTGCAGCAATTGAATAATCGTAAACTGAGTTCAATTCCATTTGGAATTTAGCACCATTCGAAATTTTAACTGAACCATATTGTTCAACAGCTTTTACACCAGCTGGAGCTTTGGTTAAAACAGGAAAACCTTCAATTACACTGCAATCCAAATCAACTAAAGCTGTTTGAGCAATAGATGTGTTACTGAATGCGATTAAGCTTAGTACAGCAGTAAAAATAATAGATAATTTCATAAAATAAATTTTGTTGTTAAAAGGCAAAAGTAAGTAAAACTTCAAATATCACTTAAACGTAAATTTACGCTGTAACAAATAACTTACAATCACCACCAGACATGAAGCAAGTATGTTAGCGACTGAAGGAAAAATATCAAATACCTCGATAAACATTTTAAGCAATCCCCAACTAACCAATGCAGAAATAATAGCGCTAACGGCATATCTAAAAAGTTGAACTCGGCCTTTCAGTCCACTTTCTGTGAAAACAATGTATTTCATCAATAAAAAACCTATTACAAAAGTGATAAGAAAGCATAGAAATGCACTGAGGGTATATGCTGAAAAAGTAAAATTGATGAAATCTAAATGAAAAAACTGTTTCTTGAAAACAAATTGAAAAAAGACAAAAAACAAAATCCAACTTAACACTAGATTTCCAACTCCACAAACTGCATAATAGTATGTTGTTTTGTCAAAAAGCCGTTTTACTAGCGGGTAGAAAAAATCTAGAATACTGTGAATTATACTAACTAACTTCATTGATTTCGATTTCGTAGCCTGTGTGGCGGCGAATATTAATTACATTTTTATTGTCAAAAATAAGATATTGACCTCTTATTCCTGTTAGCTTTCCTTGAATTTGGAATGTTTTATCAAAACTCATAGATGAAACTTTTTCTGGATATTCTAAAACGGGATAATTCAAGGTTGTTATTTCGTCATTTTCAATCCAATATTGTGTCAAATCTGAAGGCAATTCATCGTGTACTTGCCATTTTTCTTCTTCCAAATCAATCGATTCATCTTGAAAATTACGCAACATATTTTGCCAATTCGTTTTGTCTGTAAAGAAATCTTTTAACGCAACTTCGATACAACCTGCTAAATATCTATTTGGTGTTTCAGCGAGAATAATACTCGAACTTGCTCCTTGATCAATCCATCTTGTTGGGATTTGTGTTGCACGAGTTACACCAACTTTTACCTTGTCTGTTGCTGCTAAATAAACAAAATGAGGTTGATTGTGATTGCGTTCTTCAAATTCCATATCGCGCCCTTTTCCTAAATGCGCTTCACATAATTCGGGATGCAAAATACAAGGACTAGCCTCAGCTGCATTAGAAAAACAAGTAAAACAAAATCCTTCTCCAAAAGATTTTTTTGTTTGTTTAGAACATTTACAGCAAATTATGACTCCATTCCAAGTCAAAGAAATTTCCTTTTCTATAAGGTCGTTCATTACAATAGGAAGTTCTGCGTTTCGCAATGAATACTGAACGGTTGACTCCAATTTGGAATCCATTTTTTGAAGAATCAATTTCATTTTTCAGGAAGAATATTCATTTTATCAGCAAAATGATAGCAGTAATCGCGTAAATCTTCAGATATTAAATGTTCACCTGTCGCTTTTTCAAAGGTATCTGCCATTGTCAATAATGATTGATGAAAAAATTGTTTCATTTCGTCTACTGTCATATCTTTCGTCCAAAGGTCAATTTTCATTGTGTTTTTTTCAGTTGGATCCCAAATTGAAAGTATAAATGCACTAGCAGGCGCTTTTTCAATTCCACCATCCGTGGCTGTCCAATGCATTGCAAGCGGTAAATTATTCTCATTCAATCCGACAGAAATATTAATCTCTGATTTTTTTGAAATTTTATCTTCCATTTTTTATTTCACTTTATATTTTTGAAGTAATTCATTATAAGGCATTTTTACCAATTTTTCAAGACTAATTTCCTCCTCGTCCATATATTGCTTCACAATTCGATACCCCATAAATTGTCCAATTCTGTCTGGACTTTCTTTTGGAAGGCCAATTGAATAAGGTCCTTCTTTCAATAGGTTGACGCGTGATTCTTCATCAGTTTTAAAAAGCATTTCTTTATCAACTAAGTATTTCCAAACTGCTTTTTCACTCGCCATAGCCCATTCAAATTGACTTGCAGAATAACGAAGAATTGTTTCCTCTTTTTCTTCAGGCAAAAGTACTTTCGTTAAAAACAAGATTTTACCCCAACGAATCATTTCTGCTGCATAATTTTCATTCGTTTCTTCCAAATAATTGGTCATCAACCAAGCAGCCATAACATCTCGAGATAAAAATTTTGGTTCCATTCCAATTTTTATCCATTCATAAAATTGTTGAGATGGTAATTCTTTAATGACTTGCGCATTTGCCCCTAGATACCGATCAACACCAATAACAACCTCCTTTTCAGTGCAAAACACACTTGCAGAGAATAACGAATTAATAAAAAATATAGAATTAGGAATTTTATCTCCTGGAAAATGATATTTTAAGCGTTTAAAACCATTCGTCAAATCAATTTTCAATTGTTTTTTTGGTAACCTAGCAATGGTTTTTTCTAATCGTTTGATGTAAGGATCTCTTTTGAATTCGCTTATTTTTCGAGTGAAAGTTGTATCTGGTTTCAACTGAATTCCAAGGCAATACCCAAAAGAGTATTCCATTATTTCACGATGTTTTCGGTTTAATTCTGCAACATAACTAATCATTTTTTTTGGTGTTGAATTAAATACAACGGAATCCAAATTGATGAAATTCAGTGAGAGGTTCACTTTTGCTGTGTCAACTTTGTAAGGATCTGAAGAACAACTTTGCAAAAGTGCAAGAGCAAGAAGTACAGTAATTAATTTAAAAAATCGCATTTAAAAGATTATTCTTTATTTTTGCTCAAAATTAAACATTAAAACCAAATCTTATGAAAAGTATATATTCTAACAAATTTAAATTAATTGGGGCTTTCTTGTTAGCTTCAGGCTTAACATTCGGACAATCAGCTGCTGACAAAAGAGTACAAGCTGGTTTAACAAGCAATTTAGGTATGAATTTATTAACCATGGGTACAACTCGTATGGAAGCTAATGGTCTAGGAGGTAATTTTAGTATTGGTATTGTTATGCACAGTGCATTTAAAAGCTCAAAAAACCTTGGCATTTCAACTGGTTTAGATTTTGATTTTGCAACAACTAAGTACTCTGCCAAAGTCCCAATTTATTACAGATATACGGACACAGAAATCCTTCAAAATGAACAAAATGGTGGTACCTTATTCTCTCTTACAGATAGAAGTCAAAAATCTACTTATGTTTCAGTTCCTTTAATGTTGCTTTTCAGAACTGATTTCATTGGAGATTTTAGATATTTTGGGAAATTTGGAATTCGAAACAGTTTTATGGTTGCTAATAAATTTAATGACTATGGCCAGAATGTGAACGTTTTTGGCCCAGCCCCATCAGAAATGATTGAAAACAACAATATGAAATCTTCAGGAGAAGCATTTTTCTACCAAGGTTCAGTTGGGCTTTCAGCAGGAGCTGAATGGAACTTTGTTGGGTCAACATGTTTAGTATTAGAAGGTGGTTATTATTATGGG
>JBILHL010000040.1:0-23646 GCA_044350515.1 Crocinitomicaceae bacterium | reverse complement strand
TACTCCACAATACCTTGATAGAAAAGATAATAAACGAACATTGTCTACTTTTGATAACACAACCCTACAAACAATTCATTTTTCGAACAAATCAACAATGAGTCAAATTCTTTTCAGAGTTTCATTGTTGTTTTAATTAATTCTGAATTGAAAGAAGTTAGTTCTTATATCGTAGATTGGTTAAATTCTTATGCTCAAAAATCCAACACTAAAGGTTTTGTCATAGGAATTTCAGGTGGCGTTGATTCAGCATTGACTTCAACTTTGTGTGCATTGACAGGTAAAAAAGTAATTTTGGTAAATATGCCGATTTTACAAACGTCTGCAGAATATCAGCGAGCTCAAAAACACATCGAAAATTTAAAAAGTCGATTTGAAAATGTGGAAGCAGTTGAGATTGATTTAACTTCAGTTTTTCAAAGTTTTAGTTCAAAAATGCCTTTTGAAACAGCTGATTTCTTGCTGGCGATGGCTAATTCTCGTGCACGAATACGAATGACAACTTTGTATGCAATTGCTCAAGTTAATGGTTGTTTAGTAGCGGGAACTGGAAATAAAATTGAAGACTTTGGAATTGGTTTTTATACAAAGTATGGCGATGGTGGTGTTGATTTAAGTCCAATTGCTGATTTAACGAAAACGCAGGTTTTTAAAGTTGCAAAAGCAGTTGAAGTTATTGAAGACATTCTGATTGCAAAACCAACTGATGGACTTTGGCCTGATGGAAGAAGTGACGAAGATCAAATTGGCGCTACATATCCAGAATTGGAATGGGCTATGGATTTTGAAGGTGATGAAGTAATGCTAACTAATCGTGAAAAGGAAGTTTTAAAAATTTACCGTTCGTATCACCATGCAAATAAACACAAAATGGAACCTATTCCAGTGTGTGAATTACCACAAGTTCTGAAAGAAAATCTTTTAACACTTTGATTTAATTTCAATCTACAAATGACTCGTTTTCTTGCGATTATAATTTTAATCACCTTATCAAATTCTGTTTTTGGAAATAAAATTAAAAAGGGATTTGAGGAATTAAACAAAAAAAACTTTTACAACGCTGAAAGTTATTTTCGCAAGTCATTAAAAAAACACACTTCAATTGCGTCTTTTGGTCTTGTTAAGGTTTATCTATCAAAAGACTGGCGAAATTTGGACAGTGCATATCGACTTGTTTTACAGGCGGAAGCTAATTTTTCTCAAATAAAGAATAAAAAACGTCCAAAGTTGAAGGAAAAGTTCGATTTTGATTCGTTGGCAATCCAAGAATTAAAACAAACAGTAAGTGCTGAAATTTTCAATAGTTACTTACAAAATCCAAGCGAATTAATTTTTGTAGAATTTATTGCTAAAAACGATTGGTCTTTTTTAGTTCCAAAAGCGATTCATTTACGAGATTCTATTGCTTTCAATACAGCAGACCAATTAAAAACTTCTAAAGCTTACGCTGATTTTCTAACAAAATACCCAGATTCGTATTTAAGAGAAACTGCAAAATTCAATTTTGACGAATACCAATATTTGGAATTTTCTCGAAAAGGAAAAATTGAAGATTACGAAGCTTTTTTGAAGTGTTGTGCAAATAATCCACACGCTGAAGATGCAGAAAACCGACTTTTTGAGTTGAGTACAATTGATAAAACACTCGTTTCGTATCAAAACTTTGCAAAGAAATATCCAAAAAATAGAAACGCCGAAGAAGCTTGGCGAATGGTTTACAAGCTTTTTATGAAGGAATATTCCAAGGAGAAGTTTTTAGAATTTAAAGAAAAATATCCCGATTATCCTTTTGTGAATGAAATTGAAGAAGATTTAAAGTTATTGAATGCTACTTTTTATCCTTTTATTCAAAACGGATTGTTTGGATATTTTGACAAAGAAGGAAAAACGGTAATCGCACCCCAATACGAACATTTAGGGATTTTTCAAGATGGATTAGCTGTTGCTTCCAAAAATGACAAATATGGTTTGATTAACAAAAAAAATCAAGTTGTTGTGGATTTTGTTTTTGATGAAATTCTCGAATTTGTTGACGCAAGAGGAATTGTTTTTAAAGGGGATAGCGTTGGTTTAATCGATCGTTCGGGTCGCGAAGTGGTGCCAATTGTAAATAATGACATTGTTGCGCTTGGAAAAGGTTTGATTGCAATAAAAGAGAAAAGTGATTCCAATTATTTTGTCAGTGATATCAATTTTACGCCTAAAACATTACCAATTTTTGAAGAAATTCAAGAATTTAAAAAGGAAATTTCAATCGTAAAAACGAAAGATGGTTTTGGTGTAATCAATACAAAATGTGAGTGGTTGGTTCCTGCCAGTTTTGAGTCGCTACGTTTCTTGAATGATACTTTAGTTGAATTTGGTTTAAACGGTAAAAAAGGCCTTCGGACACTGAAAAACATTCAATTAACAGAAGCTATTTACGATGAGTTTTCCAAATTTGATCCAGTTGAAAAACAGCTAATTGCGAAACAAGGTACTTCTATTTTTTATTTAAACGACCAAGGTAAATTACTCTTCGAAACACCAATGGAATATTTTCCAAATGCTTTTGAAGTTGCACTTTTCTACAAAGGAATTAGTGTGTTTCGCAAAAAGGGAAAATATGGTTTAATTGACAATATCGGGAAAGAGTATTTGAAACCGACTTTTGATGCTTTAGGTCGTCCGCTTGTTGCAATTCCTGCGATTAAAGATCAGAAATGGGGAATAGTAGATTGGAAAGGACGTTCAATTCTTCCGTATGAATTTGACAATATTGAAACTATTGGCTATTTCGGATTTATTGTCGAAAAAAATGGGCTATTGGGTTTTATGGATCAAGGATTTAGACTTACGATTCCTATTTCATTTTCTATTGTCAAAGTCTTTGAAAACGATTATTTATTGGTTTCAAATGGAACGAAATACGGCTTGTATTCTAAAAAAGGAGAATTAATAATTCCACTTGAATATGATTTGATTAAAGTTTTTGACGGAGATTGTTTATCTTTAGTCAAAGAAAATGAAACAGCTTATTACTTTTTGCGTTCTAAGATGTATCTAAAACCTTCTAAATGAAAGGAATTTTAAACCGTCCAGATCACTTTTTTATTGCAATTATCGTTGCTTTGTCGGTTTATGTTTTTCTTTTTATGTACTTCCAAATATCGTCTTACAAGGAAATCGTTTACATCGAACCATTTGAAAAATACTCGCGTATCGAAGAACCAGAAGAAATAGAATTGAATAAAGATCAAATACAAGTACCTCCTTCGAATTTAGATGGAGAATTGACGAATGTGGTGCGCGATAACAACGATACACGTAAAAAATCGGACAAAAATTGGTCGCAAGATCAAGCAAGTGGAAATCCAGAACAAACAGCTAAAGATTTTGAAAAGCAACTATTTAAAGAGGCTGGAGGAGAAAAAGAACGCGAAAAAATCAAAAGTGAAGCTGAAGAACAAAAAAAGAAAATTGCAGCAACTGCTACAAATAAAACTACCTCTGCATCTTCATCTTCAAAAGCCAATCAATTTGCAGGAAATGTGATGGTTGACTTTAGTCTAAAAAGTAGAACAGCTTACGAAAACAACAATTGGTTTGTAAGAAATCCAGGTTATACTTGTGGACACGGCTCAGCAGGAACGGTCGTCGTTTTGATTTCAGTAGATAATTCTGGAAGAGTAATCAGCACTACTATTGATGAAAGCCGTTGTGAAAATGCAACTACTTGTATGCGGGATCAAGCTTTGAAATATGCAGGAATGTCAAAATTCAATGCAGGTTCCTCCAAACA
Source organism: Crocinitomicaceae bacterium (assembly GCA_044350515.1). Classification (GTDB taxonomy): domain Bacteria; phylum Bacteroidota; class Bacteroidia; order Flavobacteriales_D; family Crocinitomicaceae; genus UBA952. The sequence goes on along the minus strand of JBILHL010000040.1, from coordinate 19,865 downwards.
AGATGGATACATTCGTTACCGTTTTGTAGCTCAATGATAGAATTTTAATTCTATTAATCTCATTTATTTGATTAATATTCAATCATTTTTAAGTTTATATTTTAAATTATTTCTTATTTTTGTTTTAAAATAAACTAAAATGAAAGTAGGAAGTAATCTAAAAGCTTTGCGCAAACGTAAAAAATTATCCCAAGAAGATGTTGCACAAGCTTTAACAATGCATCGGTCAACTTATAGTGGTTACGAAAATGATGTTGCGCTTCCAAATATTGAAAACTTAATTTCTTTTAGTCAATTTCATGAATTATTAATTGATGATTTAGTAAAACTTGATTTCCAAACATTTACAGAACAAGATTGGCTGAAATTTGAGAATAAATGGAAAGACACTGCAAAAGGTTCTAACTTACGCGTTCTTACTTCAGTTGTAGATAGCAACAATGAAGAATTAATAGAATTGATTCCCGAAAAAGCACGAGCAGGCTATGTTTCTGGTTATTCTGACCTAGAATTTATCCAAGATTTACCACGTATAAACCTCCCTTTTTTATCGCGTGAACGCAAACATCGAGCTTTTGCAATTAATGGAGATTCAATGCCTCCTCTTCCTTCTGGTTCAATTGTAATTGGTGAATTTATCCAAGATTGGACAACCTTAAAAACAGGAACACCTAGCATCGTTGTAACAAAAAGCGAAGGAATTGTTTTCAAATTTGTTCACAATAATTTAAAGGAAAATAAGTCATTGGTTTTAATTTCCTCTAATCCACAGTATCAACCTTTTATTGTGTCTGCTACAGATATCCTAGAAGTTTGGAAATTTAGCGCTTACATTTCAAAAGAAATACCTGAGGTACAATTAGATGCGCAGCAACTCAATCTAAATTTCAGAAATTTACAATACGATGTACAACGTATTTTAGAAAAATTGAACGCTGTAAACTAAAACAATCTACTTCTTCAGGTTAAACTTACCTATCAATTTATAATTCTGATAGTTTGGATTGATTCCTATTTTCAAAAGTAAATCTTTCAAAAGATCTTTGGTACTACGTTTAGACATTGAAATATCGTAATCAAATTTCCAATTAACTCGCTGAAGTCGCTCTTCCATCACTTTCGGATGAGAATCTGTGAATTTCACTAATTGACTGACATGTTTCTCGTATTCAAAAGATTCTGCTTTCGCCACATTTTTATCGAGCCAATCATCATCATGCCACAACTTGTGAAAACTTTCTTGTTTTTGTTGCATTGCTCTTGGATCTTTCACCCAGCCATAGTGATTAACAAAAGCAGGAATCGATATAACGTGCAACTTCTCATTGTTTCCTTTTCGAAATCCTTGTGCATCTTTGAAAGAATAAAACGATTTGTTGTTTCGAATTACTCGAATTTCATCTTTATACCAACTATTTGATGCCCCTAAATAATCATAAGAACCATAAAAATGTTGATAGTTAAAGAGTAAAGCATCAACCTTAAAATTGTCTTTATAAGCAAGCATTGCAGCTTTGATAATTGGCAAATATTTTTCATGAATTACTTCATCTCCTTGAATATAAAATGCCCAATCTGAATCTTTTTCTATTTCTTGAAAAGCCTTATTCGTTTCAACTGCTAAAACTGCCCCATTTTCACGTAAAGTATCATCCCAAACTGTTTGGATAATTCGAATTTTCTGAGGTTCTATAGATTGAATGAGTGCTAATGTTTCATCATCGGAATTGCCAACTGCAACAATAAAATCATCGCAAATTGGTAAAATTGATTGTATCGCTTCAACGATTGGATAGTCTAATTTGATTCCATTTCGAATAAACGAAAAACCTGTTACTTTCAATTTATTTATCTAAAACTTTTGGAATACGAAAATAATCTGAGTCGCGCTTTGGTGCATTTTTTAAAGCTTCTTCATGCGTGACTGAAACAACAGGAATATCTTCACGTAAACGATTCACTTCGTTTGACATAAAAATCAATGGTTCAACATTTTCTGTAGGAACTTCACTCAATTTATCCATGAATCCGACTATTTTTTCCATGTCATTTTTTATCGCTTCTTGATCAGCACCTTTAAATTCCAATTTGGAAAGGTGTGAAATATGGGCTACAATTTCGTCTGTGATTTTCATGGTGCAAAGATAGAATATTCTAGTAAAAGTTACTTCATAAAAGCGTACATCAAAATATTTGCGCCCATCTGAAGTGCTTGTTTTCTTTTTTCTGGTGAATCGTTATGAACTTGAGAATCTTCCCAACCGTCGCTCAAATCTGTTTCATAAGTATATAAACACACTAATCGACCTTTTTCAATGATACCAAAAGCCTGAGGACGTTTGTTATCATGCTCATGAATTTTAGGCAAGCCATTGAATTTGAACTTCTGATTAAAAATAGGATGATCACCAGGTAATTCTACTAATTTACTATTTGGAAAAACTTTCTTAATTTCTACTCGAATAAATTCATCCATTCCGTAATTGTCATCAATGTGCAAAAAACCACCTGCCAATAAGTAATTTCTTAGATTTTCCGCTTCGACTTTTGAAAAAACAACATTTCCATGACCTGTCATGTGTAACATTGGATAAAGAAAAATGTCCTTACTACCAACTTCAACATAAGGCACATCTTTGGAAATATTTGTCCCCAAGTTTTGGTTGCAAAAAGAAATTAAATTTGGTAATGCCGTTGGGTTAGCATAATAATCTCCTCCCCCGTTGTATTTGAGTACAGCTAATTGATAAGTTCCCTGCGAGAAACATAAACTTGGAATCAAGCAAAGTAAAAACAAAATATTTTTCATAGTCAAAATTAAACAATTAATTAATTAATCTTGGCAGTTTGACTACCTATTGATTTTCTTTTTCAAAAGCTAAGTTATGCTATCTCTCCAAATCAAAATAGGTTTTTCAAAGTACCGATAAATAAAATCAGCAAATAGAAAACATAAGACCCAAAATAGCAAGTAAATTACAATTTCGCTTTGACTAAAAAATTGAAAATTAAACTTTAATTGATTTAAAACAAGTCCTTGAATTAGAGATAAATTAACCAAATATAAAGCATATGAACGAGTACTTATAAATCTAACAGCGCGATTTATAGACTCCCATTTTAATTCACGTAAATTCATTAGAAACGGAATAAATAAACAAATAGAAATAGATTCAAATACAAAATTAATTGGCGAAAAAAACGACTTCCAGTTATATGGATTCAATGCGAAAATACCAAGCAGAAATAGACCAAGAATGAGTAAAATAAACCTCCATTTTTTTGAGTTAAAATTTGTGAGAGAGGTTATAAAAGCCATTAAAACACCATAAACTATTGCATCTAGCCGATAAACAACTATTTTCCTTACATCAATTGAAGGATTTTCTTGCCAAAATACTAATCGAAATAAGAACGGAACAATTAAAAACAAGAGAATCACAAAAAGAAAGCGGTTTTTCTTATTGAATTTCAGCAATAAAGAAAAGAGAATTACAAAAATGGGAAATGTAAAATAAAACCATTCTTCAATAGATAAACTCCAGGCTTCAGGATAAAATTTTGAAATTTCAAACGTTATATTTTGAAGAAAAAAATAATACTGAAAATGAACTGAAAAAGTATCTTGTTTATTGATAATGACTGTCAAAATCAAAACTATTGTCAAAACCAAATAATAGCTTGGAATTGTTCTTAGCCAGCGACGCAGCCAAAAATTTAAAATAGACTGAAAAGTTATTTCTTTATAAATAAATTCCTTCACTAAATTTCGACCAATTAAAAAACCACTTAAAACAAAAAAGATTGAAACGCCATCTATTAAATTAAAAAGCTGAACATAAGACAATTGAGTTTCACTTTTAGAAATAAAAAATTGTCCGTGCTGTAAGAGAACTAATAAAATAGCACAACTCCTCATTACATCTAATCCGAAATTACGTTTAGTCTCAATTAATGAACTATTTTCAAGTTGCTTATTCACGATTAGTTAGAAAAAGTAAAAATTGATAATTTGTTTCTAAATCGTATTAGAACATCTTCTGACGTTTCAATAAATATTGCAACAAGATTTGATCATTACCTTCATTTATATCGGCAGGCATAAAATCGATTCGATAATTAGCACAGCGTAACTTGATCTCATTGAAATAATTTTGAACACCTTCCACGTATTTTTCTTTTACTTCAGAGGGTTGTAGCTTCATGCGTTCACCAGTTTCCATGTCAATCAGCTGATACGGACGATTTTCTAGTTCGAAATTATACTCTAACTTTTTGTCAATTACATGAAAAATTACAACTTCGTGTTTGTTGTGTTTCAAATGATTTAAAGCTTGAAATAATTCATCTAAGTGAGTTGGATCATCAAATAAATCAGAGAAAATAACTACCAAACTTCTTCGGTGTGTCAATTCAGCAATATCGTGTAACAATTGAACAGTGTTTGTAGCCTTTTTCGTTTGCTCGTCATACGTTCGCAGGCGATTTTCTAATTCATTGTATAAATAGCGATGATGAGATAAAGAGGATTTTGCTTGCGTGTGTAATTCCAATTTTTCGCTGAACAAACTCAATCCAACTGCATCTCGTTGCCGTTTCAAAAGTTCAATCAAACTTGCAGCAGCATAAGTTGAAAATTCAAACTTAGAAATCCCATCTTTCGGAAAATACATCGAACTCGAAGAATCAATTACTATCTGACAGCGTAAATTCGTTTCTTCTTCATATTTTTTTGTAAACATTTTTTCTGTTCTACCGAACAATTTCCAGTCTATATGGCGCGTAGATTCTCCTGCATTGTATAATCGATGTTCAGCAAATTCAACCGAAAAACCATGAAAAGGACTTTTATGTAAACCTGTAATAAAACCTTCTACCACTTGTTTTGCAAGTAATTCTAAGTTTCCAAATTGAGCTAAACGCAGTCGATCTATTTTCATGTATTCTAGTTGGGACTAAATTAAGTAATAATCAGCAATTGAGCTAGTGTCCAATTTAATCGTTCGTTTTTTTAACTGATTTTATGTTTCTTACGTTGCCAAGCTTTTATAAGGATATTAGCAATAACTCCCAGTAAAATCAGTCCGACTCCAATAATTATCAAGAAGTTAAGTCGTTCATCGAAAATAAAATAGCCCATCAACAAAGCATAAATAGAACCTAAGTATTGGAAGGGGGTTATTAAAGATGTGCTTTCTTGGTGTAATGCTTTTGTTAACAACACTTGAGCAATTTGGGTGAAAATCCCAATCACTAAAAGTAAAATCCATTCAATTCCTTTTGGCATCACAAAATCAAAAAAACACCAAACAGACATGATTGGAATCGAAAGCATCGGGAAATAACTGACAATATTTATGGGTGCATCTGTTGCTTTCAATTTGACAATTGCAGTGTAAGCTATTCCCGAAAACGCTGCAGAAATCACTCCTAAAGTCAGCCAGAAAAAATCTAATTTAACGGGATTTGACTTCATAATCAATGCATTCAATCCAATGAGTGTAACACCAATAAAAGCAATCAATACAAAAATCCATTGCAATTTTAGAATACGCTCACCTAAAAAAAGCATCGTGAAAATCATAGTGAAAATTGGAGCCAGATACTGAACGGTTGACGCTACAGCAATCGGCAAAGTATGAATCGTTTGAAAGAATATAGTTAAAGCAATCATACCAGAAAAACCACGAACAAGCAACCATTTTTTATTGACTCCGAAAAAAGGCAATTTCTTGCGTTTAATAATAACAGAACTAATTGTAAACGAAATGATTGAACGACTTAAAACCAATTCATGTGCAGGGATTTTTTGTAAGTTTGAAAAAAGATGTTGCTCCTCTCCCATTCCAAAAAGTTTGACAAAGAAATTCACCACCAAAAAAGACAATCCCGACAAAACGATAAATAGAATTCCTTTTTTCATGTGAATGCAAAGAAACTTAAAAATTCAGTGTAAATAAGAAACAAGTTTAAAATCTAAAATACCCTATGACAAATTACTTAAATGGCAACCAAAATAGAAAAATGTTACAAAATTTTTATTGGAATACTTGAAGTTTCCTCTTGTTTCATTTGGACTTTTCTCTATTGTTTAATTGATTTTTTTCTAGATTTAAGTAAGAAAAGTAGCAACGATTCAAAAATTGGATTGCTTGTATTCAATTATTAACCCTTAATTTCGTTTTATGAATATTTTCAGGTTTCTCCTGTTTCCTTTTGCAGTAATCTTTCTTGGAATTACTTCCGCAAGAAACTTATTCTACAAACTTGGGATTTTCAAAACCTTCGTAATTCCTAAAAAATCTATTTGCGTTGGAAACCTTTCTGTTGGTGGAACTGGCAAAACACCGCACGTCAGTTATTTGGCTGAATGGCTTTCGGAAACATATGAAACAACAATTTTAAGTCGCGGTTACGGTAGAAAAACAACTGGCTTTTTGTGGGTAAAACCAATTAGTAAAGCATCGGAAGTTGGCGACGAGCCACTTTATTATTCAAATCGTTTTAAAGAAAAAGTACACGTAGCTGTTTGTGAAAAACGAGCTATCGGTGTTCAACAAATTCAAACTTTATTTCCGGAAAACGAGTTAATAATCTTAGACGATGCCTTTCAACACAGAGCTGTAAAAGCTGGTTTGAACATTCTAATCACGGATTTCAGTAAGCCTTTTTCTAACGATTATCTGATGCCCGTTGGAACATTACGAGAAAGTAAATCAGGTAGAAATCGTGCAGATATAATTATCGTTTCAAAAACTCCAAATGATTACACTGAAGTAACTAAAAATCAAATCGTTGAAAAATTAAATTTCAATCCAAATTCAGTTTTCTTTTCACGTATAAAGTATGCTGAAATACAACCTTTTGGAAAACAAATTCATTCCTTCACAAAAGTACTTTTAGTAACCGGAATTGCCAATCCAAAACCATTATTAGAACATCTTGCAGCGAAATATGAAGTAGAACAATTGACTTTCGGCGATCATCATGCTTTTAGTAAGGCGGATATTCAAAGAATTCATCAAAAATTTGATACTTTTGCAAGCGAAGAAACAATCATTCTAACGACTGAAAAAGATTACATGCGTTTGAAGGATTTTTTGAGCGATTGGAACTTGAAAAATTACCCTTGGTATTTTCAGCCCATCGCAATTGAAATAGAAAAAGAAGAACAATTTAAAAACCTAATAAATCAATATGTTAACACAATTTAAAGAATCAGTTGCGTACATCAAAACACGCACAAATGTTGAACCTACAATCGGAATTATTCTTGGAACTGGTTTGGGTGGATTGGTAAAAGAAATCAAAATCATCGACGAAATTCCTTATGGTGAAATTCCAAATTTCCCAGTTTCAACAGTTGAAAGTCATTCTGGAAAATTAATTTTTGGTGAATTAGGTGGGAAAATGGTTGTGGCAATGCAAGGTCGTTTTCATTACTATGAAGGATATTCTTTACAACAAGTTACTTTCCCAGTTCGCGTTATGAAATTATTAGGAATTGAACGTCTTTTTGTAAGTAATGCTTCAGGTGGTGTGAATCCAGATTTTGAAGTGGGTGAAATCATGATTCAAGATGATCACATCAATTTATTTCCAGGTAACCCTTTAATTGGTAAAAACTTCGACGAATTAGGTCCACGTTTCCCTGATATGAGTGAACCTTACGACCACAAAATGATTGCATTAGCGAAAGAAATCGCAGCTGAAAATAACATTAAAGTTTCTGTTGGAACCTACGCTGGATTAACTGGTCCAACATTGGAAACGCCAGCTGAATACCAATATGTTCGCAACACAGGCGCTGATGCAGTTGGAATGTCAACAGTTCCGGAAGTAATCGTTGCAAACCACATGGAAATTCCTTGTTTCGCGATTTCAATCATCACGGATTTAGGGGTAAAAGGAAAAATCAAAAAAGTAAGTTTACAAGACGTTATCGATGTTGCAAGCCGCCAAGAGCCTAAAATGACATTAATTATGAAAGAATTAATTGCACGCGTTTAATATGAACGAAGAAATTCGAAATAAATACGAAGCCGTAATTGGTTTGGAGGTTCATGCGCAAATGTTGACGAAGACAAAAGCGTACTCCAATGACATCAATGAATACGGTGCACATCCCAATACCAATGTAAGTGTGATTACCTTGGGGCATCCTGGAACTTTGCCAGTGATGAATAAAAAAACGATCGAATTTGCCATCCGTTTAGGTTTGGCATGCGGTAGCGATATTGCTCCAAATCAATATTTTGCACGTAAAAATTACTTCTATCCCGATCTTCCGAAAGGATATCAAATCACACAAGATAAAACGCCAATTTGTACTGGTGGAGCAATTCACATTCGTACAGAAGACGGCGAAGGAAAAGAAATAAAAATCACGCGCATCCATATGGAGGAAGATGCAGGTAAAAGTATTCACGACGTTGATGTTTTTGACACGCTTGTGGATTTGAACCGTGCGGGTACTCCCCTATTGGAAATCGTTTCTGAACCAGACATTCGTTCGTCGCAAGAAGCATATAATTATGTAACTGAAGTGCGTAAATTAGTGCGTTACTTGGACATTTGTGACGGAAATATGGAAGAAGGTTCATTGCGTTGTGATGCCAATATTTCTGTGAATTTAAAAGGCGCAAGTGAATTTGGAACGAAAGTCGAAGTGAAAAACATGAACTCGATTCGTAACGTGCAACGCGCTATTGAATTTGAAATCGCAAGACAAATTGAAGCCATTGAAAACGGTGAAGAAATCGTTCAAGAAACAAGAGGATTTGATGCGTTGAAAGGAATTACAATTTCACAACGTTCGAAAGAAGCTGCAAATGATTACCGTTACTTCCCTGAGCCCGATTTACAGCCATTAGTGGTGATGAAAGAAGACATCGAAGCAATCAAAAGAGAAATGCCTGCTTTGCCACGTGAATTGTTCAATCGGTATACAAAAGAGTACTGTTTATCGGATTACGATGCGTACAATTTAACAGATAACAAAGGAATTGCTTTATTCTACGAAGCTTTGATTCAACATACGAGTAATTACAAAGCCGCAGCCAATTGGATGATGGGTGACGTGAAATCGTACTTGAATGAATTTGGTTTTGAGATTCATGAGTTTCCAATTTCGGTGGAGCGTTTAGCTGCATTAATTACAATCATCGACGAAGGAAAAATTTCTAATTCTGTTGCTTCTCAACGTATTTTACCTGAACTATTGAAATCGGATTTAAGTCCATTAGCGATTGCTGAACAATTGAACTTGATTCAAGATTCGAGCGAAGACACTTTGAAAGGCTTTATTCTACAAGTGTTTGAAGAAAATCAAGCGGAAGTTGAACGCTATAGAAACGGAGAAAAGCAACTCACAGGTTTCTTCATGGGGAAATTGATGAAAGTTTCAAACGGAAAAGCAGATCCAAAAATTGCAAATAAATTATTAAGAGAACTTCTTGAAGCATAGTTATTTATGAAATATATTAAATTCCTTTTTCTATTAAGTGCATTTACTTTTTTAATTCAAAGTTGTGACGATACTGAAAATGGAGCAGGTGAAAAACCAGAAAACAACTTCACTATTCAAGGGAAAATCAATGGCGCTGCACAGCAAAAATTGTACGTTGAAGCTCCAAGTGATCGCGGTACAATTCCCGTTGCAAATACTATGATAAACGCTGATGGTACTTTTAAATTAGAAGGAAATGTTCCCGGATTAGGTTACTATTTTTTAAGATTAGGTGAAGATAAAAACAATCTTATTCCAGTTACAATTGAGCCTAACAACAACTTAAAAATCAATTGTGAAGTTACGGAATTTAATTTGAAACCTAATGCAAGTGGAACCAATTGGGCGAAAGTAATGAATGAATATTTAGCGCAATTACAAGCTTTCCAAAACGCACAAGATTCCTTAATGGTAATTCAAAAAACGATGTCGAAGGAAGATTTGAACGCGAAATATTATGAGGCTAAAGAAAAAGTAGATGCATTTGTGCGCAAAAAAATGACACAACAACCTGGAAATCCTTACAACATTGTGCTTTCAATGGTTTTGTTGCCAACCACTTCTTTCGACGGATGGAACGAACTAAACTTAAGTGTGTTGGAAGAAGTGGCTCAAGCTTACGAGCAAAAATACCAAGGTCAACAAGCAGCGGAAACTTTTCGCTCGCAAGTAGATCAAATTACAACCGCTTACAACGATTACGCAAGAATCAATAGTGGGACGATTGCTGCACCTGAAATTGCAATGAACACTCCTGATGGCAAATTGTTAAAGCTTTCTGATTTAAGAGGAAAAGTAGTGTTGATTGACTTTTGGGCTTCTTGGTGTGGACCCTGTCGCAAGGAAAATCCAAATGTGGTTCGCCTATATAAAAAGTATGAAAAACAAGAATTTACCGTTCTTTCTGTTTCGTTAGATGAAGACCCAAATGCATGGAAAGCAGCAATTGCAAAAGATGGATTAATTTGGAAAAATCACGTAAGCGATTTGAAAGGTTGGGAGTCCAGTATGCCAGCTTTATATGGTTTTGAAGGAATTCCTTTTACTGTTTTAGTGAACAAAGAAGGAAATATTATCGGAAAAGAACTCCGTGGTGAAGTTTTGGAACAAAAATTGTCTGAAGTTTTTAAAAAATAATACATGAAGAAAATCTTATTTATTGCAACTTTTTTAGTGTTCTCAATAAGTTGTCAAGCTCAACAAGAAATCAATGTGAAATTATCAGGAATGATTTTTAATTCTTCTGTTGATACATTTTATGTTTCTCAATTCTTCGGGAATTACTACAAAGATTACCACAAAATTACACCTGACAAAAAAGGAAACTTCGCTTTCGTTGGAAAACTTCCAAGTATGGATTACTACATCCTGCGCGCTGGGAACACCAATATCCAGTTGATTTTGCGCGATAATAGCGACATCAAAATTTACGGTGACGGAAGCAAATTAAGAGATTTCTGCAATATTATTGGTTCTGATGAATCGAAAGCAATGAATGATTTTGCAATTGTGATTGAAAAATGGTCTATCAAAAGTGATTCTGCAATGAATGCGTTAAAAGCTGATCCAACAAGAGAACAAATCATCAATCAATACATGCAAGGTCAATACACAAATTTTCAGGCTACATTGCAAGATTTCGTAACAAACAATCCAAATTCACCTGCTTTGATAATGGCACTATCTCAAATCAATGCTGAAGCAGACTTCAAATCGTATGAAGCACTAATGACACAAATCAACAGTACTTTTGAAGAAAGTCCTACAGTTAAAGCTTATTATGAAAACTACAAGCAATTAAAGAATAAATTAGAAAGCGGCAAATTATTAGCTGAAGGTAAAATAGCACCTGACTTTGAAGAATTTTTAACTGATGGTAAAAAACAAATGAAACTTTCCGATTTGAAAGGAAAAGTCGTATTGATTGATTTCTGGGCTTCGTGGTGTGGACCTTGTCGAAAGGAAAATCCAAACGTGGTAAAAACGTATGAAAAATACAAAAATGACGGATTTACAATTATGAGCGTTTCTTTAGACACTGACCGCGCGAAATGGTTGGCAGCAATTCAACAAGATAAATTATCTTGGCCCAATCATGTGAGTGACTTGAAAGGTTGGAGTGCAAAAGTTGGAAGATTATACGAAGTTGGGAGTGTTCCTTTCACAGTACTTATAGACAAAGAAGGACGCATCATTAAAGTAAATCTTCGCGGTGAAGCATTAGAAAAAGAATTGGAAAAGATTTTTGGACACTAAATGGTGGAATCCGAAAAAAAATACACCTATTTCGCCTCTGATTTTCATTTGGGTGCACCAACCGATGCAATTAGTTTAGCTCGTGAAAAACAAATCGTTGCATGGCTAAATCATATCGAATCAAGCGCGAAAGAGATTTTTTTAGTCGGAGATATTTTTGACTTTTGGTTTGAATACAAACACGCCATTCCAAAAGGTTTCACACGCTTTCTTGGTAAAATCGCCGACCTGACAGACAAAGGAATTCCCGTTCATTTTTTCTGTGGCAATCACGACATGTGGATGTTTGACTACCTTGAAAAAGAAGTAGGAATTGAATTACACAAAGACGATTATCAAGTTAAAATAGGTTCTAAAAAATTTTTCATCGCACACGGTGACGGCTTAGGACCAGGCGATAAAGGCTATAAATTCATCAAGAAAATCTTTCGAAATAAATTCTGTCAGTGGGCTTTTGCACGTTTGCATCCCAATTTCGGAATTTGGTTGGCAAGTTATTTTTCTAAAACCAGTCGCATTTCAAACGGAGAAGAAGATGCGTTGTACGTTGGTCCAGAAAAAGAATGGCTTCATCACTTCGTAAGCGATAACCACCCACAACTTAAAGCCGATTATTACATTTTCGGACATCGTCATTTGCCCTTGAAATTTCAAATTCAAGATGCGCTTTATTTCAACCTTGGCGAATGGATTAACTACCAAACCTTTGGTCGCTTTGACGGAACTGATTTTGAGTTACTTCAATGGAAAAATCACACTGTTTTACCTTATAAAACGATTTCAGAATAATTCATGGAACACCGTTGGAAAGTTGCATCAATCACTGAATTAGAAACAGTAGCAAAAGCATTCCTAGCCCTTTTTCCTACGCCGACTTGTTTTGCTTTTGACGGCGAAATGGGCGCAGGAAAAACGACTTTCATTACCGAACTTTTAAAACAATTAGGCCTTGAGGAAATTGAAGGTTCACCCACCTACTCTATCATCAATGAATACGAAACGAATGGTATAAAAATCTATCATTTAGATTGTTACCGCATTGAAAGTCCCAACGAAATCCGCAATTTAGGACTGGATGAATTATTGGAAGAAAAAGCCTATTTTTTTATTGAATGGGCTGAAAAAATTAATTTTATTCTTCCAAATAACGTAATTTGGGTGTATATTCGTTGTGACGAAACGAACAATTCAAGAGAAATAGCTTTTCAATTATGATTACAGATCCAGGATTACTCAAAACACTCATTCAGCAAGGAAGTTTAACACCAAAAGAAGAAATGCTTGAGGTGCGCAAAAAGAAAGGCTCTTTGTTTATTGGGATTCCAAAAGAAACAAGTTTTCAAGAACGACGTGTGGCGCTTGTACCTGAGGCCGTTTCTTTGTTGGTAAATCATGGACATCGCGTACGAATTGAAACGAAAGCCGGTGAAGGAGCAAATTTCTCTGATAACGAATATAGCGAAGCAGGAGCAGAAATCTCCTACAGCACAAAAGAAATTTACGAATGTGACATCATTTTAAAAGTCGCGCCACCCTCAGAAGAAGATGTTGATTTAATGGTTGGAAATCAAACATTTATTTCAGCTTTACAAATTTCAACACAACCAAAAGAGATTCTTCAAAAGTTAATGAGCAAAAAAATCACTGCCATTGCTTGGGATTACATCAAAGACGACGAAGGAGTTTTTTCTATCGTTCGAACATTAGGTGAAATTGCTGGAACGACTTCATTACTTGTTGCTGGAGAATTGCTTTCGAGTTATTCTTCCGGAAAAGGAATGATGCTCGGCGGAATTGCGGGTGTTCAACCAACTGAAGTTGTGGTGATTGGCGCAGGAACAGTTGGTGAATTTGCAACACGTGCCGCACTTGGTTTGGGCGCATCTGTAAAAGTTTTTGACAATTCACTTTCCAAGTTGCGTCGTCTACAAAACGATGTTGGAGCGCGTGTTTATACCTCAATTTTACAACCAAAAGTTTTAGCCAAAGCAATTCGCAGAGCCGATGTTGTGATTGGTGCATTGCGTTCCCCAATTGGTCGTTCGTTGTGTGTGGTATCTGAAGAAATGATTGAAAGTATGAAATCTGGTTCGGTTGTCGTGGATGTGAGTATCGATCAAGGCGGTTGTTTTGAAACTTCGCGCGTAACCAACCACAACGACCCGACATTCGTAAAACATGGCGTGATTCACTATTGTGTTCCTAATATTGCTTCGCGTGTATCGAGAACAGCCTCTTTTGCTTTATCCAATATCTTCACTCCTTTAGTACTCGAAATGGGCGAAAAAGGCAGCGTTGAAGACTTAGTTCGCTCGCAAGAAGGTTTTAGAAATGGCGTTTACATCTACAAAGGCGTGCTTACCAACGAAGTTTTAGGGAAAGTTTTCGGTTTAAAATTCAAGGACATCAACTTGCTTTTGCCAGGAATGTAATGGATTTCATTGTTCCGCTTAGCTTCCCTTTTACACCACTTGATTTAACACGCAAATCGGGGAAGATTTTTGTGAAATGCTTGATTCGCAAAAAAGCCATCTTACTCACGCCCGAAGAATGGGTACGTCAACACATCATTGCACATCTCATCAAGGACTTAAATTATCCAGATACGCTCATTGGCGTGGAAAAATCCATTCAATACAACGGACTCACCAAACGATGGGACATTGTTGTTTTCAACAGCGATTTCAAACCGCATTTATTGGTTGAATGCAAAGCTCCAAGTATCAAACTAAACGAAGACACCTTGAAACAAGTGCTCAGCTACCAACATCAGCTAAACTGTGAATTGATTGTGATTTCAAATGGGTTGGAGACGCACACCTGGCGAATTGACAAAGAGGATTTGACGTTGGAGAAGTTGGAGGGGATACCAGGGAGAGTAGGTTGAAATTATTTTTATACCAATGATTACCACCCTTATATTTGCATAAATGTATAGCCTCCATAAAATCAAGTTATATGATGTCATTTCAGGAAAGAGCAAAACTAGGTTTGGAACTACTATCCAAGCAATCGCCAATTACCTTAACTAAGGCTCGATCCCAAGCACAAAAATTGAAAACTCAAAGCACTACAAACAAAAAGAAACAAAGAGATTAGAACTGTTTATCTCAAAAAAACAACCTTTGTGTTGCAATATTGATTTTAGTCAATATGTGTTAGGTTACAAATGATGTAATTCAAGGAGTGACAGAAGTATTAGCTTATGGCGCAGCTGTTTATGTAGAAAAAATTTAAAGTTTCGTATTGAATAATATTAAAATTTGGCATTAACTATAAAATGTCTGTCTAAATCGCTTTAAATCAATGGTAATCATCAAACTGGTATCTAACTAAAACTCAAAAAAACACCTAATGAATAAGACCCTAAAACAAATGGAAAACATTTTAATGTTTCCGTTAATGATACTTTATTCGCTGCCATTAATTTTTAGTTTATTAGTTTCATTAATGTACGCACCTTATGGGTTTGAATACAGTTCTACTGATTATTTCAAGACAGGTTTTATTGTAACACATATTCTCTTTAGCTTTTTTTCAATAATAAACTGGCGATTTCAAAAAATCATTTTGCTTATAAACTTAATATTCTATACAATCATAATGGCATTCCTAATTTGGATTTTAACAGAAAATGATATCAATCTGTATATCTATTTCTTTATAATATTATGGTTTATCCTTTTTGTATTAAGTATCAATAAATTTCTATCATTAACGAAACTGAGTTCGATAGTAAAATCGGAATTCAGATTGTTATAAAAACATGTAAGTCAAGGCGTTAAATTGTAGATTTAACTTCGTTGCTGCTTAAGCGCTAGCCGGCTAAATCAAGTGGGATCAACAGTGGATAACTAGATTTTATGCAAAGTAATAGAGTTTTCCGCTTATAAACTACGATTTACTTCATAATCCTTTCTCAATGCATCCCGATACACTCTCAAAAGTGATAATCGTAACTCATTGATTATAAAATATCTGAATTCAATTTTAATAATCTATCTCAGGTTATTAGGGTTGTTTCAACTTAGAAATAAAATCGTTTTTCACCTTCCACAAACTTTTTGCCTTGGTTAATTATATTAACCTTCTTTACTAATTTTTAAGGTTTCATTTCATCTGAAATTTCTCAATTTTAATTACTTTCGATTGTTTAAAATTTGTCAAAGAATGATCGAAGAACTTAAAAAAAAAACTAAAACAACTCGAGAGTTAACCCAAAAATTCAGAAAACAATTCGCTTTAAATAGAGCATCGGCAGGATTTGCAAAAGATTTAAAGGATTTAACATTCACCTTACATTGTGAACAATCAGAAGGAGCTTTTATTTATGATGTGGATGGTAATCAATACATTGATTTAACCATGGGATTTGGTTCTATTTTGTTCGGACACAATTATGAACCTTTGAAAAAGGAAGTTATCAAGCAATTGGGAAAAAATTGGTCTGTTGGCCCAATTACTCCCTTGGCTGGTCAATTGGCAGCTAAAATTAATGAATTGACTGGTGTAGAACGTGTAGCGTTTTTTAATTCAGGAACAGAAGCTGTAATGGTAGCACTTCGTCTAGCAAAAGCAACAACAAAAAAGAATAAAATAGTTTTCTTTAAAGGCGCCTACCACGGAACATTTGACACGTTATTATCCTTGAAAAGTAGCTCTTCGTATCAAGCTCAAGAAATAGTACCAGGTGTTACACAATCAATACTTAACGAATCTTTTTTACTAGAATATGGAGCTAATGAATCCTTACAATTTATAAAAGAAAATATACACGAGATTGCAGCAGTATTAGTAGAACCTGTTCAGAGTCGAAATCCAGCACTGCAACCAAAAGAATTCTTACAGCAACTAAGAGCCATAACAAAAGAAGGAAATACAGCATTGATTTTTGACGAAGTAATAACAGGTTTTAGAATTGGAATTGGAGGGGCACAAGCTTTTTTTTCTGTTCAAGCAGATATTGTTACGTATGGTAAAGTTATTGGTGGAGGTTTACCGATTGGAATTGTGGCTGGTGACGCAAAATTTTTAGATGCAACGGATGGTGGATTTTGGAAGTTTGGAGACGATTCTGCACCAAGTGTTAAAATGACTTTCGTAGCAGGAACTTTTTGTCACCATCCTTTAGCTATGGCAACTGCACTAAAAACACTTGAACTTTTAGAAGAAAACCAAGGCGAAATTTTAAGTACTTTGAATTCAAAAACAGAAAAATTTTGCGCTCGATTAAACACTTACTTTCAATCAATGAAATATCCAATTGTCACGAATCATTTTGCTTCTTTGTTTCGTTTTACAACACCAGGAAAAACAAGTATACTCTACAATTATCTACTTTTAAATGGTGTTTATGTTTGGGAAGGAAGAAATTGCTTTTTATCTCCTGCCCATTCTGAAGCAGTACTTGAAGATTTATTTATGATAATTAAAAAAAGCTGTGAACAGATGGAAAATGATGGATTTCTAACACCAAAGAATAGCAAATGAGAAAAGAAATTTTATTTACAGAAGGTGACTATTCAATTGCCCGTTATGACGGAATACCAGAACATGCTTTAACATTTTGGAAACGAATTTCATGGGGAAATGAAGGTGCTGTATATCAAAACATGAAAGTTGCAGAACACATTCCTTTGATTATCAATCCCAAACTTTTAGCGATTGAAAAAAACAACGAACTTCAAGGTACTGGCGTGTTTAGTAAAATGACCGTTTTATCAGGGCAAACAGCTTATAATTGTCAATATATACGTTATTTCGCAACAGATCCAGAAGTTAGAGGACAAGGGTTGATGAAAAAATATTCTACTAAAACAATGGAATTAGTCAGTAAAGGCGAAACCTTAAAAACGGTTTATTTTGCATTGGTTGAAAAAGGAAATAAAGCTTCTTTTAAAGCTGTTCAAAATACAGGCTATTCCCACGTTGGAACAATTAAAACTATAGGATTCAGTCGTTTTTTTCCAAAAGAAAAAGCTAATCTTCATCGCATCACAACTGAGCTTGATAAAAAACAAGTTATTGAACATCTTTCAAGTTTTTACAGTCAATATTCACTTGTACAATTTAATCCTATTTTTCAGCATCAAAACTATTATGTTCTTAAAAATAAACAAGGTGATTGGATTGCTGGATGTCAATTACATCGTTGCCATTGGAAAGTAAATCGAATGCCCGGAAAAATTGGAAAGTTAATTGTAAAAATTTTGCCCTATTTCCCTTTATTAAGAAGAATTTTCAATCCGAAAAAATTTGAATTTTTAGCTTTTGAAGGAATATTCTACAAACCAGGTCATGAAAAGGCTCTTTCGGAATTATTTGAAGGATTACTAGCAAAAGAAAAAGTAAATTCAGCAATGATGTGGATGGATGAAAAAGATCAACTACTTAAAAATATCGAAAAAAATAATAAATTAGGTTTGATTCATTCTTTTATTAAAAAAAATGATGTAATGATGATGCAAGCTTATTTTGATTTATCGAACAATGAGAAAGAAGATTTTGTTTCCAAACCATTTTATGCTTCTGCTTTTGACTATGCTTGAAAGTTATCATTAAAGTAATTCTAAACTATCAAGTTACTGTAACCATTTCAAGTTATTTCATTTTACAGAAAAAGGATTTGCAACATCGAAACTTAAATTTTTGTCTTGCAGATATTCACAAGTGAAAATAATGTAAAATGAAAACTGTCCTAGTCTTTTTAATAATTGTATTACAGTCATTCTACGCGTTAAATCAAACTCGTAGGAACATTGGTATTATTTGCTCCTATAATTTTGGTCAAAAAAATCAATTACAACCCTCTTTACAATTAGGCCTATCGAAACAATTTGGTAAATATTTACTACCTGAGATTGGTATCCGAATTGAAAACAAAATTCCATTTAATCAAGTAATTGCGTACACTAGCGCTTTACAAATTAGAAAAAGTTTGTTCAAATTAAGGGTTCGTAATCGAAGTGGTATCTGTAAAGCGGAGGTTCTAGAATGTTTCGTTACACCCGAATATTTTTACATCAAAAACGAAAGTCGTAATAATCCACAAAATCAATTTTCAATGCGATATGGCTTGAGTCTTTATCATTTGAAAAGTGGAGACTCAAAGAATTCAAAATCGTGGGTGACAAAAATAGAAATCTACAACAGAACTTTTACAACCAAACAAAATGAAATGGGAATTGCGCTTCGTGTTCAGTGTTTTAGAAAACGTGGGTGGTAAATTTTAAATAATAGCCTCAATCTACTCCTTCAATTGATTCGACATAGCTAAACTTAACCTCCACTGAAATCTTTTCCGAAAACCAATGAAAACACTCAAAACTATTGTCTTTGTTGAAAAAGAATAGTTTTTTTAATTGCGAAAATTTTTAAGTTAGGTGAGTAAATGATGAGTAAAACATTTTATGAAAATCACTCTTTAGAATTTCACAAAAACTAATACGAGTAAAGATATCAGAAACATTTATTAACAGCTAAATTTTCAAACAAATTTAGCCTATTTGATTTAACTTTTTAATAAACGAATTAAACAATTTCAAATTCATGAAAAATCAAAAGCATTAATACAATACTGAATTTAAGGGCTAAAAAACTATTTATTCACTTTATCACCAAAAGTCAAAAGATTCAAATCGGGATCGAGAATAGAAAATTCCTTTATTCCCCAAGGTCTCAAACCAAGAGCACCATTTGGATGAATTGTCACATTTTTAGCAAGTAACTCTTTGTAAAACTCGTCTATATTCTGACAGCGAATATATATCTGTCCGTAATTTTCTGTTGGATTTAAAGTGACAAACTTAAAAAAATGAAGTTCGATTTCATCTCGTTTCAACATTAAATAATCATCAAAATGGTCCAAACCAATCAATTTAAAACCGAGCTTATCACAATAAAAATTGTGGGTAATTGACTTGTCTCTCATTGGAAGTTTTGGATGAATTGCTGTTAGCATTGTATCGATTTTGAATATAGTTGCATTTTATTGACTAGTCCTAAATAAACGATACAGATTATTAAAGACTAAATTAACTAATTATATCCCAGTAATCACGTGATTACTGGGATATTTGTTTTTATAGGTTTTTATTTTGAT
>JBILHL010000036.1:0-29659 GCA_044350515.1 Crocinitomicaceae bacterium | reverse complement strand
ATGTCGACTATTAATATTGTAAGAAATAAGCTGGTAAGTAGAATGTTTGCAGTTGTAACAAGAAAATCACCTTATGTAGAAACTTGTAAATTTGCTGCTTAAAAATTTGTAGAAGTCTTAGAATACGTAAAATCGAGAGAAAATAACGACGAGTTACATGTTTTTAATCAAAGCAAAAATTATTCCGCTGATAAACTACGATTTACTTTATAATACTTTATCAATGTATCCCGATACATTTTCAAAAGTATTAATCGTAACTCATTGTCTCTAAGCGGCCTGAGTCCAATTTTAATAATCGTACTAAGGTTATTGAATCTGAATGTTTTTGAAAAACGAAAATTTGTAATGTGGTTATGTATCCTATTCCAAAGATAAAAATTCATTTCAAATATCCAAGTCTAGAGCATTTAACCATGATTAAAACCCAATCCAATCTCTCGCGTTAGGGATAGTAGTGTAAAGCCCACAGGAGGAACGACGAGGACTTGCAACGAATAGCCCACCACTGATTTTTCATCAGGGGAACGCCCAAATTTCAATATAAAATCTACCTCAACCAGTACATAAAATTGGCAGAAGGCTTTTCGTTGGATTGTTTTACAAATTGAAAGTTTGGTTTTCTGAAATTGGTCATTCGCACTTTTACAGAGAACAATTTTTCTTCGCGCGCTATTAACAAGTCAGCTGTTTCGGCAGTTGCTAAACCACTCATCATTGCTTCCAACATCGCCTGATCCACTCGGTAGGAATTACATCCCACGATTTCATCTCCAACGCTGATTCCTGCTTCTTCGGCACTTGAACCTGCACGCACATTTTTCACCATCACTTTCCCTCCTTCTTCAAGTACGGTTGCGCCAAAAGATGGCTTAAAACTCGTATTGTCAATTATTGAAATTCCAACTTTGTCAAATACTTCGGCATAAGGTAATATCTCTGTTCCGTCAATGTACTTTTTGTAGAATTCATCTAAGTTTTTGCCTACGAATTTCTCCAACTCTGCTTTAAATTCTGTTTCAGAAAATCCACGATTCATTTCGATAAAGTACTTTTTGTACAAATGCTGAAAGAAATGGTCCAAGCATTGTTTTCCTTTGGAATTATCAATGATTAAAATGTCAATAATGGACGCAATCACCGATCCGCGTGAGTAATAAGTCATAGAAGTATTGGCACTGTTTTCGGTCGGACGATAGGCTTTAATCCATGCATCAAAACTAGCATGCGCTACTGGCTGAACGCGTGTTCCAACAGAACCTTCAACGTAATTTATTGAACCTTGTAATTTGTTTAAGAAATCTTCTTTACCCATGAATCCTGCTCGCACAAGTATCAATTTTTCATAGTAAGAAGTGAATCCTTCCATTACCCAAAGTAGGCTTGTGTAATTTTCTTGGTCGTAATCGAAAGGGCCTAATTCAATCGGTCGAACGCGTTTCACATTCCATAAGTGGAAATATTCATGTGCCACAAGTGAAAGAAAACCAGTGTATTCCGCACCTTGATACGTCCAGCGATTCACACTTAAGGTTGTGGAATTGGTGTGTTCTAAACCGCCTTGACCATCGACCACATTGTGAATAATAAAAACATACTCTTTGTTTGGATTCACCGCAAAAACGTCCGTTGCAGCTTGAACTACTTTTGCCATATCTTTTTTCAAGGTTGCAATATCATAGTTTCCTTCTCCGTAGATAGCAACTGTGTGTTTAACGCCAGCAGCTGTAAAATCAAATACTACTTGGTTTCCAATTTCAATCGGGCAGTCAACTAACTGATCGTAGTTTGAAAATTCAAAGGTTTCAGAACCGTCTTTTGCGATTGACATTTTAGCTTTTGGAAGTGCTGTTGTTATAGTGCTAAAAGTTGGGTGCTTCACGATTTCTAAACTACCGCTTTTATCTTTGTAACCATCTACGTACATAAAAACGCCTGAACCACTTACAAAGCCATGCGTTAAATCTAAAAATGAAGTTCGAACCGATAATTCAAAGGAATAAACTTCATATTTTACTTTTATTTTCTTTTCGCCATTTGATTTAACAGTCCACGTGTTTTTCGTTTTTTTCACCACTTGGATTTCTTTTCCATTTTCATCGTAG
This sequence comes from Crocinitomicaceae bacterium, assembly GCA_044350515.1. Classification (GTDB taxonomy): domain Bacteria; phylum Bacteroidota; class Bacteroidia; order Flavobacteriales_D; family Crocinitomicaceae; genus UBA952. The sequence continues at coordinate 27,554 of JBILHL010000036.1, read as the reverse complement.
GCTTTCACAAGGTTTAAGTTTTTTGAAAACTCGCGCACTAAGTACGAACCGGGTGCCCAAACGGGTAATTTGAGGTTTAGCTCTTTTTCTTTGAAATCTGAAAGTGTCATTTCCACTTCGAAATAGTGGTTTTGTGGTTTCGGCATGCGCAATTGATAAGCTATTGTTTGAGCGCTTAATTGAAAAGTCAAGAAGCTGATTGCGAAAAGGATGATTAGTTTCATTTTATAATTATTTTGTTCTTATTTGTTTTAACAATTGGATAAAAAAAGAAAAAGGATTAAACCACAGAGGACACAGAGAGAGTTATTCTTTTTACTTAACCGAAATCTTATTTGCAACTTCTTTAGCGATTTCAACAAGCTCGGTAACATTTTCTGTGCCATAAGCCAAAGCAACTGCCATTCTTCGATATGGACGAGTTGTTGGTTTTCCGAAAAGTTTAAAGTCTGTGTTTGGAACTTTTGCCGCTTCGTTCAATCCTTCAAATTCAGGTTGATTGTTCGATTCAGAACTTGCTAAAACAACTGCACTTGCTCCATTTCTCAACAAGGTAACTTCTGGAATGGATAAGCCTAGTATAGCTCTTGAGTGTAATTCAAACTCTGAGAAATTTTGTGTTCCAGCTAAAGTCACCATTCCTGTATCGTGAGGTCTAGGGGACAATTCTGAGAAATACGCACCATCCTTGGTTATGAAAAATTCCACTCCCCAAATTCCTGCTCCGCCCAAAGCGGCTGTGACCTTTGCTGCCATTTCTTGTGCTTCAGCTAAATGTGCTGGATGCATCGGCATTGGTTGCCAACTTTCTTGGTAATCTCCGCGTTCTTGTCGGTGACCAATTGGTGGACAAAACAAAGTCGAACCCTCTTTTTGTGTTACTGTCAACAACGTAATTTCGTAGTCAAAATCAATGAATCCTTCTACTATCACTTCTTTCAAATCGCCACGTGAACCTTCCATCGCATACTCCCACGCTTTTTGAATGTCAGCTTCGGATTTGATAACCGATTGTCCTTTTCCAGAGCTCGACATCAGCGGTTTCACAACGCAGGGAATTCCAGTAACAGCAACTCCAGCTTGCAATTCTTCGAAAGAGGTGGCATAGCGATAAGTGGCAGTCCTCACTCCTACTTCAATTGCAGCCAAATCGCGGATTGCTTTTCGATTCATTGTGAAATTCGCCGCTTTCGCACTTGGAACCACTTGAATTCCTTGCTTTTCGTAATCGTAAAAACGCTCCGTACGAATGGCTTCAATTTCTGGGACTATTAAATCGGGTTGGTGTTTCGCTACAATTCGGTCTAATTCTTCGCCATCTAACATATTGATGACTTCAAATTCGTGTGCCACTTGCATAGCAGGTGCGCCTTCGTAACTATCTACTGCAATTATGTATTGACCCAAACGCTGACAAGCAATCACGAACTCTTTTCCAAGTTCTCCGGAGCCTAAAAGAAGGATTTTTTTTCTCATGTGCAAAAGTAGGGAATTGAATATTTAATTGCAACATGAAAAATGAGGATATAATCGTTAACTTTGAGTTAATGGAAAAAAAAATAAAAACGGTAATTTTCATTCTTTTTTTGATCCTTCAAAGTTCTTCTCTATTTTCCCAAAGCAAAAAAATAAAACTTACAGAAGGTTCTATTTCCATTGGGATTCATGGAGATTTCTATGATTCACTGAGTTTTCAAGACTTTAAAGCGATTGCTATAAATTCTACCATTCTAACGAGGGATTTCTCTTCTTTCAATTTCAATTCCAATCACAGTATTTCTAAATTTGACAATCCATTTAGCTCAAAAGAACGACGTTTGTTACTTGGTTTTAAACACTCCAAATTTAAAAATGGAACTTTTCGTATTGGATTCAATCATTTAAAAACAACTAGTCAATTTTCGATAGCTGCCTTTCAAAGTAGTATTATTGATAACGATACTGTATATACAACTGAAGGAAATCCAGTTTATATTGATATTTACCGATCAAAATCACTTCGTGCAAATACAAGTTCAAAAAAAATCCTACTTGATTTCTCCTACCTACATAGTTTACCAGAAGAACATCAAATGGTTATGTACAGTGGTTTTGGACTTCAATTAGGAATGAGTTATCAATCAAAAATAAACATCAATTACAATGAGTACGTTGGTGTTTCAGGAAGTTTTTTTGAACCTTCAACAACAGTTAAAGACAAGGAAGAATTAAATTTAAAGCCTTTTTTATTAAGTTCAATTTATGTTCCAATTGGTATAGAAGTTAGACTGGGAAAGAAAAGTAATTTCATGAACCAAATTCATTTATTTACTGAAATACGACCTGCTATGAGTTTTCTAAAATTCCCCTCTACTAGAACAATCTTTTTGATCAGTGGAAATGCTAATGTGGGTTTAAAAGTGAGCTTTTAGGATTTGAATTCACCTCAAAAACCAAGAAAATGCATTAAATTAGAATGAAAAATCGATTGATCAGTCTTAGCGTAATTTTGGACAAACATTTCCCGTTCCCAAGCGAAAGGTCAACATTCCACCTGCATAAACGTACCAATCTTTAGTAGAAGAATTACCCCTTCTACCGTAACGATTGCCATCTAAACTACGGTTGTTTAAATCCGCAGCTGTTTGTCCGTTTGCCGCAGCAAGTAAGGTCGGATCTAAATAAAAATCAGAACCAACATCATCAATGTAATCTGTGAATGTTTTTCGAATGGCGATGTCAACATTAAAAGTAGCTCTTTTACCCAGTGAAACTTTCGCCCCAAGCCCCAAAGGAATACACAATTGAAAATTACTGTAATTGCGTTTTCTTCCCAAAGCACTCCCCTGCCCTTCTGTACCAATGCTTTGAAGTTTAACTTCTTGTCCATTGATAGTGGTTGTTGGTTCCATGTAAAAAAGACCAACTTGTGTGATTAAATAAGCCGTTCCTGGATACCGTTTGTTTCCAAATTGAAATGGGAAATAATTGAATTCAATTCCTCCAGAAAGTTCGCGAATACGTGATTTAAAGTCTAAATTTCGGTTTACGATTAAAGGTTTTTTAGAATCGCTGTCAAAAGCTTCCACATTTCCAACCGTATAGTTTAAGCGGAGAGAAAGACGAGAATGAATAGTAAAACGATACATAAATCCGCCCGCTAATTGACTCCTGTAGAAAGGTTTAAATTGGTTTAAGTCGCCAATATAATACATGGAACCAACGTGCACACCAATTTCTGAACGAGAGAAAAAGTTAGGTTGTTGCGCTTTTAAATTCCAACCTAGCGAAAGAAATAATAGGAATACTAATTTTGTCTTCACAAATCATTTAACGAATGAATTGCAAAAATAGTACATTGTTGCTAGTAAAAGTTCAGTTGTTTAAGCCAATGTTTATTTAAATTCCTATCAAAAGTTAAAATTTAATCAAGCAATGAACGATTTTCGTTTTTGAAACGTTTTAAAGAAAACTAAAGCTATGCAATTTAAATACAACTATATTTTTGGACTTTTCATGTTATGCCTCACGACATTAAGTTGTCAAGGTCAAGCAATTAAAGAAAAAACTAAAACTAACGAATCTAAACAAAAAGACATGAAATTGAATCCACTAACTGAAGCAGAAAAAAGAGTAATCATTTACAAAGGAACTGATCGACCTTACACAGGTGAATACACCGATAAATTTGAAGGTGGAACTTATTTCTGTCGTCAATGTGATGCCCCTTTGTATCGCTCAGACGATAAGTTTCATTCCAATTGTGGTTGGCCAAGTTTTGATGATGAAATCGTTGGTGCAGTAAAAAAAATCAGAGATGCAGACGGTCAAAGAACCGAAATCGTTTGTGCAAAATGTGATGGGCATTTAGGTCATGTGTTTTATGGCGAAGGATTTACAGATAAAAACACACGTCATTGTGTAAATTCAACATCGATGAAATTTGTACCGAAGAAAGATTAATTTGAAATTTTATGGGAACAACTTAGACAAGAAGTGGATTTAGCTTTTCAAGAAGTTGCTCTAAAATCTCTGTTTTCCTCATTCCTGCATCAACAACAATGTCGGCTTGCGAATAAATCGGCATTCGCTCTTTCAATTTATTGCTAATTAGTTCGTATAACTGTTCCTCTGACTGAAGTAAAGGACGTTTTTTATCATTTTTCAATCTGTAATACAATTTACCCAGCGAAATATTCAAAAACACAACCCAACCATGTTCAAGCATCAAATGGATATTCTCGAGATATATGGGCATTCCTCCACCAGTGGAAATAACGGTTGGTTTTTCAATGAAACAAATTTTTTCAAGTAGCTGTCGTTCCAAACCACGAAAATACGCTTCACCATTGGTGTCAAAAATTTCTTGAATCGAACGATTTTCTTCTTCCTCGATGTGACGATCAGTATCTAAAAAGTCAAAATTCAATTGTTTTGAAAGCAGCTTCCCATTGGAAGTTTTACCACTCCCCATGAAACCGATAAGGAAAATATGTTTTTTTCTAACTTCCACTCTTGCTGATTTTCAAACACTTAAAAATTAATTTAAAATATATTTCAAAAATAAGCATAATTCCTTTGCAGAATTGGAATATATACATATCTTTGCACCCGCTAAAGCGATTTCGTAGCTCAGCTGGTAGAGCAATACACTTTTAATGTATGGGCCCTGGGTTCGAATCCCAGCGAAATCACAGGTTAAAAAGCCAATCAATTGTAAACCAAGAGATTGGCTTTTTTGTTTAGTCAGTTTTCACCGTTTTCTTTTACTTTTTTTCTACATTTCTAATAATTCCTCTATCCTGAGCCTGATTTTCTTGAGTAATGGTTATTTTTATGAAGTTCTAAACTTAAACTGTTTGTATGCGACTACTTTTTTTTCTATTAATCGTTGCGAATTACTCTTTTTCTCAATTTACGAAAGCCGATTCTTTGCGTGGTGGTTATGGAGAAACACGAAATTGGTGGGACATTACACATTATGAATTAGCCGTTGAATTTCAACCGACAACCCAGTCAATAAAAGGTTCAAATACAATTACCTTTAAGGAAGTCGAAGCAAAAAAATGGAATAAAAAAACAATTCAAATTGACTTACAAGATCCATTAATTCTAGACAGCATCCTTTTCGAAGAACAATTGATTTCAAAATCTTCCCTTCAAAAAATTGGAAATGCCTATTTTTTTGAAACCGCTGCATTAAAACGAAAAGAAAAAACAAGCGCTTCATTTACAATTTACTACCACGGCAAACCCCGAAAAGCAGTTAATCCACCTTGGGATGGAGGTGTCATCTGGAAAAAAGATGCCAACGGTCTCCCATGGATAACAGTCGCTTGTCAAGGCTTAGGTGCAAGTGTTTGGTTTCCCTGTAAAGATTCTCAGTACGATGAACCTGATAGTGTTACTATGCACTACACCTGTCCAAATTCAGTTAAATGCGTCAGTAATGGCAAACTTGTAGGAATTGAACAAATAAACGATAGCCAAAGCACTTATTCTTGGAAAGTTTCAAACCCAATCAACAATTATTGCATGATTCCTTATATTGGTGATTACGTAACTTATCATGAAGAATATCAAGGAGAAAATGGAAAATTAGACTTGGACTATTGGGTAAAAAGAGGAAATCTCGAAAAAGCAAAAAAGCAGTTTAAAGAAGTTCCACGAACACTAAAAGCCTTTGAACATTGGTTTGGACCTTATCCTTTTTATTCTGACGGTTACAAACTCGTTGAAGCACCTCATTTAGGTATGGAGCATCAAAGTGCGGTTGCTTACGGAAATGGCTTTAAAAATGGCTATCAAGGCACTGATTTAAGCGGAACAGGAGAAGGTTTAAAATGGGATTATATCATTGTTCACGAAACAGGACATGAGTGGTTTGGAAACAATATTACAACCAAAGACATTGCAGATATGTGGGTTCACGAGGCTTTCACTGACTATTCCGAAACCTTATTCATGGATTATTGGTTTGGAAAAGATGCTGGCAATAAATACTGCATTGGTTTGCGTCAAAATATTGCAAATGACAAACCAATAATTGGTCAATACCTCGTTCAAAACGAAGGTAGCGGTGACATGTATTATAAAGGTGCCAATATGTTACATACCATACGAACATTGGTCAATAACGATGAATTGTTTCGTTCTATGTTAAGAAAAATGAATCAAAAATTTTGGCATCAAACAGTTACAAGTGCAGAAATTGAACAATTCATGTCAAAAGAGCTAAACATAGATTTGTCAAAACTTTTTGATCAATACCTAAGAACAAGAAAACCGCCAACCCTGGAATTAATTCAAACGAAAAAGAAAGTTTCCTACCGCTGGATTAATTGCTTAGATGGCTTCGATATGGAAATTATTTTAAACAACAAAAGGTATCCCTGCACCAATAATTGGAAATCAATAAAAACTAAAGAAAAATTAGTGGTTGACAAGAATTTATATGTGCTTAAGAAGTTGAAGTAAATTAGTAAAACAATCTAGTCAAAAAATCTTCTACCCCTTCTCCTTCTTTGAAACATAAATCACATAGCTGATCACCATGATAATCAAAAAGTAAACGAAGGCGTAAGTGTAAATTGGAAACTCTTTTTTAGCAGGAAATACCGTCATTGCGGAATAGCTGTAAGGACTTAGATAAATGTGCTTCCAACTGATGCCAATAAGCGAACCAATTAAACCTAATAGTCCAATTCCAACAGCAACCAAAAAATTATTGAATTTCAAACTTATCAAATATTGTATGGCTAAAATTGGCAAACAAGTAACGAAATAATAGAAATTAGAACGCAAAAAATAAGTAATTGGAATTCCTTGAATGGGCATTTTGTGGTCGAAAAGTAAAGAAGGAAGAATACCTGCAACCAAAATTCCAATATTGAAAAACAAAAAGAATTTCAAAGTCATCAAAGCAATTACTGTGAATTTTGCAAAGAAAATGGTGGTGAAACTCTGCGGACTTGCGTGTACTTGTTTCCAAGTGTTGTTTTTAAATTCCAATTGCGCAATTAAACTACTCGCTAATATTACGCCCATTGGCAACAAAAAAGTCGCCATGTTTTGCCACATTTGATTGAAGAGTAGTTTCCAAATTTCAACCTTATAGGAATTGATGGAATTTCCGTCGTAGATAAATTTCAACAAATAAATTACTGGAATAAAAAAACCACCAATTATACACAACCAAGAAGCTGAGCTGCGTTTGGTTTTAATCCATTCACTTTGAACACTATTTATAAATTGCATGACTAGTTTTTTGTTAGGTCAATAAAAATGGATTCCAAATCGTTTTTCAAGGTCGAAACTTGATAAACCTCAATTTTTGCGTTTACGAGTTCTGATACAATTTCCGCTATTACTTCTCGATCAATAAAAGGAATTATAACAAGTTCGTTTTTGACAGAAACAACTAACCCTTTCGACTGAAGAATTTTACTTGTTTTTTCACTGTCATTTGTTTCAAAAATAATTGAAGAGGTTTTTGTTTGTTGTTCATGCAATTCTGTTAAAGTTCCTTGAAACAAAATTTCACCTTTGTTGATAATTCCAACATGTGTCACCATTTTTTCAATTTCAGCCAATAAATGACTAGAAATGATAATTGTAATTCCATTTTCTCTATTGATTTTGGTTAACAACTCACGGATTTCTAAAATACCATTTGGGTCTAAGCCATTTGTTGGTTCGTCTAAAATGAGCAACGTAGGACTGTGTAATAAAGCAATGGCGATACTCAAGCGCTGTTTCATGCCCAATGAGAATTTTCCAGCTTTTTTCTTTCCCGTTTCAGACAAACCCACAATTTCCAATACTTCATCAATTCGACTCATTGGGCATTGATAAACCTTCTGCCAAATTTTCAAATTTTCTTTGGCTGTCAAATGTGTGTATAGCGATGGCGATTCAATCAACGAGCCAACTTTTTTAAGTATTTCAATTCGATGCTTTTCAAACGGTTTGTTGAAAATAGAAATGCTTCCCTCCTGCTTTTTTAGTAAACCTAAAATGAGTTTCAAAGTTGTTGTTTTCCCTGCTCCATTTGGTCCTAAAAAACCATAAATTGAACCTTCAGGAACTTGTAATTGAATGTTCTTTAAAATAATTTCTTTCTCCGAAAAGCGGTAGGTGAGGTTTTGAGTTTCAATGCAATTCATAGAGAATGATTAGTTTTAGTATTGAATTTATGGTGTCAAATTAAACTTAAAAAGCCGCTGAAAATGAAACAAATAGGGTCTGCTGAAAAAGTCAGAAATGAACCAGATTCTAGACGCAGTCAATGAAGATTTATTGTAATACTTCAATTTGACTGCAACGAAGAAGATGGTTTATTTCTGGCTAACAAAATTATATCATCTTTGATGCAAGGAAATTTCTAAAAACAACTAAAAAACCTTGCATCTAAAAGTATATTGGCAATCTAAACACAAGATAAAATAAAGATTTTGTGTTTTTCAGCAGACCCTAAATACTTCGTTTTACAAAAATAAGAACTCTTTGAAATCAAAAATAACATTAAATCTCGCTTAAAGAGAATGAGTTTGAAATAAAGCACCTAAAACGAAAGTTTATTTACGTTTTATCTTTAGTTGTAAGTCAATAAACGAAAGTATTACATTCCGCTCTTCATGCGAAGCGGTATTGCACATATCGTTGTGTTTAATAGCCGTTTGCATAAATACTTGTCCATATTTTTTTTGTTCCTCAGGTGTTGAAAGAATACCTGCATCTGGATTTTGATCATTTGATCGAAGGGAATAAAATTTTGGTTCCTTCACCCTTGGAATTGGCATCCGCCTGTGGTCTAAAGTTATAACTATATCAATCAATTCAGGGTATTTCTCTGCAAAAAGTACCGACATATCCCCACCATTTGAATGACCAATTAAAATCATTTTTGATTGCGTTAAAATAGGATATTTGACTTTTAATTGATTGGAAACAAACAGTATATTTTGAACTCCTTTTTCCCAATTTGGTTTCCGCTTAACACGTAAATCCCCATCCATTGCTAATAATTCATCACTTGGTAATTCATGTTGAATACTCACAACGAAATAACCTTTTCGTGCCAAATGTTCAGCAATGAACGAATATCCTAAATAAGGATTTCCTTCATTGAAACCATAACCATGACTGATAAGTATCAATTTTTGATCAAGTAATTCATCACTTCTTCTGGGTTTATAAATAATCAGCGGAACCTTTCTATTTCGTGTTGAATCTACCCAAACTTCTTTGTGAGAAGAAATAGAAAAATGCTCATTTTCAGCTTCAATTACTAATTTTTCACTTGTTTTACAACTGAACAAGAAAAAGACCAATAGGAATAAATAAAAACTTTGTTTTAGCATCCAAATTACTATTCTAGTATAAAGTTAAAAAATCAATTTAAATTGCCTTATTTTGAAATACATTTCTAATAACCTAAGTTCGATTATAAGTTCAAAATTCTTTATCTATGACCCTCATTTTAAGTTGTATTTTGTGGTTACTCTTCTTTATAACTCATAGCTTTTTTGCGGACAATCGCGTAAAAAACGAACTGATAAAAAGATTGAAATGGAAAGAGCAACAGTACCGATTTGTTTATTCATTATTGAGTTCAGTTCTTGTTGGATCAATTTACATACTCCAATTTACGGCTCCAAAAATCGTTATACTAGACGGACAAAACTGGATGTTTGTGATTGGCTGTGTCCTCATTTTGAACGGTATACTCTTCAATTTATTTTCATTTAAAAACATTAGCGTTCGCGAATTCATTGGATTGACTTCCCATACAGAAGTCTCAGGAAAATTAATTCAAAAAGGAGTTTACACGGTTGTTCGTCATCCGATTTACACTGGACTTATTTCCCTAATTATTGGTATTTTTCTTTGTCAACCAACACTTTACAATGCTTTAAATTTTGTAGCAATTTTCATTTATTTACCAATTGGTATTTATTTGGAGGAACGAAAATTAATACAAAGCTTTGGAAATGATTATCTTGACTATCGGAAAAAAGTGAAAGCAGTAATTCCTTATTTGATTTGAATGCAAAAAATCCCAACCTTTCAGCTATCATTCAAGAAGCCTTCGGGTTGGGATTAAAATCGCTAGTAGTAAGTTGAATGCGATTTAGTTTTTTATGTGTTTAATCATTTTCGTTTGTGCATTTTCTCCTTCAATCGTTATGAAATAAACGCCATTTTCGATTTCATAAGAAGCAATTGGGAATAAATTCATTCCTTCAGCGATTGAAATTGATTTAGTCAAGACTTCTTTACCCATTGCGTCACGAATGATTAAAGTTGCTTCACCGACCAATTTTGAATCGCTGATTACAATATTGAAACCATTTTTACTTGGGTTTGGATATGTAATCAATTGGCTTGTGTTTCCTTCACAATCAATGAAAATTGGGTCGTACAGTTTATTATCTCCGTTGAAATCCACTTGGTTTAAACGATAGTATGCGTTGTTTGACTTTTCTGTTTCAATGAACGAATACATTTGTAATGTTGTAGAGAAACCTGCTGCCGCTTGTTTGTTTACTGCTCTCCAATTCTCACCATCTTGCGATTTTAAAATTTCAAAATAATCTGAATTGTTTTCAGAGGCTGTAGACCATGTTAATTGAATTTGATTCTCATCACAAATTCCATTGAAAGATAGAAGTTCAACAGGAAGAGGAGAGCCATTTCCTTCACCAAATCCTCCAAAATCACTAAATCCTGTAACACCATTCCAAGTAAGTGTTTTTGTTTCTGTATTTATTGATGATGTTCCCATTGTAGTTCCGCTGTAACAAATAGCGCAACTTCCCGAAGACAACCAACCCGTTGATGCACTATATTTTGCTGGTAACAAATTCGCTTCAGTTTCAGAACTTCCTACTCCATTGGTTACACCCGGATAAGTAAATGAAACATTATATTGTGGATTTGTCATTCCTGATTGATTCATTTGCCAATACAAATTTGAACGGATGTAAGCACCATCTACAGCGTCTGGGTGTAAACCACTTACTGCTCTTGATGCTAAAGTGCTTGATGCAATCGTACCACCAGTAAAATTTACCGTTATTGGAGCATAATCACTTAAACCAACTGGAAATTTATAATCTACACCTGTTGAACTAATAGATCGAATGAAAGCACCTGAATTATTTGTGTTGATGAAAGCCGTTGAACTTCCATTGTTTGTTGCGTGAAGAGAACCCGTAAGTGTAAGATTATTAGTCCCCAAAGTTAAAACTCCACTCGACAAACTCAACGTATTTGCGACCGTTAAGGACTGATTTGTAGTTAATCCTGCGCTATTACTCAAAGTCAAGTTATTGATATTTCCTGTGAACGTGGAAGCAGGAATCGTTTGTGCCGATGAACCACCAAAAACTACGGTTGCAGAGGCATTACTTGCATCGATGTTGCCGGATGTGGTACTGATGGATCCGTTGACCGTTAATGTGTTTGCTCCAACTGAAAGTGTTCCTGAAGATAATGTGAGTGTTCCGTTTATGGTAGGTGAAGCACTAGCATTTAAATTACCGTTTGTAGTTAAATTATTAAATGTTGTTGCGTTACCTGCTAAAGTTCCTGTTCCTGAAAAAGCAACCGTTCCAGTTTGCGCATTGAAAGTTCCATTATTCGTAAAGGCACCTCCATTGGCAATGGTAATTGTATTACCTCCTAAATTTAAAGTAGATCCTGAACCAACTGTTAAATCTAAAACACTAGGTGATGCGTCTAAATCAATTGTAACTCCAGCAGGAATTGAAACCACCGCTGTATTTGAATTTGGAACGCCACCACACCAATTATTTGCAATGTTCCATTCGCCAAGTTCACCACCTATCCACGTACCGTTTGAGTTTATTGTTACTTCAACACTTGTTCGAGTAGTACTTTCGCAACCTGAAACGGTTTGGGATGCGTAATAGTTTCCTGCACTTAATGCTGTTTCACTTGCTACTAAATTTCCATTTATTGACTCGTCGTACCATTTAATTGATGAACCAGTCGCTGTTAAACTTGCTATCGTTGGAGAGGCTGAAGAACAGAAAGATTGAGCAGATGCTGTTGGTGCGGAGGGAATTGAACCGAAACTAACCGAAACAGAAGCTTCGTTTACTGTAGCACAACCATTACTAATTGACCATTTATAAGTATAAGCTCCTTCAATTGAAGAAGTTGCTGTAGAGCTTCCGTTGCTAGAATTACTGAATGTAGTAGTACCCGGACCAGCTGTTTGAGTCCAAGTTCCGGTTCCTAAACTAGGGGTATTTCCTCCTAATGCTGCAGAAGCTAATGTTCCACACAAACTTTGGGTACTGCCAACACTTGCAGATGATGGAGCATTGGAAACCGTTACGGTTAAAATTAAATCATCAATTCGCCAGTTCGCTGAATTAATACCAGCACTACCAGCACCATTATAGCCGTATAGTCTAAAAGTTACAGGATTGGCATTTCCTTGACCAATTACATTTAAGCTTGTTATTGTATTTAACCCCCAATTTGTTGTACCGGAGTTAGTTAATGAATTACTTGAAATATCATTGGAATAGCTATCTAAACTACTCCTTAATGCATATGCTTTTGGACCTGTACTAGTACTTCTAGAGCCAAAATTAATTCCCGTCAATGTAAAATTATATCCATTTGCAGGTGTTAAGGTAAATTGAAAATAAGCAGAACCACTTGCATCCGTATTAAGCACTCCTGTTCTTGCCGCAGCACCAGCATTATTTGTTCCAGTAGCACCTGAATAACCAGAAGATGCAGATGTTGCATTTATTAAAGTTGTTGTCCCATTATTATTTCCTTGTGTCAAATCACCAATGGTCAAATTTGAAATAGTAGTTGACGGCGATGCAGTTGTAAAATTCCAACCGCCTAACTGATCACTATTTGTGATACAAGCGGGAATGGTAACGGTTAAAGTTTGATCTACACTTGTTGCAGCGTTGTAATTGGCATCACCTGCTTGTGAAGCGGTGATTGTTGTTTGTCCAGCTCCTACAATAGTTACCGTCGAACCGGCAACTGTTGCAACTGCAGTATTTGAACTTGAATACGATACTGTTATACCCGAACTAGCTGTCGCTGTTAAAGCGAACGGTGTATCATCAGTTGTTTTGTCCGCTAATGCACCAAAGGTTATGGTTTGATTGGCTTTATTGACTGATACGCTTACGTTTGCAGTTGTAGTATTGTAATTAGTGTTATCCGTTGGGGTGAATGTCACGCTTTGATTAGCAGTTCCTGCATTTGGCGCTGTTGAAGGTGATGTAAATGTAAATGCACCCGCCACTGAAGCTGTACCTCCTGATAAAGTTGACGAGGCTAACGTTTGACCATAAGTTATGGCTGTTGCTGTTGGCGCAGATGTTACAGTTGGAGTTGCTTTGGAAACCGTATTCCCTGATAATGAAGTGGATACATTGGCATTGCTTGCTGCACCACCACCTGAAAGTACAAGTGCTATTTCATTATTGTAATTCCCGGCTAATCGAGTAGATGTAAATCGAACATAAACGGTTGTTCCTGATGCAATTGAAACCGAAGCTTCGAAACTGTTATTGTCTGTTGAAACTTGATAGCCTGATTGAGCGGTTACAGTGATATTACTGGTTAGATTTGTACCACTTGCTGTAAAACTTACACCACTAGATACCGAACCATAAGTAGAAGTTAATTCAGAGGAAAGAATTACAGCATTTAACCCGATAGATGATGTTGTACCATTTGTTGTGGAACCGAAAGCTGTTTCTGTGTTTGCTCCATTTCTTGCTTTGACCTGAAATGTGTATGTCGTTGCAGAACTTAATCCAATTACCGTAATGGAACTCCAAGCTGACGATGTTTGCCAAACTGCACTTGCTGCTAAACTACCGTTGGCTTGCACATAATTACCACTAGTAGTTTCTTGAATGGCGTATGCTGTAGTTGCAGAATTTCCATCAACTCCACCTATGGAAACGTTCAAGGAAGAACCTGTTGGTGTGTTTACTGTTGGCGCAGTTGGGGCATTGGCAAGTGTCCAAAAATTTAATTCACTTCCCAATGTAGTGTTAACGGAGTTAATAGCAAAAGCTCTAAAGTAATATTGGGTACTAGCAGACAAGCTTGAAGGAGATAAACTAAACGTTCCTGTTGTTCCTGCAACCGTAGTTTTGTTGTCTGAAATGGTAACGCTGCTGCTTGTTTTGTAAACGAAACCTCGTTCGGTAACAGTTGCACCTCCATCACTTGTTACTTCTCCATTCAATGTAGCTCCTGTTGTGTTTATTGACGTGGCTGGAGATGTTGTAACGGATGGGGCATAAGTCGCACCTGTACCGGTAACAGTAAATGTATATGGATTTTCATTTGAATCATCATTGGCAATTGAAATTGTTGCCGATCTTGCTCCAGTTGTTGTAGGCGAATACGTAACAGTGAATGTTGTGCTTCCACTGGCTGAAACGGTTGCAGAAGTAGATGTTTGATCAATTGCAAAATCACTGGTGTGACCTGAAATGGCAACTATAGGCGTTCCCGTTATATTTAGTGTTGCAGTACCTGTATTTTCTATTGTAAAAGTCGTTGCGGATGACGAACTACCAGTTGTAACTGTTCCTAAAGAGAATGAACCACTTCCGCTCACAAGATTAGAGCTTTGTTTTATATTGATTTCAGGGGCGGTGTAACAAGTCCAAGAAATGTCGTCTATTTTAACCTGAGACGCACCATTACTCCTAATCTCCAAGATCACATTTCCTATAAGATTAATCTCTGATTCATACTGCACAACCACGTCAGATGAATTGCTTACAGTTATATCTGAACCTTGCTGAATTCCATTTACAAATACCTGAATAGAACGAGCACCAGTTCCTGTAAAATCTCTTACGTACTTGAATTTTAAAATCCCCAAACCACCAGAATAGGATGGAGAAGTTACCCATCTATTTCCAGAATTCCCAAAACTAATAGCTCGACCATTAAGTGTTCTATCAGTTCTAGCTCCTTCAGCAGTCCAAGTTAAACCATTATTGCCGGTCCAAGTTCTTGAGAGAGAACTTGAATTACTAGCTGGCATATTTTCGAAATCCTCTGTTGCACAAGGAGCTGGAGTTACCGTAATACTCCCCGCTACATAACTTATCGAATAGTTACTTGCTGTAAATGTTCCGCTTGTTGCTACAGAAGGAGTAACTTGAGAAGCATATACACCAACCGTGTTTCCATCACCTGTTGTTGCTCCTGCCGTACCATAAGTTATTGTAACAGACCCTATAGTTTCACTATTTTGTAAACCGCTAGAACTGAACGCAGTTGAACCGGCACCTCCAGATAATAATACTCCTTGTATTTTGGAGACGTTGTTTGCAGTTATTGTTAAAGAACGAACGGTAATATTGGCAGATAAAGTTGGTTGTGTTAAGGAATAATTTGCGGATTGCGCACCTGTTAAAGAATAACCACTAGTACTTACAGAAACACCGCTTGCGACAATTGAAGAAGAAAAAGTAAAAATTGGAGTTCCAGTTAAAGAGACAACATCAGCACCAACAACACCCGATAAAGCAGCTGTTCCCGTTGTGGTAGCCGTTGTTAAACCATCATATACTTTGTTTTGCGCAGTAAGTCCAGTTACAGTTAAAGCTTTCTGTGAAACCGTATTCCCTGACAATGAAGTTGTAACATTGGCATTGCTCGATGCTCCACCACCTGATAGAACCACAGCAGTTGCGTTATTTTTATCACCTGCAGACATAGTTGATGTAAAACGAACATAAACAGTTGTGCCCGCTGCAACTGAAACAGAAGCACCATATCCAGTACCTAATGTTGTTGAAACTTCATAACCCGTTTGAGCGGTAGCCGTGATACTTTCAGCTGTTAAATTTGAACCATTGACAGTAAAACTAACCCCTGCAGATGCAGTGCCATAGGTGGATGATAAAGCAGATGTTAATGTAACAGGATTTAGTGTTGGAGTTGAAGCAGCATTAACAGTTAAGGTTCCTGTATTATAGGTAATTGAATAATTGGAAATACTTCCAGAAGATAAAGTTAAAGCGGATGGAGTAATGGTATATGAACCAGGTGTAGCTGTTGCAAGATTTCCTGTAGGCGAACCTGAATAAGCTAATGTTGTTTGATTGGCTGTATTGCCGTTTACTAAACCAGATACAGTAAAATGAGTATTGAGTGTTCCTGTTGTTGGTAAAGTTGAACCCTCTGTTTTTGTTTGAGCCGAAGCAGTGACGGTTAATGCTTTTGTACTAACAGAACTTGAAACAGTTGCGACGTTTACACTAGTTGCGCCTGAACTACTTAAAACTATATTTCCTGAATAACTTGCTACGGCTGATGTTGCTGCTAAACGCACATAAACGGGTGTACTTGCAATTGTTCCAGCCGCACCTACAGTTGTTGTTGAACCGTAACCACTTCCAACTGATTGTGACACCTCAAAGCCAACTGGAGGAGTTACCAAAATACCAGCTGTCATATTTGCTCCTGAAACATTAAAACTTGTTGGTGATGCAGAAGCTGTACCATAAGTTGTATTTACTGCAGAAAGTGTTCCAGTTGAAGAAATTGTTGGGGATGGGGCGTTTTCGTAAGTTACTTCTATTGAACTAAAGTATTGAGCAGTTCCACCCCTCTTTATACAAAAAAAAGTATAATTATCCGAAACTCCGGTTGTCCAAGTGTATGTCGTATTTGTTTGAGCTGTTCCTATTTGTGTTCCACTATTTACAGTGTAATTTCCAGAAGTTGTATTAATTAATCTTGCAGTACCACCAAAACAAGATGAAGCTAAAGATGCAGTTCCTGTGAATTTAATACTTACAATTCGACCTGGTAGTGCTGATGTATTATATATGACACCATTATTTGCTTGCGCTTGAATATATTGACAAGCACTGGCTGATGTTGGAGCATTGCTCGGATTACAAGTTATCGCTTTACCTCCAAAATTAACACTACTTTGCGTCCAAGTCCTTTCAGCTCCACTATTATATGAATTACTACCTAAAACACCTGAACCTCCTATAGTTGCATTTGTTATTGTAATAGTTGTAGTCTGTCCCCAAACACTACTCCAACTTAAAACAAAAATTAAACTCAATGCAACGGTTGCTGGAGAGAGAATAAATCTTGAAAAAAGCGATTGAGAGCTGTTTTTAGAAGTATGAATTAAAGTAATAATTGTAGATTGGAGATTTGATTTTGGGAAACAAGAGAACATAAAAATAATTTTATGTAAAGGTCGCCACAAGGAATCACTAGGGTTTTATCACAATATTAAGTTTAGATGAAAAGAAAAAGTTTACTTAAAGAATCAAAAAGAAGGATAGATTTAAAGTATAGATTTTTAAAATTCAATTTCAAAATGGAAGATGTTAGCTTTCACTTCTTTACAAACTTAATAGCTTGGTCTAAATTGGCAATTTTAATAGAATAAGAACCTTTTGCAATTCCAGCAACTGAAAATTGTGTTTTTAACGTTTCGATTTTTCCAGTTTTTACAAGCGTTCCATTAGTGCTGAAAATTTGATAACTTTTTCCAATAAATTGCTCAGAAACCACAAGGTTCAATTCATCAGTAGTTGGGTTAGGATAAACCGAAATTCCACTTAAACCTGCATTTAAAATATTCAATTCAACATTCACTGCCAATTCATTGGATTCACACGTGCCAAAATAAGTTGAAACACTATATTGTCCTGAAACGGTTGGAATATAAAAAGATTGATTTGCACCTATTATTAAATCTCCATTTAAGTACCATTGATAATTCGTTGAACCAGACGCAAAAAGCGTATCGTTTGATTGTAGAATTTGCATTGAATTTCCTTGTAAAACATTGAAAGTACGAGTGACAATTTGTCCTGTAACGCTATCTGCAACTGTTAAAGTGTGAGTACCATAATTTTGTGTTCCAACAGAAATTGAAGTTGCAACTTGATTGTTAATCGTCCACTGATAAACCAAACTATCTGAACCGCCACTTACGATTGGATTCACCAAAACATCTTCTCCTTCACAAATAAAAACGTCTGGTACTTGCACGTCCAAATTTGATTTCAATATGGTAAATTCATCCATAACTGTACCATTCATGTGCAAGTATTTGCCATCAAGACGGTTTTTATAAATATCCATAATAAATGAACCACAAGCTTGGTCTCCCCCATCCACAAATTCCATCATCGGATAATCTAATGAAGGTGCAGTTTCCCTACTTCCTGAATTTCCGCAAACAACATAAACTGTACCGTCTGGGGTTGAATTTAATCCATCTTTGCGGTAGGCATTTCCTTGAGCAAAATTTCCATTTGTGCTATCTTTCAACATCGTCGAAGGATCGAAAGAAAATGAATTTCCGTAATGTCCATGAATTAGTTTACTGCGTTCAAAAACGTGGCTGTGACCACAAATTACTAAATCAATATCGTATTCTTCCAACAGTGGGACTACTCGTTCACGCATTGCTTTCATAACTAATTCTTGCGCATCATCGCTGTCGTGTGAACCTTTTGAATAAGGAGGCTGGTGAAAATAAGCGATTGTAAAAGTTCGCGTGTTTTGCATTAAATCTTGTTCAATCCATTGTTTCATTTGATTGATTCCCGAGAATGTTTGTGTAAAATCATACACTTCCGAATTTAAAGAAAGAAAATGTACATCACCGTAATCGAAAGAG
Source organism: Crocinitomicaceae bacterium (assembly GCA_044350515.1). GTDB lineage: Bacteria > Bacteroidota > Bacteroidia > Flavobacteriales_D > Crocinitomicaceae > UBA952. The sequence goes on along the minus strand of JBILHL010000036.1, from coordinate 8,875 downwards.
TAAAACAACTCATATTGAGAAGGATAACCACCAGCTTCTGCTTGCGTAGGAACGTGCACCATATCAAAATAAGGTCCTTGGTGATCTTCAAAATCAATGTTTGAATAAGGAATTCCAAAAAATGCACTTTCTTCCCAAACTGTATTATAATCATGATTTCCTGGGCTTGGCCAAAAAGGTAACCAATTAAAAACGTTTGAAAAACCATTTAATTGAAACAATTTCTGCTGGTACTCTGCATCCGTTCCATCGTTGTAAACGTTGTCACCTAACCAAATCCAAACATCCGTTTTAGAAGAATCATCATACTGCATATAGGAGTTTTTTACTGCTACTTGCTCAGTATTTCCTTTACCAAAATCACCAATTGCCCAAACTCTAGTCGGAACAGCAACACCTGGAATTGGATTGGTTTTAAATCGATAAGATTCAGAAGGAGTTGTTAACTGAGAAGTTGAATTTCCAACTGCGTAATAATAAGTGGTAGATGGAGTTAAATTCGTCAGAGTAATTGTATGTTCTGTATTTGAGGCATTACTTGTTGCCATCAAATCAAGATTCAAAAGAGAAGTTCCGTATTGCACCTTTGAACTTGTTGGTGCATCTGTTCTCCATTTTATAACAATTGTATTTTCTGTTGGAGATTGTAAATAAGGACCGCGAATAACAGATTGAGCAATAGAATTAGAAATTGCAATAGCGCTTAGAACTAGAAAAAGGATTGATCTCATAAGTGAAATTAAATAATGTTTAAAAATAGAAAGATCATTTTAAGTTAGTATGAAGAAAATAATAAAGAATTAAAAAAAAAACTAAACAATAGAATCAAGGTGGTGATAAAAAAATGATTGCTGGCGGAAATAAAGGAGAAACGGTTACTTGATCCATTCCTGAGCAATTATCAGCATCAGTAACTGTCAACGTGTAAGTTTGACTTGATGTCAAACCTGTTACAGTTGGGTTTGAAATGGTAGCATTGTTCAACCATGTGCTTGGGTTCCAACTATAAGTTACTGGATTTAAAATACTTGTAACGGTGCTGCTTAATTGAACTGAGTTTCCTGAACAAAACTGAATGTCGTTTCCTAAATTAACAGTCGGTAAATTGAATGGAGCACCAACGCCATAAGTTGTACCTATTAACTTTGGATTATCAATCGCCCAATTTTCCTCACTTCGATTGTTTTGTGCGGTAAATCGAAAACAAAATTGAGAAATACCAGTCAACGTCAAAAGAAAAGCACTTCTAGTGTCCGGACCTGAAGAAGCTGCAGGAGGTGCATAAGTTATCGAAGAAAGAGAGAGCGATGTTATAGGACTTGCACTTTGAGGAAATAGCCGATTGTTGAAACCATATTGGAATAAAACGCTTGTCCAAGTTGCGCCATTATCGGTTGAAACATCTAAAGAAAAATCTTCACCACTGTCATTTCCAGGGCCAGAACCACTGCCAAAAGATAAGACATTAAATGTAAAATCAATGTTGCTGTAAGTAGAAAGTCCAGTTACGTTATTAAAAGTTATAGTGTTTTTCGAACCTAAATCACCTGAAGAATTGTTTACAGAAAATGACTTTCGCAACACACCAGTTCCTGCCTCCGTAACAATTCCTACAACATCCGTTCCGGCAGAGCCACCACTTCCAACTGAAATTGCTGTCCCAACACTGTAACCCCAATCTTGAATTGCATCAAAATTATTTTCGATGATTGTAAAAACGCTCGGCGCACCTGCTGGCGAATTCACATTAAAAGGTGTAGAAGTTGCACTCGTTAAACCGCTTGATGTAGCCGTAAAAGTTAAATTCGACTGCGGACTTCGGGTAAAAACAATTGAATTAAACGTTCCAACTCCATTGACAAAAGAAACCGTTTGAGCTATATATCCACATCCAGAAGCATTAACGGTAAGTGTAACATTTCCAGTGTAACCTGTTGCAACTGTACCATCACTACAAACTACTGCTACTTGAACGGAAGGCGACATATTTGCGTCTTGAAGAATGTTTGTTGGTTGCGTTTGAAAGGAAAGTGAAACTGGGCTTGTACAAGACACTATTGGAGTTAATAATCCAGCAATTGTAAAGTCATCTAACCTAAAAGTACCGGCTCCAGAAGCACCACTTAAAGAAATTACAATGGATACATTTCCTGTTAAACTTGAATAACCAGAAACTGATAAAGTTCCTGTATTTGATCCAGTAGCCGGAATTGTTCCAGTTGAAACAGATGATCCACCATTTATTGATACAGAAAAATTTGTAGCCCCCGTGTTACTCCTTTGTCTCCAAAAACTTAAACTAGAAATATCAAGTTGATACCCAGAATTTACAGTTAAGGATAAAGTGTAAGAAGGAGTTCCTGAAGAATTACTTAATGAAAGTGCAACACTTGGATTTCCACCACTACCGAAAAAGTTTACAAAACCTCCTGAAACATTCGTTGTCCATCCATTTGTTGAAAGGTTTGAATTTAATATACTTGGACTTACATTATAGGGACTTCCGGATATTGCAGTAGTTCCAAAGTTATGCTGATATACAATCTGAGAAGAAACCGAAAATCGAAAAACTAACAAAAAAGTCAACCCTACAAAAATCTTTAGCCTAACCACTTTTTTTTTGCAAAGATAGATTTAAGCAGTCGCTTGTAAATAAACTCAAAATGAAGATTAAAACAAATAAATGTTACAATTAATTGTCTTGTAAAAAATATTTGCTAAAAAATAAAAGTCAATCAAACAATAAACAAAATAAAAAAGCCTGTCCATTGCTGAACAGGCTTTAAAACTCTTAGTAGTAGGAAAATGTGATTAGAGTTTTATAATTCTAAATGTGGTTGATTCCAAAGCATTTGTAACTTTCAATAAGTAAGTTCCACTAGATAAGTCAGCTAAATTTAATTGCTTTTCATTTCCAGAAATACGTGCTTGCTGAACGATTTTACCTTCTAAATTATATACCAAGATACTTGCTTCGGTGTTCAACGTAGAAGTGATCGTTACCATTTCACTTGTAGGATTTGGATAAACTGAAAAGGTAATTGATTCTTCTGTTAAAGAAGCGCAATCGTCCGAGAAAACTTGCATTGCATCAGTTGCTTGACAACCGTTTGAAGCGGTTGTTGTAACGGTATAAGTACCCGCTTGTGTAACTGAAATAAAAGGTGTAGATGCCCCTGTGTTCCAAAGAATGGAAGAACCATTTCCAGTTGCGTTTACAGTGATTGGAAAATCGTATTCGCAAACAGTTAAATCCAAGCCCGCATTTATACTCGGTGAATTATTAACGGTAACGACCAAAGTATCTTTTCCAATACAATTGTTTGAATCTGTGAAAGTCAACGAATAGCTTCCTGCTGAATTCACTTGAATGGATGCTGTTGTTTGTTGATTGTTCCAAAGGTAATTTGTTCCAGCTGTTGTTGCTTGAGCTGTTAAAGTCAATGGTAGTTCGTTTGAACAAACTTGACTTGCTCCCTGAATGGTTACAATTGGAATAGTATTTAAGATAACTTCAACGCTCGCATTTTTTGTACATCCAAAAGTATTACTAGCCGTAACTGTATAAATTCCAGCTGTTGAAACTTGCGTATTTGGTGTTTGAGCTCCAGTGTTCCATACAAATGAAATCGAAGCATCTGTTGACGTTGCCACTAAATTTACTGGAATTGCATCAGCACACACTTCAATTGTTGAACCTGCAGAAACTGTTGGCAAAGGATTTACAACAACAATTAAACTATCTGAATTTGAGCAATTGTTTGCGTCAATTCCAACAACTGTGTAGGTTACAGTATTAACTGTTTGTACAAAATCTACCCCGTTCACAACGTTGTTATTCCAAGAATAAGATGAAGCACCTGAAGCAGATAAAGCGATTGTATCACTTGCACAAACAGTTAAGTTAGTACCTGCATCAACCGTTGGCAAACCTAAAACTACAACCGAAACTTGAGCTGTGTTTGAACAACCTGTTGCTGCATCCGTTCCTGTAACTGTATAAGTAGAAGTTGAAGCGCTAGTTCCTGTATTTACAACCAATTGCGCACCATTTGCTCCATTATTCCAATTGTATGTCGTTGCTCCTGAAGCGGATAAAGTAACTGGAGTTCCACCACATATTGTTTGATTGTTTCCAGCATTAACCAATGGTAAAGCGTTAACAGTTAATGCAAAAACTGCTGAAGTATCTGTACATCCTAAAGTTGTGTTTGAAACAGCAACTTTATAATTCCCAGCTTGATTCGCAGAAAGTGTTGTTCCTCCTTGATTTGCCAATACTTGTCCGTCTTTAATCCATTGGTAAGAAACATTTGGAACAGAAGTCACTGAAAGTTGCGTTGATTGCCCTTGACAAATAGTAGCATTGACTGCTGAAATCGTTGCTCCAGAAGCTACTGCACAACTATTGATTTGATAAACCGACAAAGTTGAACTCACTTCATTTGCTAGAATTAAAATGTCGTTTCCGCTTGGAGATTGAGCTGCAGGGATAAAAATGATTCCTTCCGCACCTAAATCAGGACCACTTACAGAAGTTGAACGATTGTTTGCATAACCTACAAAAACTGGATTCGTTGGAACATCTACGTTAAAAATCATCACACCACCGATGCGCTCCAATGAAACAAATGCATAATTTTTACCATAAATTGTTTGAACTGTAATCCCCTCAGGTTCTGGACCTTTGTCGTCACTTCTGTTTTTTAAACCTGGTGTTCCTTCAGAATTAGAAGCATTGAAAATAGCACCGAAAGTTGGGTGATTAGATGTAATTTGTTCGATGATATCCTTAGAATCCCAAACCAATGAACCATCGTTTGGATTAAAAATACTGAATGAACGTCCACCCATTACGTGAATTTCATCATAGTCGCCATCGCCGTCTGTGTCACCAGAATATTTTAAAGCATTTAAACGACCTAAAAATTTGTTGTTTCGTAAAATGTAAGCATCAGGAAAAGCTGCTGCATCTAAAGTATTAAAAGTGGAAGAAGACAATCTATTGGCATCAGTTACTGAACCAAATTCTCTTGAATCACCTTCGTTAGCAGTAAAAATATAACCTTGGTTTCCAATCGTTTTAAAAGTCATTGCATCAGGCATGTAAGCTCCTTTAATCGGTAAATCGCCTGTGATTAAAACCGCACCACTTTGATCGGAAGCATCTAACCCGTTTCCAGATCCTGTTCCATACGAACTATAACCCAAAGCTGTTAAAGCTGTGATTGTGTTTGTCGTTAAATCAATTGTCATTAAAGCATTGTTTTCTTGAAGTGTAACATAAGCTTTTGTATTGTCGTCTGAAACTGCAATGTATTCTGGTTCGAAATCTTGTGCCACACTAGCACTTGTAGTAAACACGCGAATTCCTTGCGCTCTTAAAGCCGTTTCTTGACCGTTATAAGCAGTAAAACCAACTGTGGTTACGTTTGAATTGGTCAATGAAGCGTAGCCTGGCGTTAAATCAACAATAGAAACAGAACCCTCCGGATCGATTGAATAATCTGAATTTGGTTCACCTTCGTTTGCTGTTAAAATTTTCGTGTAATCGCGGTTGAAAGTAATCATATCTGGCATTGGCCCTACTTCCACTTGACTGATAAACGTTCCATCAGCATTCAAGAACAAAACAGAACCATTAGCTTGTGGATTTGTGTTTTCAATGGCTAAAGCAACTACTCCATTGTGAGCGACAACAGAATTAATATTACCATAGGGAGTTAAAGAAATGCTATTTAACAAAGATGGATTTGCAGGATTCGAAAAATTAACGATGTCCAATTTAGTTCCAATACTGTTTGCTATATATAAACGATCTGTAGTTGGGTCAAAAGTTACGATTTCAGCTGAATTTGTTCCTGAAACACCATTTGAGAAACTGGTCAAGAACTCAAAATTCAACTCGTTTGTTGGTGCTGGTGCTTGATAATCATTGTCTTTGATGAAAATGATTTGATAATTGTTGGTTGCGTGAATGGAAGCATTTGTTCCTGATAAGATTTTTACTACAATTCGTTCCGCTTTTTCAGCAAGAGCATCATCTAAAATGGTAATAGGTAAATTGAAAACACCATTTGAACTTGCAGGAATCGTTAAGGTTGAAGTCCAAGTGAAGTCTGAATTTTCAACCGCATTGGAATAAACCGACAATCCAAAAACTAAATCAACAGCAGCTAAATTAGCATTAGCAACCGTTACAGGCAAATTAATAAGACCCGCATTTTCCTGTACAACCACAAAATTAGAAGCACTTGCAATAGATATACTTGGAGAAGAACCAGTAAAGTTAACATTGTCAAAACGCCAAGTTCCTCCTGTGGCAACATTAGCAGTGTTTGCTGTTTGTCTGAACTGACCAGTTGTTTGATAATGTGCTGCTAAAATTCGAACTCCAAAATTTGCGTTGTTATTTGCTGCTGTAATGGAAGTGAAATCAACTGAAATTCTTCGGTATTGATCGCCAGATGTGTTGGTTTCAAAACGTCCATTATCAATTGAACCATTACAAAAAGTTGTGTTAGAACTTGTCATTGTGAAATCTTGCCAAGAAGTTCCATCCGTTGTATATTGAACACGTAATGTATTTGCTGCTGTGTTCGACCAACGTTGATCCCACGTAAATTTTATTCCTTGGTAACCAGCTGTTGAAGTATTGTATTGAACACCGCTACTTTCGTTTGTCGCACCTGGACTTGCAGTAAATGACCAAGCACCTGGAATGGAACCATTTTGTGGTCCGCATCCATTATTTGTAGTTGGATGCATACCCGTCGCTGCATTTGCAATGGTTAAAGAACCAATAATTGCTGAACTTCCAGTTCCAATGTCTGCAATTGGACTTGTTGGTTGTCCTGTGATTGCATCGTAATTCCAACTTGTAATTACAGTTTGTGCATTTAATTTTCCACTGAAGAAAGCAAGCGCAACTCCAATTGACAATTTAAGTAAACCTCTTCTTTTCATTTTCTAAATTTTGGTGCAAAGGTCAGTATAGCATGTAAAGCGCAAATTAGATTAAGGTTAACTTATTGTTGTTTGAATATGTGAGGAAAGTTAAGTTTAAAAAACTGTTTGGATATGAGATAACAATTTAATTAAGAATTGAGAATTGAGAATTAAGATTTGAGTCCAACGCGGTGGATGGTTCTCCTTTTAATCAAAGAAAGACCACACTTGCAACAACGTTGTTAAACATAATTTGAATTTGTTTCAACTTAATTTGGGGAAAAAAGCGGATATACATTTCACTTAATTAACTAACTTTTCTTTTTGAATCGAATTAGATAAGCTGAGATGTTTTAACTTTGCCCAAAATTCGATTCAAATGAGTTCATACGACGTAATTATTATTGGTTCTGGCCCTGGAGGATATGTGGCTGCTATTCGCTGTGCCCAATTGGGAATGAAAACAGCCATTATTGAAAAATACAACACTTTAGGCGGAACTTGCTTGAATGTTGGGTGTATTCCTTCCAAGGCTTTGTTGGATTCCTCCGAACATTTTCACAATGCTACCCACAATTTCGGTGAACACGGAATCGAGTTAAAAGGTTTGAAAGCAAACATCAAACAAATGATTCAACGCAAAAACGACGTAGTAAGTCAAACGTGTGCTGGTGTTAAATTTTTGATGGACAAAAATAAGATTGACGTTCATACTGGAGTTGGTTCTTTTGTAGATAAAAATACAGTGAAAATTACCGAAGCTGACGGTATATTATCAAAAAATATTACTGGAAAAAACATTATCATTGCTACCGGTTCAAAACCGAATTTCTTCCCTGGAATGGAACCTGATAAAAAACGCATTATTACTTCGACGGAAGCTTTGGATTTACAAGAAATTCCAAAGAAAATGATTGTGATTGGAGCTGGAGTTATTGGTTTAGAACTTGGTTCTGTTTATGGTCGTTTGGGAACTGAAATTGAGGTAATTGAATTTGCGCCAACAATTCTTCAAGCGATGGATGCGTCAATTGGTAAAGAATTCACTAAAATCTTGAAAAAAGAAGGATTCAAATTCCAGATGGAACACCGCGTTCAAAAGGTAGAAAATAAAGGTAAATCGGTTGTTTTAACTGCCTTGAACAAAAAAGGGGAAGAAGTGACTTTTGAGGCTGACTATTGTTTAGTTGCCGTTGGAAGAAAAGCTTACACCGATGGTTTAGGTCTTGAAAATGCTGGATTAACGGCAAATAATCGTGGACAAGTTGAAGTAAATGATCACTTACAAACTGCTGTTCCAAACATTTATGCAATTGGTGACGTTGTTCGTGGAGCAATGTTAGCGCACAAAGCTGAAGAAGAAGGAGTTTATGTTGCAGAATTATTAGCTGGACAAAAACCACATTTGAATTACAACTTAATCCCAGGTGTTGTTTATACTTGGCCAGAAGTGGCGGCTGTTGGTAAAACAGAAGAAGAATTAAAAGCTGCTGGCGTTGAATACAAAGTTGGAAATTTCCCAATAAAAGCATTAGGAAGAGCTCGCGCAAGTATGGACACTGGTGGATTTATCAAAATATTAGCCGATAAAACAACAGATGAAGTTTTAGGTGTTCATATGATTGCAGCTCGTGCAGCAGACTTAATTATGGAAGCAGTTACAGCAATGGAATTCAGAGCATCAGCAGAAGATATGGCAAGAATCTGTCACCCACATCCAACTTATTCTGAAGGTGTAAAAGAAGCAGCACTAGCAGCAACAGAAAATAGAGCGTTGCATGTTTAATGTTGAATGTTGAATGTTGAATGCTTAATTGTACTTCCCTAAAATAGGTTGACCGTTTTGTTATACTTTTCTATCATCAAAAATAGTTATTTTAGGTCTATCTTCAGTTTTCATATTATTCCATTTTTGAATAAAATCAAA
>JBILHL010000090.1:0-2526 GCA_044350515.1 Crocinitomicaceae bacterium | reverse complement strand
TTTAACTGTTTAAAATTAACTCTTTCGAGTCTAATTTAATACCGTCCTAAATATGGGGAAGCTTACAGAACTGATTGATGATTTAGAAGACAACGACTCTTTTATAGAAGTAAAGAATACTATTGAGAGTGGTTTGTCCTTTAAAATGGATGATTGTATGGAATATAATGTTCCGGAATGGGTTTAATTTGATAAAGCAACGATATGAATAATGTTACAGAGAAATTCGGTGAAGGCAGAACAATCATAAGAAGAATTTATTTAGAAGAGATGGAGCAGACTTGGTCTGAATGCGTTGAAAAGTATGGCTTAGAATGGGAACAGAAGAATAAAAAGGAAGATTGGATAACAGGTATTAAAAGATCAACTTGTTGTTTTAATAAAATTTGGGACGAAGAAGAAGGTTGTTGGATTGAGTTTGAAGATTGGTTAGATTTTATTTTTTCTAAATAGTCACATTTATAGAGTAGAGGTTTTATTGTGGGAAACTTTTTAGCTGAAAACCGCTATATTCCTCCGTTATACGGGGTTTCCTCCTTAATTTTAGCATATCAAACACACCAAGCTAAAATTGTGGATTATGGAAGTTTTATATTGTAGAGTTTCAACATTAGACCAAAAGACAGACCGACAAAGAGTAAATGAAAAGGATTTTCATTACGTTGTTGAAGATAAATGTTCGGGTGCTATTCCTTTCTTTGATAGACCAGGGGGACAAGAAATCAAAAAATTAGTAGAAGAAGGTATCCTGACTTCCTTCTCAGTTTGGCAAATTGACAGACTGGGGAGGGATCTCAGAGATATTATGAATTCGATTCATTACTTTAATCAAAAGAAGATAGGTATTAAGTTCGTTTCACAAGGTTTGACCACCTTAGATGATAAGGGTCAAGAAAATCCTATTTCTAAGATGATTATCAGCATTCTTGGTATAGTAGGTGAAATGGAACGAAAACTATCTAAGGAAAGGCAATTAGAGGGTATCAGGATTGCTAAAATGAAAGGTTCATATACTGGCCGAAAGAAAGGTAGTTCTGAAACAACCTTGGCTTTCTTATCAAAGGAACCCAATCGTCGGGCTTTGGAATACCTTAAAAAAGGTTATAAGGTAGTAGAGGTGGCAAAGATTACAGACCTTCACATTAATACCATATCAAAGATTAAACGATTAGGATTAACCACTATTACTCAGTAAAGATGGCAACTATTATAGAACAATACTCATATCATTCAGAAGAGATTGAAAAGAACCTTAAACTTCTTCAAAAGAAGTTAAAGAAACATAAGTCAGGTTTTAAAGAAAACCCTAAGAACTGGGGTTATGTAGGCGATTTGACCTACATCAAAGAAAAGTTGGTTGAGATTAATGCGTTTTTGAGAGATTAGATATGAAAATTACAATTACACATCAGGAAGATAAAGAGATTTACACTTTTAATGTAAAGAACCCTGACCTACTGACCTCAAAAGAGGTTTCTAAAATTTGTAAAAAGATGAATGTTAAGATAATCTTTGTAAATGGTAGGATTTATAAAGACAGGAATTATACGTTTTTATATTTTTGCAAAAAAAAGCAAATGAAAAATTTTTTCTTCTTACTATGTATAATATTGACAGTAAATACTCTATGTGCGCAAACTAAATTAAATATATTCAGTAATGATGGCCATAGATTTTATTTAATTATTAACGGAGTAAAACAAAATGAAAAAGCTACTGAGCGAGTTGAAACAAATATCAGTGGATCAAATAAGTATTTTATTACAATCATTTTTAGTAATGATGAATTACCTAACATTAATGAGGAGCTCTCTATAAAGCCCACAGAGTGCAAAGTAATTGACTATTCGATAATTGCAACGGGCGGAAAACCCGAATATAAAACAAGCTTAGTTAAATCATCCGAAATAAATTGTCTAAATGGCTTATCTGGCACTTGGTTAGTGCAGCTAGATGGAGGGAATGAAATAGATACTGTAAAAATAGTAGACAACAACAATAAACTCAGTTTTTATACAAATGCAAATAATAAATTTAGTAAACTAGAAATAACCATTGAACCGAAATACAAGATAAGATACATTGATACACTTGACATATCTTGGAAATTGGATTTCACAAAGGGTACATCAAATATTTCAAACTTAAATTTGCAGTATTCCGTACGAAAATCATTAATGGATAAAATTTGCAGTAAAAATTGTCCGGGACATTTTGCAAATAATGATTCTTTTATACGTTATTGGTCTATTGTATTGCCCTATGCCAAATATAAATCAGACATTAATCTATTCTATTTGGATTCTGTAGAGCATTTCATTTGCAATGAATGTATAGATAGTAAACGAAACCCATTGAATCAGTACGATAATATAATATATAAAATTTCATTCCGCAGATTGTGAGGCAATTTGTTATCATACTCTCTGTTAAATAGCTGAGTTTTCGGGTGTGGGCCATCAACCAAAAAGGTTTCTAAACTTTGTAAAGAGATGAATGTGAAGGTAGTCTTTGTAGGTGGTTGGA
>JBILHL010000064.1:0-9862 GCA_044350515.1 Crocinitomicaceae bacterium | reverse complement strand
GGTGGGTTCTGGAAGTATTTTTGTCTCAAGCGGCACAACGCTCCAAAGCACAGGTACCATCAACGTTGCGAACGCAATTGCAGGTTTGACAGGTTCTGTAACCGTTACCCTCAAACTTTTTGGTGGCGCAAACGGCAACAATGGGACATTCCGTTTTGATGATTTCACTTTGAATGGATACACGCAGGATGTGCAGGTTTATGCGGAGAGTTATCGTCGAGGTTTTAACGGTATGGAGAAAGATGATGAAGTGAAAGGTGCTGGGAACTCTTACGATTATGGTGCTAGAATGTATGATGCTAGGGTTGGGCGATGGATGAGTGTAGATAACATAGTTAAACTCGACTTATCTAGTTATCAATATGCAAGATTAAATCCAATCATTTATATTGATGGTGATGGAAACGATGAACATATTTTTTGGAATACATATCAATATTATATTAACAATGGGCAATTTTTCACATGGAATGATGGCAATAAAGATTGGAAAATACCAAAAGCTGATGAAATAATAAAGGATGGGAAAAAATATAATACTTATTTTTTAGCTGTTCCAAGCTATAGATCTCCATCTGAATATAAAGCATCATTTTCAATAAGACCAAATTCTCCATCAAGTATTTCTAGTGAAAAAGCAATCGAAGAGTTGAAAAGAAACTTGGAAGCAGAAGTCAAAGGAGAAGCAGAAGGAAGTTTATATCAAATAAATTGGCATGTTTCTGAATCTATTAGCAGAGAAACTAAAGAAAAGCAAATTGAAGTCGTAGCAAGCGTGAGTTATTTTAATAAAGTTCAAATGAATTCTCCTATGACAATTAGTGGTGGAGATAATTGCAAAGGATACAGCTCGATATCTGATTGTCCTATTTCTACAAATGATGTTAAAAAGTCTGTTGCGTCATGGGCAGACGTAAATAATTTACCGCCTTCTTATAGCCTAAACCTTGGCGTTCATTACTTAAGATATAAACAAGGGGATTGTGTTCAGAACATTATTTGTGCCTTTAAAGAAGCATCGCAAGAAAATGGAGAATTTGATTTTAAACAACAGTTAAAATCTAGTACATTATATAACAAAAATGGGGTTCTATATAATAGAAATGAAATGGGGAACTATTTGTGGGGTCTCGCAGGAAAAACGGCAGGTTTTAGTCTCTCGGAATTAGAAAAAGGTGGGGATGATTACAAAGGAAAAGCTAAAGACGAACCTTGGGAAAAGAGAGCATATAAGAAAGGATATAAAGAAAAATAGGTATGAATAAAATATTATTTTTTCTTCTAACAATTGAATTATGTTCATGTTCGGAAGCTGTTTCACAAAAAGAAGTAACTGTTGACTACGGTAGTGTTGAAATTCGAAATTTTGAGTTTGATACTGATAGTAGCCATAGTTTAATTTTATATTCTTTTGATCAAGGTTCATTTGGAGAATGTTGTAATGAATTTGCAATTCTAAAAAGAAATCAAACAATCAAAAATTTAAGATTATATACAATTCCAACTTGTTTCCAAAATCCACATTGGATTAGCAATGATACTATTGAAGTTACCGTAGATTGGTTTTCAAATTTACTAAAATCAAATCATGATTGTTTAAGTCAAAATATTGTAAACGGTATAGTTTTCATAAAGCATAATTTTAACAAAATTGAAAAAGACTTTTTAAAAAAAATATTAATAAACAAAACAAGTCCAGATGAAAAATACAAAGTAACCCTATACAAATATGATAAACGTGATGAGTTAAGGGATTCTATAATGCATATTTCAATATCAAATAAAAATGATGAAATACCATTATACGGAAACTTATATATTACCGATCAAAAATTATTTAATAAAATAGAAGATATTGTTTGGGTAAACACTAACAAATTAAAAATTATTATCAAGGAATCACCAACAACTTATAAAAGAATTGATTATTGCAAAATAATAGAACCTTTGGATAATTTTGATATTATTAGGAAAATTAAAGTTGAAATTGAATATATTAAGTAGTTTACGTAATCTAAATACAAATTCTTCATAATTCAACTATAAATTACAAGTACTACTCCCACGAAAAACTTAAAACAAGTCCTTCGATGTATCTAAAAAAACGAACTTTTTTGAGCCTTAAAAGTCACACATATTTTTTAGTTTCAAGCCGCCGCGCCCCTATAAGAAACACTGCAGACTATAGCCCGTTTGGGGTACAGCTCGATGGAAGGACTCTTTCTTACGTTCCTCCTGCACCAGCACCGCCGAGTGTGACGGTGGTCTACCAACACAAATTTGACGACAACCCGAGCACGCACCCTTATACCACTGCTCCAAACCAACTTAATACGAAATTGACGAACGTAAGCTGGACAAACTCGCAAAGTTCATGGACAAATTTCGCAGGGTTCACAGGAAAGGCAATTGCAACCAACTCTGCAACGCCTGACACCACTAGACTTTATTTGAATTTGACGGTGAACAGTGGTTTTATGTTGGATGTTAAAAGCTACAGTTTTTACCACCGCTCCAGCACAACAGGCTACACGAATTACCAACTTTTGGTGAATGGAATCTTAGTTGGTTCTGGAAGTATTTTTGTCTCAAGTGGCTCAACCCTTCAAAGCACAGGTACCATCAACGTTGCGAACGCAATTGCAGGTTTGACAGGTTCTGTAACCGTTACCCTCAAACTTTTTGGTGGCTCAAACGGCAACAATGCTACTTTCAGATTGGATGATTTCACGCTGAATGGATACACGCAGGAGGTGCAGGTTTATGCGGAGAGTTATCGCTATGGATACCAAGGTTCGGAAAAAGATGATGAATCTAAAGGAGGAGGAAATTCTTATACGACTTTCTTTAGACAGTTAGACCCAAGGGTTGGGAGATGGTTTTCAATTGATCCAAAAATGGGTGCTTGGGAGAGTCCTTATGTCAGTTTGGGGAATAATCCAATTTTGCTTGTTGATCCTTATGGCGATACAATTAAAATACAAGGCACAGATAAAAATTCAACTAATTATAATTTTATTGATGGAAAAGCATTCGATGACAAAGGAAAAGAATACAAAGGTGGTGATGCTTTTGTAAGTAAAACATTGACGGAACTGAATAAAATAAAAAATGGTAGATCAGAAGGTACTAGATTAATTAATTCATTTACAACTAAAAACGTTAATATTAAATCAGTAAAAGATAAATTTGAATTTGATGATAAAACAAATTGTATTCTTATCGACCTAAATAAAAAAATAAGCACTTTCAATGTTTATGGATTATCCACCAGTCCAGCTTTTGTTAGTTTAGCTCATGAGTTGGCACATGCCGAAGACTTCAATAATGGAACTATCGATATGAGTGTTTGGGACAATACACAATCTAAACCAATACGTAATGCAGAAAAATATGCTGTTCATATAGAAAATAAAATTAGGGCAGAAAATTCTTTGCTCTTAAGATCTCATTACGCAGACATTTCTTATATAAACATTAAGGGAGAGGAAATAACCAAACCTTTCTTACAAACCTTGGTAAATGGAAGTCAAAGCCCTTTTTACTCTGTAACAGAAACAATAGTTTTCAAAACTTTTGAAAACAACGCTGTACATGGCTCAATAAAATACACAAGACCATTCGACTATAATAGAGATAAAGCTGAAGCAAAAACAATTTACTTTCCAACCGAACTTTTTGAACTTTTTAAATGATAGAAATGAATTTTGCGATGAAAAAACCAATAATATATTTTCTTTTTCAAGGATACATGTTTTTATTTTCTAGTTTCATGTTTGCACAATATTCAAGAAATTATGAGTATCATGAAATCTTAAGGTTAACACATTTAAAGAAAATTGATATAATTTGCTTTTTGAATAATTACAAAGAATTTAATCGATATTATCAAATTGATTCAAATAAAATTGTGAATTTGATAAAATTTGATAATGGTAGTTATTATTTGGAGAAAGAGACTAAATATTCGAATAGCAGTGATTCAATTTTTTTTGATATTTTCTTTAATAGAAAAGAAACTTTGGATTCATTTTCAAGTGACTGTAATCTTAACTGTATTACAATTTATAGAATAAAGTTTAGGAAGGCACTTTTTTATAGAGTTAAGATTTTGAAAAAGGAAAAAATTATTTCTATATCGACATTTGATACATACTAATTATAAGAACCCTTTTTTGACTAAAATTGCTACTCCC
Source organism: Crocinitomicaceae bacterium (assembly GCA_044350515.1). Taxonomy (GTDB): domain Bacteria; phylum Bacteroidota; class Bacteroidia; order Flavobacteriales_D; family Crocinitomicaceae; genus UBA952. The sequence goes on along the minus strand of JBILHL010000064.1, from coordinate 5,666 downwards.
ACGAAAAACTTAAAACAAGACCTTCGATGTATCTAAAAAAACGAACTTTTTTAACCCCAAAAAACTCACTTTTTTGAGCCTTAAAAGTCACACATATTTTTTAGTTTCAAGCTTCCGCGCCCCTATAAGAAACACTGCAGACTATAGCCCGTTTGGGATACAGCTCGATGGAAGGACTCTTTCTTACGTTCCTCCAGCGCCTTCTCCGCCGAGTGTGACCGTTGTTTACCAACACAAATTTGACGACAACCCAAGCACGCACCCTTACACCACTGCTCCAAACCAACTTAATACGAAGTTGACGAGCGTGAGTTTGACAAATTCGCAAAGTTTGTGGACAAATTTCGCAGGCTTCACTGGAAAGGCAATTGCCACCAACTCTGCAACACCTGACACGACCAGACTCTATTTGAATTTGACAGTAAACAGCGGTTTTATGTTGGATGTTAAAAGCTACAGTTTTTACCACCGCTCCAGCACAACAGGCTACACGAATTACCAACTTTTGGTGAATGGTGTGTTGGTTGGTTCTGGAAGTATTTTTGTCTCAAGTGGCTCAACGCTTCAAAGCACTGGCACCATCAACGTTGCGAACGCTATTGCAGGTTTGACAGGTTCTGTAACCGTTACCCTGAAACTTTTTGGTGGCTCAAACGGCAACAATGCGACATTCCGTCTCGATGATTTCACGCTGAATGGCTACACGCAGGAGGTGCAGATTTATGCGGAGAGTTATCGACGAGGCTTCAATGGCATGGAGAAAGATGATGTAGTGAAAGGTGCTGGGAATAGTTATGATTTTGGGGCAAGAATGTATGACGCTAGGGTTGGGAGATGGTTGAGTGTGGATGCCTTGGCTTCAAAATACCCATCTATTTCACCCTATACCTATGCGTTAAACTCTCCCATTTTATCAAAAGATATAGGTGGTGATAGTGTATTGTTTTATTCAGAATCAGGTGATTACCTTGGTTATTCTCATGATAATCAAAGATATAAAGGGAAAAATTTATTAGTCGTTATTTCAGACAAAGACGTTCAAACATTTGATAAAGAATATAAAAGAAAAAGAAGTGAAGCTTATAAGAATAAAAACAAACTATCTTCTAATCAACGAGAACAACATATTGCAGGTTTAGAAGCCATGGGAACAAGTTATGATGTAAATGACTTTTTTGATTTTTATGAAGATCATAAAGATGAAAAAAGAAATGGGCATGAAGTTGAATTTGCTGCCCAAATGGATATTGATAGGAAAAACTCATTAGATAAGGGCGGCTCATTTGTTGTAGATGAAAGTACATGGCGTACAGATTATTCTACAGACAACGTAGAATTTCCAACTAGAAAACCTGGTATAGATCAAGATTTTCACACACATGTTTCTGATAATCCATACATGAGTTCTTCGCCTTCATCTACAGATAAAGGCAGAGTTTCAAATATTTCTGGTAGAAAAAGTGTAATAGTTTCTGGAAACACTTTTACCGTATATCAAGCTGACAAACAAGGAACAAGTTATGTTCAAAGTTCAAAAAAAGTTCAAATAACTAAAAGTGATTTTAAAAATGCTCAATAAAATTTACAGTATATATTATTTAATGTCAATTTTGTTTTTGGCTTTGGAGTCATGCGAAAATAATGATAATAAACTTTATCCAAATATTCATTTTTACGATAGTTATGGGTATGAAAGAAATACACCTTTCAACTATATTGCTTTTAAAAATGATCACATTTATATCATTAGAGAAAGTTATTCATTTTTTGAGGAATCAGTGATAGAAATACCAATAAAAAAAGATAGAATAAACAAAACAAAAAAAATAACCAATATATGTTATTATAAATTTGACATAAACACTTTCAATGATGAATATGAAAAACGACGACATATGAATCTTTCAAAAAGTTCAATTGAATTGAGAAATGTTATTCAGTACATTTTTGAATACAGGTTAAATTCAATTCCAGATTTTGAAGGTTTAGATGTTTTTAATGAACAGGAATTTGAAAATTACAGACAAAATGATTGTTTAATGTACGCTATTTATTCTCCAAATTCAAAAAAAACATATTGTATTAAATCAAATCAAAAATTTTCTCTAAAAGAGAAAAAAATTTTAAATTGGTTAAAATTTGTCACCAAAATTTCATTTGTAGATGCTATGTATTACGATAGATTAATTGGTATATATAACGATGATGATTTTTCTAAATATCCTAAACAAACGGATTACATTATTTCAAGTAAATATTGGGAAAAAAGTAGTCTTCCAACTCCCTCTAAAAACTTAAAATAAATCTTTGATACATCAAAGGTCTATTAAAAATGAGATAGTCTTAACATAAACCAATCTTAAATATTTTCAAAGAAAGCTCCGCAGGTTCGGGGCTTTCTATTTTGTTTTAAAGTGGTTGTCTTTGTTCGATAATGAATCGGATTAAGTTATTACACTGCTACCCTACAAAAACCTTTAAATAGGACCTTCTATGTATGAAATAACTATTTAAAAATGAAGTTTTTACGATATTTTTTTGATTTAAAATAATGAAATAATAAATAATCTTGACCTTATTTTTTATAAGATTTCACTTTTTCAAATACTTTATCCGATTCTTTGTCAATCACATTTTGCGCCATTTGTACGTAGCGATAAAACTCACGGCTATTGGCAGCGTGTCCTGAAATCTTACGGACAATATGTTCAGGCATCCCTAGGTTTAACATCGTTGTGATGGCTGTTTTTCGCATCGTATGAGAGGTTATGTGGTCTGATAATTTGAAATGCGTTTTATTTTTTACATTTTGATAAATGACAATTTGTTTTCCTCTTCGTTCTCGAATTTTCACCATTTCAAAGTTATCAGGAATTAATGTAGCCATAATTTTTAGTTGTCTATTGAACCATTGTGCAGTTATATTTGGCAACAAGCGACTGTCTTTTTTTTGATATTTATTAATAATATCAACAGCAAAATCAGGGAGTTTCATGCTGGTGTAAGTACTGGTTTTTTGAGATTTAACTTTCAAGTAGTGAACCCCTTGCATAATGACTAAATTTTTAAAATTCAAGCTTAGAAGATCCGAAATTCGCAAAGCAACAGCGCAACCAAAAACAAATACATCTCTTATTTGAACTAAGTTTTTTTCAGTCAATTGTTGATTGAATTGCTCGTCATATATGATAAAATTAAGTTGTTCTACCGACAAAGCAATTATTGGAATTTCCTCTTTTGGTGGGTAAAAAGATTTGTGATAGTTGCCAACAGAAATATGTCTTTCCAGTATCAAATAGTTGAAAAAAGCCTTTAAAGAATTAATTAACAAACCTACGTAATTATCGAAATATTTCTTTTTGATAAAGAGGAAATTTGTAAATTGTAGATAGAATTTTTTGTAGTACCTTTTTGCAACAGGTTTTTGATTGTAAGACAGATTGTCATCAATGTATAGTTTCAAATCAAAATTTACATTTTCGCAAAAATCTTTCAATTGCAATTTCAAATAATGATAATGTAAGATGGAAGCAGGTTGAATACGTTGTCCATTTTTTTTGGTTCTTCTGCCAGTTTTTGAATCGTTTATAAAATCCTCCAAAAGTTGAAAAAACTGTTCCTTATTGAGGGTTTTATCCTTTTTGGTAATATTAATTTTCTTTGCCATCGATGTTGTTTTAGAATTACAATGGGAATTACTAAATTTCAAGATCTGAGGTTACATTTTGAGAATATTTATTGTTTTATTAAACCTAAAAATTGAATATGATTTTACATTGATTTTCAACCTTTTTACTGTTTATAGTTTCCTAAAGTTAAAAATCGACCTAAACAACGGAGATCTTACAACTATTCAATTTAACATACATTTCATACATTTAACTGAACTCTCTAAAAACATAACCTAATAATGGATGTGGATAAAACCTAATAGCGTAATTAATTCTTGAAATGTACCATCTAATCCGACACTTTAACGAACAAAACCAACCCCTTTAAACCTCAAAGAAAGCCCCGAACCTGTGGAGCTTTCTTTGAGATTGTTGAAGATTGGTTTTGCTTAAAAGTGAATTAAAATCTTTGAACTCAAAAACTATAACTATATCATTTGCAATTTGGTAGTTCTTTCCATCCAAACTTTGGTTGTTTTCCAAAACTTGATTTATATTTTTCATCTTCAATAATTATAGATTCTTCTGGATTTGAAGGTAATATTTTCACTATTATTGTATCTCCAATTTTGTGCTTGTTATAATAGTAAATATTAACATTATCAATTCCAATTCTATGTTTTTGATAAACAAAGTAATACTTGAATTCCCTAATACTACTTTTAGAAACAACATTTTCAGTAATTATTGCTAAAAGATAAATTCCATTTTTATTTATTTCTTTCTCACTTTTATTTCTATTGAAAGCTATTGATATTAAGTAAATAATAAATCCAGTAAAAATTAAAGATCCTGCATAATTAATTACCTTATTCCTCATATGCTCTATTTATTGCGTTTGTAGGGAATGAATAAACTGTAGAATTGTAAACTGTTTTCATTAATAAAGTACTGTTTTTTGGTCTTCCTCTGCCAATATTTTTATGCCATCCATTTGTTGTAAGGTCTGCTTTTGCTCCAAACAACATCCCCATTGATGACTGAAAAGCAAATTGATCTGTTGAAATCCCATTACCCAAATAATCAAAACTACTTTCGCCATTTGTTATATTTACATTAAGATTTAATCCAGAGCTTAGAATGCTACTTGACCCATATCCGAGTGTAGCATCTGTTGCAACTCCAATAAGGTTAATGTTACCGTTATTTGTAGAAGCTTGAGAAATTAAACTTATTCCTCCTTTTGCCCACCAAAACTTAGTACTTAATCCAAAAACTTCAGGCATTACTGGGGCTGCATATATTAAAACAGCCGCACTTGTTGCCGCCAAACTACCGTAGGTAATTACTTTACCAGCTGTTGTCGAAAATTTATATAAACTCTTTTGATAAGAAGTTCTTGTACTTTCGTCAAATGGTCTTGCTTGTGGTTCATTTGTCGTGAAACCATCTCCAAAAAATGATAAATCTACATTTTCAAGTGCTTTATTCCCTATTTTCGGAGCTGCTACTTTAGGTGCTTCTAATCCAGATTCAATTTTGTCTACAGCACTTTTTACTCCACAGTTACCACAAATTGTAACTTCTTTTACTTCAACAGGATTTTTTTCAGTTCCAATTGTTTGTTTTGGTTCGTCGCCACCACCTTTTTCTTCACTTTCAGACCCAAGAGGATCAACTAAACTAATAGGGTTATTATCCATAGCACAATAAGGACTTTGCCACGGTAACTCCGCCATCAAAGGGTCAAGTGAAAGCCATCGCCCAACTCGTGCATCATATTGCCTAAATTCGGTAGTGTAGCTGTTTCCTTGTCCTTTATATTCAGAATCGCCTTCCATTCCATTAAATCCTCGACGATAACCCTCCGCATAAACCTGCACCTCCTGCGTGTAACCATTCAGCGTGAAATCATCGAGACGGAACGTTGCATTGTTGCCGTTTGAGCCACCAAAAAGTTTCAAGGTAACGGTTACGGAACCTGTCAAGCCTGCAATTGCGTTGGCAACGTTGATGGTGCCAGTGCTTTGAAGCGTTGAGCCACTTGAGACAAAA
>JBILHL010000035.1:0-31935 GCA_044350515.1 Crocinitomicaceae bacterium | reverse complement strand
TGATAATTTCGACAAAGCTGTAAATGACTACAAAGCAGCATTGAGGCTAGGATATACGAAGACCATTCCTGAGATCTATGCAACAGCTAATGTTAAATTCGACTTTTCTGAAGATTATCTCGGTGAATTAGCAAACTTTATTCAAGTGGAATTGAAGAAATTGTAAATCGAAACTAATTCGATTCAATTATTTTCTATCAAAGACTATTAATTCTGGAGTTCACGATTTCTAGTACGTGTTGCTTTTCAGTTACCCCAAAATACTGATTATTTAAATCGATTTTAAGGTCTAGATTGTTGGCTTCAGAATAAATATTCAGCTCATGAATAGGCAAGCCTTTTTCGTCTACTTTTCCATAAGGAAATTGTTCATCAATAAAAATGGAACAGTTAAAAAGTTCATTAGCATTTAAAAGTGCGTTTATTTCCTCAATTGTTTTAGAAAGTAATTTTTCTAAATGATTCCTTTTGGTGGAGCAAATAGCATGTTCAATAGACTCAAACCCTCCATCATCGAGCAGGTGGACAAAAAGCAAATTGACAATTTTAGGTATCGTGTTGTAATTTGTTGAGTAATAAGTAACTGCTGTTTCTTGACCAAATAAAATTAAATGAATATTAAGCTTATCGGAAGGATAACTCAAGTCACGACTAAATTTAAGGTTGAAATCATAATGGGTCAATTTGAATTTTCCACTCACATTTAACTGTTCTAAAACTGCATCGGTTAAGTCGAATAAATCTATTTTTTCAGGGCGACTCATAATTATTGTAAAAGGGTTTTAAATAATTTTCTTTATCAAATTAAAAAATTTGTAAGGAACATATTTGAATGGTAAATCAATTAAAGTTGAAGAAGATACAAACGCTTTTTCATTGCTAAATGCTAGGAAGCTTTTGTGTCCGTGATATCCACCCATTCCACTATTACCAACGCCTCCAAAAGGTAAATGATGATTGGCGATATGCATCAATCCATCATTAATGCAGGCACCGCCAGAACTAGTTTTTAACAAGACTTCAGATGCAATTTTAGAATTGGAGTAAATATACAAAGCGAGAGGTTTTTCATTTTTATTGACAAAATCAATACTCTCTTCAATGGTTTTAAAAGTTAGTACGGGCAAAATTGGACCAAAAATTTCTTCTTGCATTATTGGAAAATCAGGCGTCACATCGTCAATTATAGTGGGAGCGATAAATCGATCACTTTCATCAATTTTACCACCGAATCGAATAGTTCCATTTTGCATTAATTTCTTCAAACGGTCGATAGCTTTTTGATTTACTATTCGTGGATAAAATTCACTTTTTTGACTATCTTGGCCAAACATTTTCACATATTCCGTTTCGATTTTATTCAATAATTCTTCTTTAACGTTTTCGTGAACTAATAAATAATCGGGCGCAATACAAGTTTGACCGGCATTTATAGTTTTAGACCAAGCAATTCTCTTTGCTGCAATCGCTAAATTAGCAGATTCATCAACAATGCATGGACTTTTACCTCCCAATTCTAGAATTACTGGCGTTAAATACTCAGCAGCAGCACGCATTACAACCTTTCCAAGTGATGGGCTTCCTGTAAAAAAGATAATATCGAAACGATTTTTAAGCAACAATTCATTTTCCTCTTTACCTCCATGAACAATTGCTACATATTTTTGATCAAAAGTTTCTTTAATCATTTTATCCATCACTTTAGCAATTTCTGGAGTGTAAGGTGAAGGTTTTAATATAGCAGTACAACCCGCAGTAATCGCTCCTATTAGTGGATTAAACAACAATTGAAATGGATAATTCCAAGGAGCAATAATTAATGCTATTCCTAATGGTTCATATTGAATTCTACTTTTTGAAGGCAGTAAATGAATTGGAGTATGTACTTTTTTTAATTGTGACCATTCACGAATATTAGAAAGATGAAAATCAATCTCTTGATTTACAATGCTTATCTCTGTTAAATAAGCTTCTTGCTCCGATTTTCTTAAATCAGAATGAAGCGCTTTAGTAATTTCAGCTTCGTATTTTTCAATCGTTGATTTTAACTTTTTCAATTGCGAAATTCTGAAACCAACATTCTTAGTTGCATGGCTTGCAAAAAAGTTTTTTTGATCAGAAAGTAGTGTAGCTAATTGCTTTTCATTTAGATTTTCCACTTGTTGAGTTTTAAAGGACTAATTTAAACTTTATTCTTCAAATTCTTCGTTCGGTTAAGAATTCATTTTTTAGATTTAGCGAGCAATCAATTTATCGCTTCATCATCTCTATAGGATCTCGAGGACGTAACAAAGGATTCCATTGAAAACCTTTAATAAATTTTTCATCCGTCCGAATTTGATCCATTGGATAAAAAATCCCATCTGGTTTATCGAAATAGGTTATTCCACTCACTTCGCCACTATCCAAGTAAATTCTTAAGTCGGAGGCAAACAAACGATTCATTCCCATTCGTTTTTTAGTAACCAATGAATCTGTTTTTTCTTCATCCACAGGGTAGAAAATCGTCCAAGCGTTTCCTTTAACGTCCGACCGTGTCAATTCATTATTTTTAAAAAATGCAATCATTTCTCTACCTGCTATTTGATTATAGTATTTCCCAGAATCTAACTCCATCAATGCAGATGTATTACCAGTAATATCAATTCTTTCCACCAACGAATCTTTAAGTGTAATCTCCATTAAAGTTCCTTTTAATTCAGCATTTTGAGCCCAAACCATTGGTTGAGAACGTAAGAAAAGTTTATCATTTTTCGGGTCGTAAACAGCGCTGTCGCAAGCGGCTTGAATGCTTTTTTGAAAGATGCGCACGTGGTCGTAACCATTTATTTTATCCGTTGCATTCAAACTGTCTTTTTTCAAAATCAAACTATCTGCATGAATGTAAATCGTGTCCTTATCTTTCACTTTTAAAGCCAAAGCATGCCCTGTTAGGTATGTCGTTTTTTTTACCTCGCTGGAATAGGCTTTGTCTCCAACAAAAATCATATTTTGCTCGAAATCTTTGTAAAACACATTTCCTCGACCTTCGTATTCTTGAATTTTTCCATAATAGTACAAAGTGTCACCTTTCATTATTGTGTTTTTCTGAATAATTTCTGCCTTTTTATAAAGTGTACCTTCCTCTTTTTGAACGTTGTACCAGCCTTTATTACAAAGTATAGTGACATTGTCGTTAATGATTTTAGTTGGTCCAAAAAAGTAAGCGGTTTGTTTTTCGTAGGCGAATTGAAGCGTATCAGTTGTCATTGTTAAATCGTCCTTTCGGTAGTTCACGTTTCCACTAAAAAAGAAATTTTGTTTTTGAGGATAGAAGTAACCGACTTTACTAGTAATTCGTTCGTTGGAAACGATTGATTCAATTTTTCCTTTATTGCGATAGATTCCTTTTCCTTGTTTAGCGTCATAATCCATGGAATCGGTTGTGATTTTATATTCTCTATCTCTAACTTTTACATGTCCCCACAATTTAGCATATTTCGTGGAACCATTATAACTCAAGGAATCGCAGAATAGATTTACATCGTTTTTACGAATTTGAACGTTACCAAACGCTTTAACTAGTTTTTGTTTTTCTTGGTAATGTGCAGAATCACAATACATTGTATTTCCTTGATAGGTGAAATTTACATTTCCTAATAACCGATGAACTCCAGTTCTTTCATCGTAAATTACTTTTTCAGAACCTGGTAATAATTCCAAAATATTGTTTTGTGCAAATAAATGGGCATGTAAAAAAAATGCGCCTATGAAAAGCGCAAATTTTAATATATGTGAGTTTTTTATCACGCAGGATTTGCTAGTGTTTGATTACGGTCAGGACCTACAGATACAACGTTGATTGGAACGTTTAATTGTTTTTCCAAGTAAGTTACATAATCTTTTAATGCTTGAGGTGCTGCTTCGTAGGAATCTAGTTCAGTTAAATCGCAATTCCAACCTGGTAATTCTTCGTAAACAGGCGTGATGTCTAAATCGTTAACATCAAATGGAAAATCGGTCATTTTTTCACCATTTACTAAATAATGCGTACATACTTTAATCGTATCGAAAATACTCAAAATGTCTGCTTTCATCATGGACAATTCAGTTACACCATTGATCATGATTGCATAACGCATTTGCACTAAATCAATCCATCCACAACGACGCGGGCGACCAGTTGTTGCACCAAATTCTCTTCCTTCTCTTCTAATTTCTTCTCCAACTTCGTCTAATAATTCAGTAGGGAAGGGGCCACTTCCAACGCGTGTACAATAAGCTTTGAAAATTCCAATTACATTTCCAATTTTAGTTGGCGCAATCCCAAGTCCAGTGCATGTTCCAGCGGTAACTGTGTTAGATGAAGTTACAAACGGATAAGTTCCGAAGTCTATATCCAACATCGTTCCTTGAGCACCTTCAGCTAGTATTCTTTTACCATCAACTAATGCTTTCCCAAGGAAATGTTCACTATCAACAGCTGGTAATTTTTTTAATTCTTCAATAGCAGCTAACCATGGGCCTTCTAACGTTGAAAGGTCGTATTCAAAACCTTCATAATGTTTTAGCATACCGACATGTTTTTCAACAAGCGCAGTATATTTTTCTTTGAAATTCGGAGAGAAAATATCACCTACGCGCAAACCGTTTCTTCCTGTTTTGTCCATGTAAGTTGGACCAATTCCTTTAAGCGTAGAGCCAATTTTATTTTTACCTTTTGCTGTTTCAGAGGCAGCATCAAGTAATCGGTGCGTTGGTAAAATTAAATGTGCCTTTTTCGAAATAAACAAGCGGTTGGCGAAATCGATATTAAAAGGCGCTAATTTATCTAATTCTCCTTTGAAAATTACTGGATCAATTACAACCCCATTTCCAACAAGATTTACTACATTTTTGTGAAAAATACCTGACGGAATCGTGTGAAGAACGTGTTTATGCCCTTCAAATTCAAGCGTATGACCAGCATTTGGACCACCTTGAAAACGAGCGATAATATCGTATTTAGGTGTTAGAACATCTACAATTTTTCCTTTTCCTTCATCTCCCCATTGAAGACCTAACAGAACATCTACTTTCATTTTTAGTGCTTAAAGTGATTTTTTGCATCTTCGATTGTTTCACAAATCGTGAATACTTCGTGCATTTTAGTTATTTCGAATAATTTAGCTAATCCATTATTTGGGTTAAGTAACACTACATCTCCATTGTTAATTCTTGCTCTTGTCATGGATTTAACCATGAAAGCAATACCGCTTGAGTTGGTGTGTGTAAGTTGTGTTAAATCAAAAACTAAGTTCCAATCTTTTAGTGCGTTAAGTAGGTTATTTGGTTCCACTAAATCGCTGTCGCTTAAGACTCTACCTTTTAACTCAAAAATAGAAATTCCATCAACTTTATGTAATTCAATGTTTAAACTCATTAATTCTTCGGGGATTTTTTGGTACCGTAAAAATACAAAGTATGATGATTGATTTCTACATTAAAAAGTTCTTCAATCGTTGCTTTTATTTGTTGAATACGTGGGTCACAAAATTCAATTACTTCTCCTGTATCAGTTAAAATTACGTGGTCATGTTGTTTGGAACTATGAGATTTTTCGAATTGGGCAATGTTTTTTCCAAATTGATGTTTTCTAACTAGATTACAAGCTATAAGTAATTCAATAGTGTTATAAAGTGTTGCTCTTGAAACGCGATAATTATGGCTTTTCATTTTAACATATAATGCTTCTATGTCAAAATGACCTTCGTAATCATAAATTTCTGCGAGTATTGCATAGCGTTCCGGTGTTTTTCGGTGGCCATTTTGCTCCAAATAAGCAGCGAAAATATCTTTGACTTTTCCTTTTAATTCAGTGTTTGTCATAATTGCGCACAAATTTAATCAATATATTTTTTTTCAATTGCGGATAGTTGGTTTAACTTTTTGAGTTATTAACACCTTTTACACGTATGCAAAAAAAAAGAGGTCCGAAGACCTCTTTCTTAAAATATAGTTGGGGAGATTATTCTCCTTTTTCCATTTTTTCTTTCAAAGCAGACAATGCGTCGAAATCTCCAAGAGTTGATTTTTCTGAACTGTTGTTCAACGCTTTCACTGCTTGATCAGTTGAAGAACCTCCTCCAGTTGAAGCTGGTTTTTTACCTGCTTTTGGTGTAGATGGTTTGTCTTCTCCTTCTTCAAACGTTCTTGTGTGAGAAACAACAATTTTCTTAGCTTCTTTATTGAATTCAATCACTTTAAAGTCAAGAATCTCCTCCACTTTCGCTTGGCTACCGTCTTCTTTTTTCAAGTGTTTTGCAGGACAAATACCTTCAACACCGTAAGGAAGAGAAACGATTCCTGATTTGTCTTTCATGTCGATAATAGTACCGCTATGAACTGAACCTTCAGCAAATGTAGATTCAAATACATCCCAAGGATTTTCTTCTAATTGTTTGTGACCTAAAGAAATTCTTCTGTTATCGCGATCGATTTCCAAAACAACAACTTCTAATCCTTCACCAACTTTACAGAATTCTGATGGATGTTTGATTTTTTTCTGCCAAGAAAGGTCAGAGATGTGGATTAATCCGTCAACTCCTTCTTCTAATTCAACGAATACACCAAAGTTTGTGAAATTACGAACTTTCGCATTGTGACGTGAACCAACAGAGTATTTAACTTCGATATCATTCCATGGATCTGGCATCAATTGTTTGATACCTAAAGACATTTTTCTTTCTTCGCGATCTAATGTTAAGATAACGGCTTCAACTGTATCTCCGATTGCCATGAAATCTTGTGCAGAGCGTAAATGTTGTGACCAACTCATTTCTGAAACATGGATTAAACCTTCAACACCAGCAGCGATTTCGATGAATGCACCGTAATCAGCCATAACTACAACTTTACCAGAAACTTTGTCACCAACATTTAAGTTAGCATCTAAAGAATCCCATGGATGTGGTTGTAATTGTTTCAAGCCAAGAGCAATACGTTTTTTATCGTCATCAAAATCAAGAATAACAACATTGATTTTTTGATCCAATTCTAACAATTCTTCTGGATGTGTTACGCGACCCCAAGAAAGGTCTGTGATGTGAATCAAACCATCAACTCCACCTAAATCGATGAACACACCATAAGAAGTAATGTTTTTCACAATACCTTCTAACACTTGTCCTTTCTCTAAGCCAGATATGATTTGTTTTTTCTGTTCTTCTAACTCAGCTTCGATAAGCGCTTTGTGAGATACAACAACGTTTCTGAATTCTTCATTGATTTTCACAACTTTGAATTCCATGTTTTTACCAACGTAAACATCATAGTCACGGATTGGTTTAACATCAATTTGAGAACCAGGTAAGAATGCTTCGATACCGAATACATCTACAATTAATCCTCCTTTAGTACGACATTTCACATAACCAGTAATGATTTCACCTGTACGTAATACGTCATTCACACGAATCCATGCAGAGTGCATACGAGCCGTTTTGTGAGAAACGATTAATTGTCCTGTTTTGTCTTCGCGACATTCAACATAAACGTCCACTACATCACCAACTTTTAGGTCAGCATTGTAACGGAATTCATTAGATGCAACAACACCTTCTGATTTGTAGCCGATGTTAATAATTACTTCTTTTTTAGTAATCATTGCAACCGTACCTTGCATTACTTCTTTCTCGTTGATAGAAGTTAATGTTTTTTCGTAACGATCAGACATTTCTGAACGTTGGATTTTTGAGTAACCGTCAAGTTGTAACGCTTCCCAATCGAAATCTGCAGTTCCCTGCGGGTTTAAAGAATTTGCCATATGGCTTTTAAAAATTTGTATTTCAGCGCTCTATCCATCTGAAAGTGGTTAATAATAAATACACGTTTGATAGAGTAACATTCTTATTTGAGGGCACAAAGATACACTTTTCTTTTTTAGAATGGTAGATTTGGTGGTTTTTTATTTTAAGATTTAGGACTCTGCGGCGGAAGGATATTATGAGTGAATGATTTTAGGAGGGAATGATTTTGCGAGTGAATGATTTTATGAGTGAATGACATTAGGACATTAAGACTCCGCCAAGGAACGATATTATGAGTGAATGATTTTAGGAGGGAATGATTTTGCGAGTGAATGATTTTATGAGTGAATGACATTAGGACATTAAGAATCCGTCAAGGAACGATATTATGAGTGAATGATTTTAGGATATTAAGACAGTGCCAAGGAAAGATTTAATTAGTAAATGATTTTATGAGTGAATTTAGAATATTAAGACTCCGTCGCGTCTGAATTACTTCAAGATAATAAGACCAGATAACAATTTAAAGATTGTAAATCACAGAGGAGAAGTTTATAAACTGATTGTAAATTCATTGTAAGAATGAGCTCAAAAACTAAGGTTTTTTTAACTCATCTTTAATATAAATCCTTTCTGAAACCAACATTAAATGTGAAAAATAATTGCGAATATAAAATTGTGTTAGATGCATTTAATGCAGTTAAGTTATTTGCCTTACCAAAAAGGGCATATTGCCCGTTGATGTCAAAATAAAAAGTACCTGTAGCAGGTACGGTATATTTAAGTCCTCCTTGTAATCCAGCAGCAACACTAAGAATAGAACCTTTATTTTGTTCATTTATATCTGTTTGGTAATTTTGTTCCCATTGATACGTCCCAGTTACATCAAGTTTTTCGTAATCTCGTTTAACCGTATTAAAAACTAACATAAAGTTAGAGCCACCATACAGCGAGAAACCATTGTCATAGTCATTAATTATATAGCGTCTTGTTCCTCCTTCAATTGTGACATAGTTTGCTTTCGTTACATAGTTTACCGAAAGCATTTGTGGACTTGCATTTGGATTTGTTGCAGTAACATATGTAAAATCTGTTCCTTCTTCTTTTTGAGGGAAATAATATCCAAGTTTACCGTAAAAAGTAACATCATTTGCCCTTGGTAATTCTAAACCACAATGAAAACCAAAGAAAGGTTTAGGAACTGTGAAGCCTTTTAAAATGCCTGTACCTGCATTAATACTAATTTGAGAATTGAAATTTAGTGTTATGCTAATTAAGAATAGTGTGGATAATAATTTAATGTTCTTCATAATCGATTAATTTAAATTTTTAAACTTCTCACAATCAATATCATGAGCGCCTTTTAAAATATTTATACTCATTAAAAACTCGTTCACAATTTCTTTGCCAACAAATTTAAAGTTCTTTTTAAATAGTTTAACCCATTCTTCCAAAGATAATTCACCCTTGGTTTTTAACCATGCGTTGAACGAACCTTTTTCTTTAACAATTTCACTAACTATTTGTGCATTGTAAATTGAAGCTTTTATCTTTAACTTATTGCGGATAACACCATTGTTTCCAAGTAACTCCTCTATTTTTTGTTCGTCGTACTGGGCTATTTTATTAAAATTAAAACCATCATAAGCTTCAAAAAAAGAATTTTGTTTCTTTAAAATAGTTTCCCAAGAAAGTCCAGCTTGGTTAATTTCAAGAATCAAACGACCAAAAAGATCAAAATCATTGGTTAATTCAACACCGTAATGTTTATCATGGTAAATTCTATGAATGTTGTCGGGTGGTAAATTTTTACAATAAGTACAATAAGACATAATCAAATTTAATCTTATTATTTTGATTTAGAAAAATTTATTTAAATTTGTTTCGATAAATAATGTGAAAAAACAATACTTTTTTTCTTTCGTTTTGGCGGCACTTTCTTTTGTTGCTGCAAAGTCCCTCGAGGAAGTGGGGGTAGAACGTTATTATTTTCAAAAAGCTACAAACTTTCAGAAGGAAGATGGTTATTTTGATTTAGAACACCCGAGCACTGTAAGTTCTTTTCCGATGGGAGTTTCCTCTTTTTCTGATTTAACCATGCTTGATTCAACGCATTTAGTTGGAATTGAGTCTATTAATGGGAATGTTGTTTTAATTGATTTATTAAGTAATTCGATTTCAAGTCAACTATCCTTGGGTTCAGACTATCGATTTGTGGATGTTTCTAGAATGGATTCTACATTAATTTTGTTTGATTCTGATAGTAAGGTTCATTTTCTATTGCCACCTTATGATTCTACTTCTTTCATTTCAACAAATGAAACAAAAGAAAATTTTAATACAACTGGTATTTGTATCCACCCATCTACAAAAAGATTATTTCTACTAAGTGAAGCTCAAGAAATGGAAGATGGGCAATTTTCAAGTTTTTTGTATTCTTTTAATTTAAATAAGAAACAGTTTAAAGAAGAACCTTTGTTTGAGATAAATTCAATCGATGTTGAAACTTTTGCGCTCAATAATAATTTACCTCTCCCTAGAAATAAGGTAACCTTTGCAGGTGACACTATCGAAGGCCTTGATTTTAATCCAACCGCAATTGCTGTACATCCAAAAACGAATGAAATTTATGTTTTGTCGTCTACTGACAGAAGTTTAGTTGTGTACAATCAATTCGGACAAGTTGTAAACTTCACAACTTTAGATGCTCATTTGTTTTCTAAGCCTACAGGTATGACATTCCAAGACAATGGGGATTTATTAATCACAGTTTCTGATTTGATGCGTCCTTCTATAGTTCGTTTGAAATGGAATAAACTTTACCAGCCGCTATCTGGGCATGGATTAATTTTCGGAAGATAATTAAACTCTTAAATAATCTCCTTGCCAATCTTTAATAGCAAGTTTAATCTCTTTTTTCGATAGATTTTCATTAACTGCTTTTTCTATCAGATTCAATAATTCATCATTTGAAGCAAAACGTAAAGCTAGAATTTGACCTAAATTGAGCTGTTTTTCTTTTTTGGAAAAAGATTCTCCAGTTAATTCAAAATAACGTTGACGCATTTCTAATCTGATAAGTCGATCTTGGTTTTTTAGCGCATAAACACGGGAAATCATTGAAGCAAAAACAATTGAGAAAGTAATCAGAACCCAAGCAAGTCTTCCTGATAAATTTGAATCAGCTTGAAAAAAATGGACGATACTCCAAATGAATAGGCTCAAAACTAAAGGTACTAAAACAAAATGATGTGCTGGATTTAAACGAATGTGGTTTTTGTAATTTTGCATGTTAAGATTTTTATAATGAGTTTAAAATGGAAAGCATTTCTTCTTGGATTGAAAGGCTTTTGTCGTTATTGTAAGCAATTTGAATTTTTTCAACTAGTGTACTAATTTCAGTAATATTGGCAGCTTTTAATTCATTCATTACCTGCTGAATTGAAGCTGGACGTGGTCCCCAAGTAAATAGTTCATCCAAGGTATTATTTTCCAAAGCAATTAATTTCGGAATAGAACGACCTCCATTGGTAAGATATAAGTCCATAACTTCTAAATTTTCATCTCGAAGAATAATTTTTAACTCAATGTTTTCATTTAAGTCGGCCATTTTTTGAAGAATAGGAACATTCTGAGCTGCATCACCACACCAAGCTTCAGAAATAACCAACCAAGTTTGTGGGGTTTTCATAGCTTGCAGCGCAGCCTTTATTTCTGAATTCAGATGAATCGTTTTATCCAATCGCTTCATTCTGTGAAAATTCAAATTTGTATAATGAACGTAATCAGCACTTTGATTCGGACCAGTTGTTTTGCCTTGACTTAGTAGATCTTCTGTAAGTTGTAAATATTCAGTATATGAAATTCCGTTTTGAATTGCTGTTTTTAATTGTTCTATTTTTTTCATTTGACTTAGATTTTAGGACTAACGCTTGTTGTTGATTATTGTTTATGAAAATGAAGAATCATTTCGCCAATTTTTCATTCATTCTAAACTTCACAATTTCTTGAATTAACTCTTTTGGTAAAGGTTTATCTAGTTGGAATTGAATTGCTCCTTTTGATGTTTTAAAAGAACTTAATGCATCTTTAAATTCAATAATCGGTTTTGAAGTAGGGTAGAACCCAATGTGATTTTTATAGCCTGCGTAATAAACAAGAATTTTATTTTGTTTGAATGCAGGCATATTGTAGCTGATAGTTTCAATTGAATGAGGAGCAACTTCACTGATGATTTTTCTCATTTCTGTTAGTTTCTCTTGAAGTTCAGAAGGTTGATGTGCATGATATTCGTCAATGGTTTTGAATTTAATTGCACCATAAGGTAATTTAGAAAGCTCCTTTTTACTATCAATCGCTTTATTCATTTAGTATTACTTAAAGACAACCATATAATTTTAATATCAAATTGAAACTAAAATGGTTTTCTATGTCAGTTCTTAAAAATAGAAGAGGTATAAATTTTCCATTTAGCAAGGCGATAGCTAACTGACACGCCTAAAACACCAAGTCCGTACTGAACAGAGCGTTTAAAATTGATGGAAGATGCTTCGTCAAAATATTTCGTTGGACAGGTAACTTCGCCGATTTCATATCCAGCATAAAAGATTTGACCTAGCATTTGATTATCAAAAACAAAGTCATCTGAATTTTTTTGAATATTGATTTTGCTAAATATTTCCTTGGAAAAAGCACGATAACCAGAATGATACTCCGAAAGTTTTTGACCCATCAGAATATTTTGTGTTAAAGTTAGCGCCCGATTCGCAATGTATTTGTAAAGCGGCATACCACCTTTTAAAGCGCCATTCCCAAGTATTCTTGAACCTAAGACAACTGGATAAACTTCATAAGCAATGATGCCAGAAATTGCATGGATTAATTTTGGTGTGTATTGATAATCAGGGTGCAACATGATGATAATGTCCATGTTCAATTCAAGCGCTTTCGCATAACAAGATTTTTGATTTCCACCATAACCTTTGTTTTTTTCATGCCTGATAATGTGTTTGATTCCGAGTTCTTTAGCTACTTCAGAAGTGTTGTCTTTACTGTTATCGTCCACTAAAATCACTTCGTCTATGATGTCAAATGGAATTTCATTATACGTTTTTTCTAAAGTGGCAGCGGCGTTGTATGCAGGAAGTACGACACCAATTTTTTTACCGTTTAACATAAAATCAATTAAGGTTGCTAAAGATACTATTTATCTTAAAAAAGGCTTGTTAAAAAAACCTTTTAACAAAAAAGACCTCTCAAATGAAAGGTCTTTAAATTTAAAATGTCGGTTTAATTTTATTTTGAAGCAATTTCAACAAATTCATCATAGCTAACTTCTTTATTGGTTAAAGCAACCGCTGTTTTGAAGTAACTTGTTAATTTTTGCTCAGCCAAACGATCATAAATTCCATTCGCTTGCTCTTTGTTTTTCAATAAACGTTGAGCAGTTTCAGTCAATTCTGCATCATCTGGTGCTGGAATTCCGTATTGTGCATAGTTTCCAATTAATAAACCTTTCGTGTGTTGAATAACTTCCTCGTTTGTTAATTTAAGGTTGTTTTCAGTAAAGATTTTCGATTGAATTAATTGCCATTTCAACGATTTCAAGTATGCATCAAATTCATTTTCAATATCTTCGTCTGTTACTGGTTTTTCACTTGATGATTTAATCCATCTTTTCAAAAACGCTGTTGGAAATTCCATTTTTGTTTCCTCTAAAAGATAATTGTAAACGTCTCTAGTTAAAATTCTGTCTGAATCCTCACTAAACATTTTAGTTAAATCATCTGCAATTCTAGCTTTTAATTGCTCAATTGTAGTTACCTCACCATCCATAAACAATTTAGCAAAAAGTTCTTCATTTAATTCAGCCATTTCCATTTGTTTGATGTCGGAAATAGTAAACTGAAATTTAGCGTTCAAATTCGCTAAATCTTCAATTTTTAAACCTAATAGAGCTGCTTTGTCTGCTTCATCTTTTGCAACTAAACTTGGGTCTAATTCAAATGATTCAGCAACTTTTTTGCCTTTTAACAATTCAGAAGCTTCTTTTTTAGCTAAAAATTCAAGTGAAATGGTTGTTGAATGAGAAATACCTCCTTCTTTAATAGCTCCTGTTTCAGAAACTTCTTCAAATTTACCTAACACCATGTCTTTTTCTCCAACTGTTTCAACAGAAGTTAATTTGCCATAGCGTCTTTGTAAGTCTTCGATTTGTTTGTTGATTAAAGTATCGTCGATTTTTACAGAAGGGTAGTCAAATTTCTTACCGGCAATACCAAGTTCAAAACTAGGAGCAAGACCAATTTCGAAAGAAAATTCAAAATCTGCAGGTTTATCAAAATCCCCAATTGCAGGCGCATCTTCTTTTGGAATAGGATTCCCCAAAACATCTAACTTATTTTCAGTGATGTAATTGTATAATCCGTTGTTAGTCAATTTATTGATTTCTTCTGCTAAAACAGATTTTCCGTATTGTTTTTGGATTAATCCGAAAGGTACATTTCCAGGTCTAAATCCAGGAATTTTAGCTGTTTTTCTGTACTTTTCTAATGCTGTTTTAACATTAGCATGATAGTCTTCAGGACTGATTTGAACTCTTAACACTGCATTTAGTGCATCAACATCTTCGCGTAAAATGTTCATTGTTACTTGTTTTTTAAATTGTATTAAATAAAAAAGGTCTCGCTTTCAACAAACGAGACCTAATAGTGCGGATGGAGGGACTCGAACCCGCACACCTCTCGGAACCAGATCCTAAGTCTGGCGTGTCTACCAATTTCACCACATCCGCAATTATTTCAATTTTGAAGAATCACTTTAGATTCTTGTTGATTTAAAAGATTTAATCTTTAAAATCGGGTTGCAAAGATAATTATATTTTTGAAAAACAAATTACTTCTGAAAAAATTATCGTCTTTTTTCTTGCATCGATACTCTAATTTCTTTCATAAACTCTGATGCATAAACAAAGTTACCTATTTCAGGATTGTCGGTTGTAATTATCGTTTCTCGATTTCCTTGCCACCAATTTTGACCTTTGTAAATAAAAATAATATTATCTCCAATTTCAATTACTGAATTCATATCATGCGTTATTACCACAGTAGTCATTTGATATTCAGCAGTAATGTCTTTGATTAGTCCATCTATCAAAATTGAAGTCTGAGGGTCAAGACCAGAATTAGGTTCATCACAAAACAAATACTTTGGATTCATAGATATCGCTCTTGCAATACCAATTCGCTTTTGCATTCCGCCACTACATTCAGAAGGGAAAAGCTTATTTTTTCCTGTTAGATTTACTCTTTCTAGACAGAAATCAACTCTTTTTTGCATTTCACCTTTTGTCATTTTGGTGAACATAATCAATGGAAACATTACGTTTCCTTCAACAGTCATTGAGTCAAAAAGTGCCGCACCTTGAAACAACATTCCGATTTCTTGTCGAATTTTACTTCTTTCATGACGATCTAAATGTGTGAAATCTCTACCATCGTATAAAATTTCTCCTGTATCAACTTCATGAAGACCAACCATACATTTTGCCAAAACAGATTTTCCTTGACCAGATTGACCAATAATAAGGTTTACTTTTCCTTTTTCAAATTTTGCGCTGACATCCTTCAAAACTGTATTACCGCTAAAGGATTTATTGACATTGATAACCTCAATCATTACAACAATATCATTTGCGTTAATAAAAAGTTAGCTATCAAGATTGTAACGCTACTACTTACTACTGCTTGAGTGGAAGCTCGTCCAACATCTAACGATCCACCTTTAACGTAGTAGCCATAATAAGAAGAAACAGACACAATTAAAAATCCAAAAACAACCGTCTTTGTAAGTGCATATTTGATATTAAACGGATCAAAAAAGGCCCTCAATCCTAAAACATATTCCTCCGTTGTGGATAAATTAGATAAAACCAATGAAATCCACCCACCGAACATACTCAAAGCCATGGAAAAGATAACCAAAATTGGAAAAAATAAAACGGCAGCTGTAACCTTAGGTAAAACCATAAAATTCAAAGAGTTGACTCCCATGATTTCCAAAGCATCGATTTGTTCTGTTACTCGCATAGTCCCAATTTCAGAGGCAATATTTGAACCAATTTTACCTGCTAAAATCAACGAAATAATGGTAGGTGAAAATTCTAAAATGGTACTTGATTGGGTAATATAACCAACGGTATATGCTGGCAATAAAGGACTTGACATATTTGATGCTGTTTGCAATGCGATTACACCTCCGATAAATGTGGACATTAATGCAACAATAGGAAGCGAATTAATACCAATTCCGTTTAATTCCTCTAAAAGTCGTTCAAAAAAGACACGCCATTTATTCGGTCTTGTAAAAACGTCTTTTAACATCAATATGTATTTACCTATATTTTTCATCGCTTCAACTCGCTAAATTAAACAATATTTTCACGCTAGGATACACTCTATTTTGAAACTTAATCTTTCGTACTTTTGCATATCTTCAAATAATGGATAAAAGAACGCGCTATTCTGAAACTTTAAAACGATTTGCACCAGAGGTTTACGTGCCTTATTTAGTTGATACAATTCTCTCAAGCAAAGTTTTATTTAAAATTGTTCCAGGACGCAAGTCTAAGTTAGGAGATTTTCGTGCAAATGCGCAAGGTGAGATTCCAGTTATAACAGTCAATGGTGATTTGAATCCTTACAGTTTCTTAGTGACCACCTTACATGAAATCGCACATTTGAGAACATTTAATCGCTTTGGACATCGGGTAAATCCACACGGCGAAGAATGGAAAAATGCGTTTAGAGAATTATTAATTCCCGTTTTGGACAGCAAACATTTACCTCACGACCTTGAAAAAGCACTTTGGAAAAGTTTTACCAATACCAAAGCATCGTCTTGTTCAGACTTGAATTTATCCCGTGCTTTAAAAAAATTCGATAAACCAACAATTCACCAAACCCATACGTTAGAAGAGATTCCGATGCATTCTCATTTTTCATTAAATGGAAAAGTATTTAAAAAAGGAAATTTGAGAAGGAGTAGGTATCTTTGCACAGATTTAGCAGGGAAACAATTTTTAGTTCACGCTTTAGCAACAATAGAAATCTTAGACAACCATGAAAAATAACAACTACGGATTAATTATGGCAGGTGGCGTTGGAAGTCGCTTTTGGCCAATGTCAACCCCTCAGAAACCAAAACAATTTTTGGATGTACTTGGAATAGGAAAGTCGCTTTTGCGTTTGACTTTTGAGCGTTTACAAGATTTAATGCCTGACGAGCAAATTTATATTTTAACAAATACTATTTACAAGGAATTAGTGCTTGAGCAATTACCCGAATTAAAGGAGCGTCAAGTATTATGTGAACCAATGCGTAAAAACACAGCTCCTTGTATTGCTTATGCTGCAGCGAAAATTTATCATGAAAATGAAGATGCTACCTTAATCATTACACCATCCGATCATTTGATTTTGGATAGTCAACGTTTTTGTGAAATCATTAATACTGCTATTGAAACTTCTAGTTCCAAAAATCACTTAGTAACATTGGGAATAGCACCGACACGTCCCGACACAGGTTATGGCTACATAGAGTTTGATAATTCGCAAGGAGTTGAGGCAAACCAAGCTTATGAAGTTACTAATTTTAGAGAAAAACCAGATTTAGAAACGGCAAAATCGTTTGTGAATGCAGGGAATTTCTATTGGAATGCTGGGATTTTTGTTTGGAAAGCGAAAGTGATTCTTGATGCTTTAGAAGCTTTTCAACCACGTTTATTCAATCTTTTTGCTGATAATTTAACTGTTTATGATAATGGTTTGAAAGAAGAAGTTGCTGTTTTCCATGCTTTTGATAAATGTGAAGATATTTCAATCGACTTTGCAGTAATGGAACATGCCAAAAATGTTTCTGTTGTTTTATCTGATTTCGATTGGAGCGACCTTGGAACTTGGGGAAGTTTGAATCAACATTTGCACAAAGACGAAAGAAACAATTCAATTATTGGAGACAATGTTTTCACTTTTAATTCTGAAAATTGCTTGATAAATGTGCCAAACAATAAATTGGTACTATTAGATGGTTTGAAAGATTACATTGTAGTAGAATCGGATGAAATGTTGATGGTTTTGAAATCTGAAAACGAGCAAGAATTGAAAAATTACTTGAAAGTAATAGAACAAGCAAAAAAATAGAAAATTAGAATGGTTAAAATTCGAAACATTGAATTAGGAGATTTTCCACTTTTATTGGCACCAATGGAAGACGTGAGTGACCCTCCGTTTAGAGCGCTGTGTAAAAAGTATGGTGCAGATTTAATGTACACTGAATTTATTTCCTCTGAGGGATTGATTCGAGATGCAGCGAAAAGCTTACAGAAATTGGATATTTACGAATATGAACGTCCGATTGGAATTCAAATTTTCGGTTCTGAAATCGAAAGTATGAAGCAAGCAGCCATTATGATTGAGAAAACGAATCCAGATATTATTGATATCAATTATGGTTGCCCAGTGAAAAAAGTAGCGTGCAAAGGCGCTGGTGCAGGAATTCTACAAGACATACCTAAAATGGTGCGCATGACTGAAGCGATAGTCAAATCAACTAATTTACCTGTTACTGTTAAAACGCGTTTAGGTTGGGACGATGATACAAAATTTGTGGTTGACACTGCTGAACGTTTACAAGATATTGGTATTGAAGCTATTTCCATTCATGGTCGTACGCGCAAGCAAATGTACAAAGGCGAAGCAGATTGGACTTTAATTGGAGAAGTAAAAAACAATCCACGCATGAAGATTCCAGTTTTTGGAAATGGTGATATTGATACACCTGAAAAAGCATTGGAATATAAGAATCGTTATGGTGTTGATGGCATTATGATTGGTCGTGCTAGTATTGGTTATCCATGGGTTTTTAATGAAATCAAGCATTATCTAAAAACGGGAACGCATTTGGAAAAGCCGAGTCTTAAAGATAGAGTAGGAGCAACAATCGATCATTTAAATATGAGTATTCGTTGGAAAGGTGAAGTGTTGGGAATCAATGAAATGAAAAGACATTATACCAATTATTTCAAAGGAATCTCTCATTTTAAAGAATACAGAATGAAGTTAGTTTCATCACAAGATTTGACTGAAATTATGGAAACACTTAATTTTATTGAAGAAAATAGTGATATGTTTCAGTTTGCGCACGAAGAAGGTTAGGAATTTCAATATATTCTTTTAAAAAATACACTAAAACTATAGTAAAAAAGCAACTTAAATTCTAGTTATAGAACTTAAGTTGCTTTTAATTTTGAGCTTAATTGAGTTTAAAAGTTGCTTTTAATTTTCCAGTTGAACAAGCCATATAACCAAACTTTGAATTGGAAAATCAACAAGTAAAACGATGGAATGATTACCAAAGTCAAGAAGGTTGCGAATGTTAAACCGTAGATAATAGTCCAAGACATCGGTCCAAAGAAACTGTTGTTATCTCCTCCGAAGTAAATGTTCGGATTGTATTCTGAAAACAAGGTAAAGAAATCAATGTTGAAACCTATCGCTAATGGGAACAAACCAAGCACTGTTGTGATTGCTGTTAAAAGTACTGGACGCAAACGTGTTTTTCCTCCTTTTACAGAGATTTGAATTAGTTCATCAATTGGTAAAACTTCATCTTCTTTCAACCCTAATTCTTCGCGACGTTCTTTTTGAAGCATATTGGTATAGTCAATCAATACGATGGCATTGTTTACCACGACACCGGCGAGAGAAATAATTCCAATCATCGTCATAATGATAACGAAATTCTGACCTGAAATCACTAATCCAAGGAATACACCAATTAAAGAAAGTACTACCGAGAACATAATTACAGCAGGAGCAGAATATGAATTGAATTGCGCTACGATAATCAATAACACCAAGAAAACAGCAACCATTAAAGCATTTGTTAAAAAAGCCATTTCTTTCGCTTGTTCGTCTTGTTGTCCTGCGAAACGATATTGAACGGCTTCGGGAAGGTTTCCGTCTTTTTCAAATTTTTCCATTTTTTTCTTCAAGATAGCAACAACTTCATTGGCATTTGCTCCTTCAGTGATATTTGAAGTAATAGCAACCAATGGAATTTGATCTTTACGAATTACTGCCGAATACGATGAAATTTCCTCTGGGTTTTTAATTACCGAACGAATCGGAATGTTCATCAATTGCCCTTTGTTGTTTCTGAAAATCAAACGCTGTTCTAAGATTACATCGATGTTGTCGCGGCTTTCTTCATTGAAACGTACCACGATGTCATACGATTCTTCATCTTTGGTGTAGGTAGAAATGTCTTGTCCTAACAAGGATTTACGAATCGCCATACCAACTTGGTAAGTGGAAGCATTTAATTTTCTAATTTGTTCTCTATCTACTTGAATTGGAATTTCAGGACGATTTGATTCAACGTTTAATTTTAGTTTTTCTAATCCGGGAACATTCTGACGATCTAAATAATTCTTGATTTTTTCAGCCTCAACCAACAAATCGCGGTATTCACCTCTTCCGGTTACCTCAATGTTAACTGGCGCACCTTGTGGCGGACCATCTGAGTTTTTTGCTACTGAAATTTCAACGTCAGCATTGTATTTTCCTTTCAAACCATCTTGAATTTTCTTCATAATTTCTGAGGTGCTGTAATCGCCGCGGTATTGAAACTCAAGGAAATTAACTGTAATTCTCGCTTTGTGAGGCGTACTTCCCATTGTTACTCCTTGCGCTGGGTCACTTGTACCTTCACCAACTTGCGAGATAATTGATTTGATAATACGTTTATTTTCAGGAATTCCTGTTGTATCATCCTCATCCATATATTCTTCCAAGATTTTATTGATGTCTTTTTCAACACGTAAGGCTGTTTGATTAGTGACCTTAATGTCCGTTCCGATTGGATGGGAAATGAATACATTCACATAACCTGGTTGATTATCTGGGAAAAATTCAACTTTCGGAGGGAAAACAAACATAAGTACAATTGAAAAAAACAATAATCCAACTGTTCCAAGTAAGAATTTAATTGGTCTTTTGCCTGTGAGCGCAAATGTCAAAAAGCGTTCGTAAGCATTATCCATTCGCGGCAAGAATTTTTCTTGGAAAGCAATTGTGCCAGGATAAAGAATAAACAAATTCACTAAAACCATTATTCCGAAGAAAACAAGCAAGTTTCCAAAAGAAATAAATCCAAGAAGTAAGAATAACGCACCAACAACTGATAATGCAATCGAAGCAATAAATGCGTTTCTTTTGATGGGTTTGCTTTGTCCCATTTTCATATACGTTACTGCCAAAACGGGATTGATAACCAAAGCCACGAATAGGGAAGAGGCCAATACAATCATCAAGGTCAATGGCAAGAATTTCATAAACTCACCAATGATTCCAGGCCATAACGCAAGCGGTACGAAGGCTGCAACGGTCGTAGCTGTCGAAGAAATAATCGGCCAAGCAACTTCACCAACTCCTTCAATTACTGCTTTTTTCGCTGAATATCCTTCATCCATCAAACGGTAAATGTTTTCAACGATTACGATTCCGTTGTCCACCAACATTCCTAAAGCAAGTACAAGTGAAAACAATACCATTGTGTTCAAGGTAACGCCCATAAGATTTAGAATCATAAACGACATTAACATCGATAATGGAATTGCCACACCAACGAAAAGTGCATTTCTTAAACCTAGGAAGAATAATAATACGCCAACTACAAGAATAATCCCGAAAATGATTGAGTTTTCCAAGTTGGAGACCATATCGCGCGTGCTGTTTGATTGATCGTTTGTTAAAGAAACTTCCACACTTTTTGGAATGGTTCCGTCATTTTTAGCAGTTTCAATCAGTTTATTAATCTTGTCTGAAGCATCTAATAAGTTTTCACCACCTTGTTTTTTGATGTCGAGCATCACAACTGATTGACCAAACTCACGTGCATAAGAAGTTGTATCTGCATTTCCGAAGTAAACTTCAGCAACGTCTTCTAAATAAACGGGAAGAAATTCATCTTGTTTAACGATGACTCTTTTCAATTCATCAGCATCTTTAAATTCTCCTTCGATTCGAATCGTTTTACGCATTCCATCCATTAAAACTTCTCCTCCAGGAATGGTTTGATGCTCCGAATTTACAGCGTTTTCAATGTCATCTAAAGTCACATTCACCGCTTGTGCTTTGATTGGATCTACTTCGATGCGCATTTCTTGTTCTTGAATTCCGCGAATATCTACTTCACTGATTTCTTGTAATTCTTCCAAGGATTTCTCCAACGTTTCTGCTATTTCTTTTAATAAAACAGCATTGTCGCCTCTCAAATTGACATTCAAGATTGGCATTTTAGAAGGATCTAATTCAAAGATATTTGGCTCAATTGGCAATTTTGGGAAGTCTGCTTTAGTTCTAGCTTTGTCAACGGCATCTTTCACTTTCTGAAGCGCTTCATCAACAGGCATTTTAAAGTCGAACTTTATGCGAATTGTAGTATAACCGTGAACAGAATTGGAATTAATTTCATCCACAAATTTGATTCCACCAATTTCTTTTTCAATGGATTGCGTAATTTTTTTAGACATATACTCAGGCGAAGAACCTGGTTTAGCTATTCCCACATAAATTTCTGGGATTTTTAGCTCAGGGAAGTTTTCTTTCGGCATTGAAGTATAAGCGATTAAACCGCCCACTAAAATGATGAAAGAAATTAAGAATATGGTTTTGGTGTTATTAACCGAGAAAGTGGTTAGTCCAAAACTTTTAGAGTTGTTTTCCATTCGTTCGTTAATTATTTGATTCTAACTAAATCTTTTTCTGTGATTCCTCTAGCACCTTCAACGATGATTTTTGTGCCGTCAACGATGTTTGCATTTTTCTCAATTAATGCTTTACCATCTTGTTTTTCAATCAAAGTAACGTTTACTTTTTTGACTGAATAATTCCCTTTTGAGCTAGGAGTTGCTACAAAAACGTAATCGTCATTGTTTTGTGATTTCAAGATACTTTTAGAAGGAATAACTAAACCATTTTCAACTTCCAGATCTGTAATTCTAACTTCAGCCAACATATTTGGAAGTAAGTCTGAATTGTTGTTTACAGCCGCTGTAATTTTAAATGTACGATTAGTTGCTTCTATGTAATTTCCAACATTTGTGATTTTAAGGTTTAATTCCTTGCCGCTAAAATTTGGGAAAGTCACATTAATTGGTGTTCCAACCTTCACAGCTTTCAAGTGTTTTTCAGAAATATCTGCAACGATGTCAACTGAATTGTTGTTTACCAAACGCATTAACGGTGAAGCAGGTCCAGCCATTTGTCCTTGTTTTGCCATTACCACGTCAATTGTACCTGAAAAAGGCGCTTTGATGTACGATTTACTTTTTTGAGTATTCAATGAATTCAAGCGTGATTTCAAAGATTTCACTTGATTTTTTGCCGTTTCGTAATCGAATTCTGAACCAACACCTCTTGATTTTAATTCTTCTTGTTTTTTCAACATATATTCAGCAAAATCTAATTGCGTTTGAATTTCTTCTGCGTTGGAGTTCAATATTGCAACATCTAAAGAAACTAAGGTTTGTCCTGCACTCACTCTGTCGCCAGCTTTTACGTGCACTTTTGTGATTAAACCACCCATTTCGGCATTTACCATCACATCTTGATCTGTTGTAACGTTACCTTGTGCGCTAATTTGATGCGTGAATTTCATTACCGATGCCTCTTCTAACTGAACCATTGGTAAGTAATTGACTTCTTTTTCTTCTTTGACCTCTTCTTTTGAGCCACAAGAACTGACGAATAGACCGATTGTGGTCAATAAAAGGAATAGTGTTATTGATTTCATTTTTATTATTTGTTTAAGATTTGGTTATACAATTTATCGAGTGTTAATTTTGATTGGAACACGTCCACTAATGAGCCAACATATTGACTTTGCGCTATCATTAGTTGGTTGTATTTCTGAGTTACGTTGATACTGTTTTCTTTTCCAATTTGTTGTTTCAAAATGGAATTGTCGTAGATTTTTCCTGCTAAGCGAATGTTTTCTTGTTGCAATTGCATTTTTTGTTGCGCTCCTAGCAAGTTATTTATCGCTTGGATTTCTTGCATTTTCAACGCGTTTTCTGTGATTTTCAAGGTGTTTTCATCTTTCAATATGACTATTTTAGCTTGTTCAACTTGGGCTTTGCGCTGACCGCTTGAGAAAACAGGAATGCTCAATTGTAAACCCCAAACGGTTTGCGAGAACCAAGGTTTATCGCTGAAGAAATCAAATTCGTTTCTAAATGCATTGTAACTCTGTTGGAAGTAGCCACCTAAAGTTGGTAAATAAGCTGATTTTTTGTTTTTAAGGTTCAAAGCATCGATTTCAACCTGCTGTTGTAATAAAATCAGATTTGTGTTTGAAGCAATATTTCCAGTGTTTTTTAGAGAAGCTTTAGCCAATAAATCGGTTGCTGTTTCTTTCAAGTCAATCGGTTGATCTAATGGATAAAACATCGCCATTTTTAACAAAGTCAAAGCATTATTGTATTGAATTTGAGCACTTGCTAGTGCATTTTTAGCAGTTAACAACGAATAGCTAATTTGGTCGATATCTTCTTGTGTTATCATTCCAAGTTCTAAGTAATTCTTTTGTTTGTTTACTAAATTCTCAGTGATGATGACCATTGAATCCACAAAACGTTGACTTTCTTTTGCAACTGCTGCTAAGTGATAGGCTTGTGTAACGTCAAAAACGACATCTTCTTTTGATTTTGAAACCAAAGTTTCTTGCAGTTTTACTAATAACTTAGAAGCTTCTAATCCAACGAAGTACGAACCATTGAAAATCAATTGATTCACTTGAAGGTTAGCACTAGAGTTGTATTTTGTTCCTGCGCGAAAAGAAATTGTTTCTCCATCAGCAGCAGCTAGATTGAAGAATTTTGCATCCAACACTTGAACAGGAAGATTAATGAAATTATTAAAAGTTCCATTAATCGCAGCTTGCGGCAAACCAATTGCAAGGTATTCTTTCTTTAAATGCGCTGCTTTGGTCACATCCAAATTGGCATTTTTTACACTTAAGTGGTTGTTCAAGGCATAATCCTGTGCTTCGAGCAAGGAAAAAGAGCTTGAAACTTGACCAAAAGTTGCGCCTGAAACAAGCAACAACAGGTACACTATTTTATTCATTTGTTTCTCTTTTTATACGTTCTTTTAAATAGGCAATTCCTTCATCGCTTGCCATTCCGCGAATGTGAAAACGAAACGTTTCCAAGAAGACTTTTCCATATTCATATTCTGGCCAAGGGTAAACTTCACCAGCCATTATCAAATCTGTTGAGGCAACATACAAGCGCGCAATGATGTCTGGATCCATATTTTCACGGTAAAGACCTTCTTGCATTCCACGTTTGATGTTTTCTAAAAACATTTTGTACACAAAATCCCATTTGTGATTTGACATTTTTTGCCAAACTTCGGGATAGTGTTTTTTCAAATCAAAAAATACAGTTGGACTAATCGCTGAAATGTTTTCAACTACCGATTTACTGATGAGAAACATCGAGTCGATTGCGTTTTCACCACATTCGATTCCTGTTTCACAAACAGAGCGGTCTAAAGCCAACTTTTGATCAATGATTTGATTGATTAAATCAGATTTGTCTTGAAAATGAACATACAATGTCTTTTTGGATACACCTATTTCACGGGCTAAATCATCCATTGTAACACTTCTTACGCCAAGTCTCAAAAAAACGCCAGCGCAACGCATTAACAATTCACTTTTTTTATCTTCCACGGCGCAAAAGTAGAAACTTTTTAAACTTTGGAAACTATTTTGTTTCAGAAAGTTTCCTTCGTGTGGTTTTTTAACAATTGTTAAGGAAATGGATTTGTAGTGTTTATTTTGAATTCTTGCAAATAAAACAGAGGGGGGAACCATAACCATTGAAATGCTTTCGGAAGGTAAAAATTTTAAAGTAATAATAGATGATGATGGAATTGAGCGCGAAGCATCAGTATATCTGAATCGCTTTAAGAAAAAACCAAGTTCGTTTAGTTCTGAAGCAAATTACAATCGAATTGAATTATTGAATGAAATTCAGAATTTGAAAATTAAGCAAGTAATTAATGATAAAGTTGAAAACGGAAATTCTATTGGTATTCGTGTTGAAATTATTTTCCCTCAAATGGAATGTGTTTAAAATTAGATTTGGCACAGTTGTCCGAATGATTAAAAAATAGACTGCTAAAAAACTAAAAAAGAATTAATTGAAGAAGGATATTGAGTGAATCGTTCGTTTCAATTTTATTTAAAGTTCTTTTTTCTGTATTTCTAAGAAATTTAATAGTAGCTCTTTTTTTTGAATTTAACAATAGTTTAATTCATTTTTCTAATATTCGAAAAAGATATGTTCTCATTCCATGAAAGAAAACAACTACAGACAAAAAGAAATAAAGAAATCAAATATTTGTATTACAAATTTGTATCATTGACAAATAAAAAAGGGCTACAAAATATTTAACCCTTTGGTTTTTAGGATGGGCGAAAGGTCAGCTGTATCGAACAAATTGAGGGAGGATATTGAGCGAATTATTGATATTAACTTTATTTAAATTTCATTTTAGGTTTTAAGAAATCTTAATAATCTTTATTCAAACAATTCCATTTGAAATTCAATCAGAAAACTATCTAATGTATTTTTGAAAATAGTACTTTTTTCACTTTATATTTTCTTCGATATAAATACGACACCACGATCCCCTGGCTTTATTCTCAAAATAAGGAATACCTTCTTCCCAAAGAATTTAGAGAAACAATTCCTTGCTCAACCATTTTTTTCTATTGTAATAGTCAAAAACCATTTTATGGTTCAGAATTTTAAACATTCGAACTGAATCACTTGAATTGTATAAGTTGTTGCATGAGCGAAATCACTTGCAAAAAACAGTGAAAGCCATTGCAAAATTTTGGGTTGGATTTTCGACAATTTTAACATCTGTGCTTTATTAAAAAAAAATGAATTTTAGATTTAATTTAATAGATTATTGGTTTGTTTAAATATCTAAAAAAGCTTTTTTTTTACTAATATTTATCTGAAATAGAAGAGAATAATTGGAGTTTTAATAATCAATTATTTTGTAGGGGTAAACACTGAAATTTTCCCGAAAATTACCTTAAATGAAAATAAAGAATTACTTTCATTGTGTAATTTGTTCTTTAGGTTATTTAGTTAGGTTAATTAATTTTGATTAAAGATATATTATTTAAATTATTGATTATCAATTTTTTAAATTATATTTTTTAATTAAAGTATGTCCATTTTTATTGAAATTTAAGTGATAAGAAAAACACCATTTTTTTTACAAAATTCCCTAATCAAAACTCATGAATACGAGTACTGATATACGATATAGAAAATTTGTTTCTGTTTGCGCCCCTATAAGAAACACTGCAGACTATAGCCCATTTGGGATACAGCTCGATGGAAGGACGCTTTCTTACTTGCCACCAGCTCCTGCTCCGCCGAGTGTGACGATTGTTTACCAACATAAATTTGACGACAACCCAAGCACGCACCCTTACACCACTGCTCCAAACCAACTTAATACGAAATTGACGAACGTAAGCTGGACAAACTCGCAAAGTTCGTGGACAAATTTCGCAGGGTTCACAGGCAAGGCAATTGCAACCAATTCTGCAACGCCCGACACCACCAGACTTTACTTGAACTTGACGGTGAACAGTGGTTTTATGTTGGATGTTAAAAGTTACAGTTTTTTCCACCGCTCCAGCACAACGGGCTATACGAATTACCAACTTTTGGTGAATGGTGTGTTGGTTGGTTCTGGAAGTATTTTTGTCTCAAGCGGCTCAACGCTCCAAAGCACAGGAACCATCAACGTTGCCAACGCAATTGCAGGTTTGACAGGTTCTGTAACCGTTACGCTTAAACTTTATGGTGGCTCAAACGGCAATAATGCAACGTTCCGCTTAGATGATTTCACACTGCATGGATATACGCAGGAGGTGCAGGTTTATGCGGAGGGTTATCGCTACGGTTACCAAAACCAAGAAAAGGACGATGAGATTAAAGGCGCTGGAAATTCTGTGAATTACACTTTCAGAATGCATGACCCGAGAATTGGGCGATTTTTTGCGGTGGATCCGTTGGCGGCTAAATATCCATGGAATTCAGTTTATGCTTTTAGTGAAAATAGGGTTTTGGATGGAGTTGAATTGGAAGGACTTGAAGTATTCTTAATACATGGAACTGAACAATCTAATAGTAATATGTATGACAATAAAACTGTTAAACAGTTTGAACGAGTTGGAGGAAATACAATAACCAATAATAGTTTTAGTTGGGGAAAATATTCTTCCTTATGGAATAATAGAAACAAGTATCGAAATAAAGCAGCTGAAAGTTTAGTTAATCATGTAATAAATGCACGAACAGTACTTGAAATGCAAGGATTTGATGTTAAAAATGAACCCATTACTTTAGTAGGATATAGTCATGGTGGTAATGTTGCTATTCAAGCTGCAGATAAAATATTTGAATTAACTGGAATAAAAGTTAATATTATTACTGTTGCTACCCCAGCTTACAATGATAAAAGTGTTGAAGATCCTACAACTCATGAAGGCATTTCACGTCATATTCATCTTTTCTCTGAAGCAGATGGAGTAGACGCTATGGCTGGTGGAGACGAAACCTACAATAATAAATCAACAGTAAATTATAAAATTGGTGAGAAGTATATTCCAAACGAAGGATCAATTACAACTCATAAA
The DNA here is from genome assembly GCA_044350515.1 of Crocinitomicaceae bacterium. Lineage (GTDB taxonomy): Bacteria > Bacteroidota > Bacteroidia > Flavobacteriales_D > Crocinitomicaceae > UBA952. The sequence continues at coordinate 3,370 of JBILHL010000035.1, read as the reverse complement.
AACATAGGTAATATAAACAAAAATTCAGGTCTAGGGAAATTTCTAAAAGAAAAAGTTGGAAAAATAAAAGATCGAAAAGAATTTAAGACTGAAAAATGAAAAAAGCGTGCTGGATATTTTGGATTTTGGTTTGTTTCATTGGTAGTATTACACATAGTTACCTTTTCGTTAAAGAAACTAATGCGGATGGTGCATTTTATTTAGATATATTCAGTTTTAGTTTTATTTTTTTGATTCTTTTTGTATTAAGTTTTAGTCTTACTGCACCATTAGTAATCATTTTTAAGCAATTTTATAAAAACTATAATAAAATAAAGAGGCATTTTTTAATTTTAAATTTAATTCTACTTTTCTATATAGGTTTGTTTCTTATAATAATTACTCTAGGTAATTTTTTGGATATAAGTGATAGTTTTGAACTCATTACGCCCTATGGAATAATTGGATGTTTGGCTGTAAATTTATACGAAATAATTCATTCTAATAAAGCTAATAATTAGTTATGAAAGTCACAAAGTACTCAATATGATTTCACTTTTTATAATCAAGGTTTCTACTCTCACAAAAATCTAAAAAAAAACCTTCGATGAAAAACTAATTTTAAAAACCTTAAAAACTCTACTTCTCTGCCAACTCAAAATCACCTATATCGCCCCATTCCCAAATCCTGCGCCCCTATAAGAAACACTGCAGACTATAGCCCGTTTGGGATACAGCTCGATGGAAGGACGATTTCTTACGCTCCACCAGCTCCTGCTCCGCCGAGTGTGACCGTGGTTTACCAACAAAAATTTGACGACAACCCGAGCACGCATCCTTATACCACTGCTCCAAACCAACTTAATACGAAATTGACGAACGTGAGTTGGACAAATTCTCAAAGTTCGTGGACAAATTTTGCAGGGTTCTCAGGTAAGGCAATTGCCACCAATTCTGCAACGCCCGACACCACCAGACTTTACTTGAACTTGACGGTGAACAGTGGTTTTATGTTGGATGTTAAAAGCTATAGTTTTTACCACCGCTCCAGCACAACGGGCTACACGAATTACCAACTTTTGGTGAATGGTATTTTAGTGGGTTCTGGAAGTATTTTTGTCTCAAGCGGCTCAACGCTTCAAAGCACAGGTACCATTAACGTTGCGAACGCTATTGTAGGTTTGACAGGTTCTGTGACCGTTACGCTTAAACTTTTTGGTGGCTCAAATGGCAATAATGCAACGTTCCGCTTAGATGATTTCACGCTGAATGGATACACGCAAGAAGTGCAGGTTTATGCGGAGGGTTATAGGTATGGTTTCCAAAACCAGGAAAAAGATGATGAGGTTAAGGGCGCTGGAAATTCTGTGAATTACAAATACAGAATGCATGATCCAAGGGTTGGGAGGTTCTTTGCAGTGGATCCTTTGGCAGCGAAATATCCTTGGAACTCATCATATGCTTTTAGTGAGAATAAAGTTATACATGGTTTAGAATTAGAGGGATTAGAATTTTACTTTGCTCCTGATGGTACATTTCTAAGTTCAATAGATGGAAGTTCAGAAATACGAATTGTAAATCAAGAAAGAATAGATGCAAGAGGTGGAAATGAAATGTATGCTAAATCGATAGACAACATTAATAAAGGATTAAAAGCTGGTTTTATACCTAGTAAAGAGCATTATGAATATTTAAATAAAGTATCTAATATTGTTTCAGTTGAACAAGCTGGTCAAGAGCTTAAAGAACTTTGGGAAAATTCTGTTGAATCTAGAACTGAACAAGCTGGATATGTAATTCTTGATGTTAGCACATTTGAACTTATGTTTATTTCGGTACCACCGGGGTTAGATTCTGATGAGAACACGTTTTCTCATGATTATCACGCCGGTGATTTGTACAATGGAATTTCTGGAATGATTGTAATTACAATAATTCATACTCATCCAACTGAACATACTTATTTGGGTAAAATAGCAGCAGTTTCAGGTAATCCAATAACAGACAAAGACAATTTTGATAATCAATATTCTGATCCTACAGGTGATGGAAGAACAGCTGTTACAAGAGGAAGCGACAATTATTCCTTAAATAAAAATAATTTAGATTTCTACAGTAGCAAAGGAAAGGCAGATAGTAAAAATAATTTAAGTAATTCACAAGATTTGTTTATTGATAAATTTAATGTACTCGAACATGCACTTAAAAATTATAAATAATTTTGTCGTTTTAAATTTTATATTATTGTTGATAATATCATCTTGCGTTGATTTATCAAACAATAGTAAAGTGAATTCATATCATTTTAAATATGAGCTTCCAAAAGAAACTATTAATATTATTTCCGATTCAATAATAGGAAAAAACAATATTTCGTACATAACAGTATCTTCAAATATTGATATAAATGAAGTTTTTTTTGCTTTTCATTATTCTCAAAAAAAAAATGACATATTCAAAATTAATAAACTAACAAATCGATTTTTAGTTATAGATAGTCTTGAAATTCCTGTTTTTTCTGATGAGGAAGTTGTTTTTATAAAAGAAATTGGAGAAGGAATTGAAAGTTCTGGTGAATTTAAATACTGTTATTTGATAACAGACTTCAGAGGTAATGTAAAACGAATGTTTTGTTATTGAAAGTGTTACTCCCAAGAAAACATATAACAAGACCTTTGATGAAACTAGAGGGTTTTATAAAAACATTTTTCAACAATTTAAAAGAAAGCTCCGATGCTACTCCCACGACAAACTTAAATCAAGACCTTTGATAAACCAAAAAAACTAACTTTAACCAAAACAAACAACCACTTTTTTGAGCCTTCAAAGACAGACCTATTTTTCAGTTTCTAGCAGCCGCGCCCCTATAAGAAACACTGCAGACTATAGCCCGTTTGGGATACAGCTCGATGGAAGGACGCTTTCTTATGTGCCGCCAGCTCCAGCGCCACCGAGTGTGACGGTTGTTTACCAACATAAATTTGACGACAACCCGAGCACGCACCCATACACCACTGCTCCAAACCAACTTAATACAAAACTGACGAACGTAAACTGGACAAACTCGCAAAGTTCGTGGACAAATTTTGCAGGGTTCTCAGGTAAGGCAATTGCAACCAACTCAGCTACACCCGACACCACCAGACTTTATTTGAATTTGACAGTGAACAGCGGTTTTATGTTTGATGTTAAAAGCTATAGTTTTTACCACCGCTCCAGCACAACAGGCTACACGAATTACCAACTTTTGGTGAATGGTGTGTTGGTGGGTTCTGGAAGTATTTTTGTCTCAAGCGGCACAACGCTCCAAAGCACAGGTACCATCAACGTTGCGAACGCAATTGCAGGTTTGACAGGTTCTGTAACCGTTACCCTCAAACTTTTTGGTGGC
>JBILHL010000034.1:0-32698 GCA_044350515.1 Crocinitomicaceae bacterium | reverse complement strand
AGTTGACCAAAGATAAGTTCCACCAGCTTGTGATGGAGTAGCTGTTAAAGTAGTAGAAGCTCCAGAACAGATTGTGGCTGAGTTTACAGTAACCGTTGGTGCAGGATTTACAGTAACCGTACCCGAAGCTGTTGCAGGCGTACAAGCACCTAAAGTATACGTTACAGAATAACTTGTATTCGATGTTGGATTTACTGAAATAGTAGCATTTGTACTACCAGTTGACCAAAGATAGGTACCACCAGCTTGTGATGGAGTAGCTGTTAAAGTAGAAGAAGCTCCAGAACAGATTGTAAGAGAGTTCACTGTTACTGTTGGCGCTACAGAAGGAGTAATTGTATTTGAAGCAGATAAACTATTAGTACATGGAATACTGTATGTTAATCCATCAATCCATAATCTACCATTATTCCTCTCAATGGTAATTGTACTAGTAGAAGATGTTACTGTATATGTAACATACTGAATTAAATCAGTTGAACCCGAATTGAAAGTAACATTTGATCCGCCACCAGAAATTGTTGCATTTGCATTATTATTATCCCTTGCAATACCTATTGTAACAACAGTTCCAATGGGTGCTGCAGGACTTAGTGGTATTGAAACTGTTCCACCAGTTAATAATATACAATTTGATGCATCAGCAGTAGAACCAGCAGTAGAAATACTACCTGATGTTAATGATCCAGCTCCTGTAAATGAGCCTCCTGTTGCAGTTCCTCCCGTGTAACTTGTTGACTGTGTTGGACTAGTGATTCCTGTTAAGTTAATTGTAGTGGCATTGGTAACATTTGTTATTGAAACAGAAGCCGTTCCTGAGGAATTGAGCGTCACTGTTTGAGAGGTTCCTCCATTGATTGTATATGTTACAGTTGCATTTGGTGTTCCTGTAATTGTAAAAACACCATTCTGTCCGGAACATATCGGACTGCTCGATACGCTGGCAGTTGGGGCAGTTAATGAAGCAATTGTTACAGGAATATTTGCAGTACAACCAGAAAAATCAGTGATTGTAACCGTATACGATCCCGAAGGAACTCCTGAAATTGTATAAGTACCTGGATTTAAACCAATTTCGGCTCCAGCCGGATTCCCACTTGAAGCTCCAGCCCAACTTACATTGTATGGAGTAGTTCCACCACTAGCAGAAACTAATATTGACCCATTTGAGCCTCCAGCACATGTCGGACTTGTTCCTGTTCCAGATCCTGAAACAGATGCTGGAGCAGTAATAGTTATTGGAGTTGAAGATGTGCAACCGTCAGCTGCCGTAATTTGAACCGAGTAATTTCCTGGAGCTAGGTTGGTAAAAGTATTCGAATTTGAAGCGTTGCTATTGTCATTATAGGTACTTACTAATGTCGCTCCATTAAAAAGTCTAACAACATGTCCTGTTGTCGTGCCTGCTGTCCAAGTTGCTGTTATTGTACCAATATTACCTGATGAACCACAGCCATTGTACGTATAAGAAGCAGATATTGAGCAGGGTTGCAAAATTGTACAGTTCGTAGATCCTGTTCCTCCTGTTTGAGAGAATGTAATTGTACCGGCTTGATTTGAATAATTAGTAAGAAGCAACATATATACTTGACCTGCGATAGCATTTGTAATATTTGCTATCTCTGTTGCTGCAATAGAAAAACTGCAATCTTCAATACAACCTCCCGCTGGGTTGGAGCAAGCGGATGCCACACTTGCGTATGGACCTAACAAAGCAAAATCTATATCAATACCAGCACCCGCATTTGTAAATTGATTAATTGTAATATCAATATTTCCTGAATTCTGAATTTGTAAGTAATACCATGAATAGTTCGGCGTTGATAATAAACAACTTAAAGAACCCGCACTAGCTATGTTGGTTGAATTAGTAAACGTAACTGAAGAGCCTGTACAGAAAGGATCTGCACTAGAACAACCTGGTGGAATTGTGTTTGGAGCAGTTGGTAAGCATAAAGCACTAACTCCCGAGGGAGGTGTTCCACATCCAATTGTTGCAGCCCAACCAGCAGCGTTTGTAGAACTTTCACTCGTAAATCTAATAGTAATACACGTTCCAACTCCTCCAATGTAACCTAAGTTTGTATTCGACCCAGTGAATGTACCTATCAATGGGGATGCGGTGTTGGTTCCATTGTAAACATACATAAAGTCCCAGTTACTCTCTATATTAAAGGTTGAAAAGTCTAACCAAATATTTTGACCATTTCCAGAACAAAATGTGACATTATAAGCTTCTCCATCTCCATAATTGGCACCAGCACCACCTGAATCATAAAAAGTTCCTGCACAAGTTGTATAGGTCTGATTTGTACCTGGACTATATGTTTGAGAAAAGTAATGAGCGCATAAAAACAGAAATCCAATAGCTAATAAATTATTTTTCATAAACTAGTTTTAATGGATTTTCTTTATTTCAAATTCTGGAAATTTATTGCTAGTAAAATAAAATTCTACCTGATCATATTCATTTTCTGGAAGTATTGTAAATGGTGAAATTTGTTTTCCGAATTTTTCTTGAAGTTCTTGAGCTGAATATAAAACAACCGTGGAATTATATCCAGACACAGGAATCATACGTCTTGTGTTTAAAAATCGCAATGCGTCAAATTCAGTGAAATCAAATGCCGCTTGGTTTATTCGTTCTTGAATTGAGTCGTTTTGTGTTGTAATAATTTCATAATGTACCTTACTTGCTTTTTTATATGTGTAAACTTGTGAGATTGCAGAAAAACTTCCACTTAAAAAAATTAACACAAGGAAAGGAACTAAGAACTTTTCAATTTTCATCAGCGTTTTCTTTAATTATTATTCGTTTTTCATTGAAATAAATTGAGATAAGTTTCATTGTTTTATCAAAAATAAATTTCAAGTTGCCCCTAAATTAACATTTTTTATTGAAACATAATTTAAAAAGCCTGAATTTCTCAAAAACTCGGGCTTAATATAAAAAGGCATTTAAGCTTTAAAAATCAAATGTTTCCATAAATTTGGTGGTGAAGTTTCCATTTTTGAAGTCTTCATTTTCCATTAATTTTTGGTGGAAAGGAATCGTTGTTTTTACCCCTTCGATGATGTACTCATCTAAGGCTCTTTTCATTTTCAAAATCGCTTCTTCTCTTGTTTGAGCAACAACGATTAACTTGGATATCATTGAGTCGTAGTTTGGTGGAATCGTATAGCCTGAATAAACGTGTGCATCAATACGAATTCCATGCCCACCAGGACAATGATAATCAGTTATTTTTCCTGGGCAAGGTCTAAAATCCATGAATGGATCTTCAGCGTTTATTCGACACTGAATTGCATGCATAAGTGGATAATAATTTTTTCCTGAAATCTTGTGTCCAGCAGCAATTTTGATTTGCTCTTTGATTAAATCGAAATTGATAACTTCCTCAGTGATTGTATGCTCAACTTGAATACGTGTATTCATCTCCATGAAATAGAAATCTCGGTTTTTATCAACCAAAAATTCTACAGTTCCAACACCTTCGTAGCGGACAGCTTTTGCAGCTTTAATTGCAGCTTCACCCATTCTTTCTCTCAATTCATCTGTCATAAAAGGAGAAGGTGTTTCTTCTACCAATTTTTGATGTCTTCTTTGAATCGAACAATCTCTTTCAGATAAATGACAAGCGTTTCCGAATTGGTCGCCTGCAATTTGAATTTCAATGTGGCGTGGTTCTTCAATGTATTTTTCCATGTAAATACCATCGTTTCCAAACGCAGCACCTGCTTCTTGTCGTGCAGAATCCCATGCAGCCTGCATTTCATCTTCTTTCCAAACGATACGCATTCCTTTTCCACCCCCTCCAGCAGTTGCTTTTAGGATAACAGGGTATTTAATTTCTTTTGCGATTTTCATTCCTTCAGCGACATCTTTCAACAAACCTTTTGAACCTGGAATACATGGAACACCAGCTTTAATCATGGTCGATTTTGCAGTTGCTTTATCTCCCATACCAGCGATTTGCTCTGGTAAAGCACCAATAAATTTAATGCCTTGCTCTTGACAAACTTTTGAGAATTTTTCGTTTTCAGATAAGAATCCATAACCAGGGTGAATTGCATCCGCATTGGTGATTTCAGCCGCAGCAATAATATTTGGAATGGATAAATAAGATTTAGAACTTACTGGAGGGCCAATACAAACAGCCTCATCCGCAAAACGAACCGGTAAACTGTCTTTATCAGCAGTAGAATAAACAGCAACTGTTTTAATTCCCATTTCTTTACATGTACGAATAACGCGAAGAGCAATTTCCCCACGGTTCGCAATGAGTATCTTCTTAAACATAAGCTAAGATTTTAAAGTGTGAACTTAATTTGAAAATTAAGCTGGATCTACCAAAAATAAAGGTTGGTCGTAATCAACAGGCGTTGCGTTATCAACTAAAACTTTAATTATTTTACCCGAGATTTCTGCTTCTATTTCGTTGAAAGTTTTCATAGCTTCAATGATACACAACTTACTACCAGCTTGAATAGTTGAACCAACATTTACAAATGCGTCCTTGTCTGGCCCTGGCGTACGATAGAATGTTCCAATCATTGGAGACTTTATAGTAACGTATTTAGAATCGTCATTTTCCGCCACGGCTGGAGCGGCTGGAGTTGCTGGAACAACTGGCGCGACAACTGGTGCTGCTACAAGTGGCTGTGCAACTGGAGCTTGAACGATAATTGGCTGTTCACCATTACTTGTTGTACCTCCATCGATAGATATTTTGAAGCCTTCGCTTTCAATTTTAACTTTACCAATTCCTGTTTTAGAAACAAGTTTAATTAAGTCTTTTATTTCTTCTAAATTCATGATATTTGGTTTAAATCTGTTTTAAATATAATTATTTCTTAGGAATTGTAAGCCCATTTTAAATAAACTGCTCCCCAAGTAAATCCTCCACCGAAAGCTGAAAGAATTATATTGTCTCCTTTTTTCAATTGTTTTTCGTAATCCCACAGACATAAAGGTAAAGTACCCGCAGTTGTATTTCCGTACTTTTCAATATTGATCATTACTTTTTCACGAGGCAATCCCATTCGTTCTGCTGTGGCATCTATAATTCTTAAGTTTGCTTGATGAGGCACTAACCAATCAACATCCTCACTTGTCAAATTATTTTTTTCCATGATTTCAGCTGAAACTTCAGCCATGTTTGTAACCGCAAATTTGAAAACTTGTTTTCCTTCTTGCTTCACAAAGTGCATTCTTTTTTCAACTGTTTCTATTGATGGTGGGTTAACACATCCACCTGCTGGTTGAACTAAGAATTCTCTTCCTGCTCCATCACTTCTTAAGATAAAATCTTGTAAGCCCATTCCTTCTTCATTTGGTTCAAGAAGAACAACACCAGCACCGTCTCCAAAAATCACACATGTAGCGCGGTCTTGGTAGTCCATAATTGAAGTCATTTTATCAACGCCAACTACTAAGACTTTTTTATGTTTTCCTGTTTCTATAAATTGTGAAGCGGTTGATAAAGCATAAATAAATCCAGAGCAAGCTGCTTTTAGGTCAAAGCCCCAAGCGTTCTTCATCCCAACTTTGTCACATAAAACATTTGCTGTGCTTGGAAATGGATAATCGGGTGTAACAGTTGCTAAAATTACTAATTCGATTTCGAGCGGGTCAATATTTTTCTTAGCTAAAAGACCTTTAACAGCTTCAGCAGCCATATCAGAAGATGCACCATTTTTCATGATTCTTCTTTCTTTTATTCCTGTTCTAGTTGTGATCCATTCATCAGTAGTGTCGACCATTTTTGCCAAGTCGTCATTACTTAGAATATCTTCTGGAACAAAGCCTTGAACCCCTGTAATTGCTGCAGTAATTTTACCCATACTATTAATTAAATGCTTCGTTAACTTTTGTTGCTAAACCTGAAACGGCAACTTCATTTGCCAATAGAATCATGTTTTTTACAGCAATATTATTTGAAATACCATGACCAATAATTACATTACCCTTTACGCCCAAGATAGGTGTTCCGCCGTAATTTTCGTAATTGAATCTATCAAAGTATTCGTCTTTAATTCCTCTTTGTTTCATCAAAGTGTAAATTCCCTCTGCTTCTTTAAGCACAATGTTACCAGTAAATCCGTCACAAACGATAACGTCTGCTTTACCCGTGAAAATGTCTCTACCTTCAAGGTTTCCAGTAAAGTTAATTTCATCCGATTCGGACAACATTTTATGTGCAGCGATGGTTAATAGATTTCCTTTTGAATCTTCTTCTCCAATGTTTAATAGAGCAATTCTTGGATTTTCAATTCCATGAACACTTTTAGCGTAAACGGAACCTAAAACGGCAAATTGATACAATACATCTACTTTGCAATCAGCATTTGATCCAACGTCAAGTAGAATTGTTTTTTCTCCATTAATAGCTGGAAGGGTAGAAGTTATACAAGGACGAATAATTCCAGGAATTGTATTGAGTTTGTACATTGCTCCAACTAACATCGCACCTGTGTTTCCTGTGCTTGCAAAAACGGATAGTTCTCCTTTTGCAAGTAAATCAAAACCTACAGCAATTGAACTATTTGGTTTTTTAGGAATTGCCCGTGTTGGATGATCGTGAAAAGTAATCACGTCTGGTGCGTGTAAAATATCAAAAAAATCGTGAGTAATACCACGATTTTTAAGTCCATCTCGAATTATTGACTCATCGCCAATTAGAACAAGGCGGGAATCTTTTGGTAATTCATTGTAGGCCAATAAGGCTCCGTCAAGATTTACATCTGGAGCAAAATCGCCACCTGAAATATCTAAGCCTATTTTCATTCGAAAATGAGAAAAGAGCTACTACTCAGCAACAACTTCTTTTTCAGCAACAACTCTACCTTTGTAGTACAACTTTCCTTCATGCCAATGAGCGTGGTGAAAAAGGTGTGGTTGACCAGTTGTTGGGCATGTTGCAACATTGTGAGCAATTGCATTTTTGTGAGTTCTACGCTTATCACGTCTCGTTTTCGAAATCTTGCGTTTAGGATGTGCCATAATTCAACTATTACTTAATTTAAATTCTTCAAAGCTGACCACCGCGGGTCAATATCGTCTTCTTTATTTTTTTCTTTTTTTGGTTGATTTTGAAATTTCTCAATCAACTTCACCATTTCTTCATCGCATTCGCCATCATCATGAACAGAACGTGAAGGAATCGCCATCGTTATCATTTCGTAGATGGGTTGTTTCACATCAATTTGATAACTTTCAAATGGAATTACAATCAAATTTTCATCCTCAGCATCTTCATTGCCAAAGGTGTAATAAATTGTCAATTCACCTTCAATTTCAACGTCCATTTCCTCGTTACATCTTGCACATTCCATTTTGACAGTGCCGAACAATTCAAAATCGGCTATCAACATGGTTTCTTTCTTCTCCAACTCCATCCAAACTTTCAAATCTCCATTGTCAATAATTGAATAGGGGAAAGATTCGAAAAAGGACTTATCTATTTTAAATTCAAAGTCATGAATTCCAATTTTTAATCCTACAAATGGTATTTCAAACTGATTTTTCACGACTAAACCTAAAAAGATTAAAAAACGGACGGCAAATGTAATTATTTTTTTTCAATTGAAGAAAGTAGATTCCTGCTAATTTATTGAAACATCACTAAATATTTATTTTTTTGGTTAGAAGTTATGCTTATTCTTTAGAGATTATAATCTTTTTTAGCTTCGATTTTTGATTTAACAATAATAAAACAGACAACCGAAAAGCACCAATATGGCATCGAACCATTCCACCCTGATTTTCTGTTTATTTTCCAATTCGAAGAAGAGAATAATAGCAATTGTTATTAGAATAATCAAATAGAACTTTTGAGACAACAAGAAATTTTGAGATATAACAAAGACTGAAATACAAAGTAAAGACATTGAATAAGCAGCTTGTTTACCAATTAATTGTGGTAATGTATTAAATTTTTTTGCATCTGTTTCCAAGTCTCGAGCATCTGCTGGAATTGTAAGTGCATAAAACAAAAGCAAGAACGACCAATTAGAATGTTCATAGTTTTTTTGCAAAACAGCAGGCAAAATAACTAATACAAAAGTCCAAATGAAGGAAACAATAAGTGCTTTAATAAAAGGCAATTCTCTTAGTTTTAATAAAACATAGAGTAAAGAAATTAAAAAGCAAATCGCTAGTAATAAAATTAATTTTGGATGCAATCGAAGTAAATATAAAAACAAACTACAGCTACTAAAAAGTCCAATAAAACTTAATAGGATAATACTTTTTTTGTTTTTTTGAACCCATTTTTCTAATAATGGTTGCACTTGCTTTTTTTTGAATTTATACCAACGGTGAAAATTATATACTCCTAGAATACTGAAAAAAACGGCTAAAGAAAAAAGTTTATTTTCACTCCAGTTTTTGTGCAAACCGAAGGAAAAACTAGCAGCAAATAAAGCCAACAAAATGGAAGTGTTTAAACCAAATTGCACTCCTTTTTTTAGCATTTTAAAGTAGTTGGTGCTTCACCGTTTCAACCGAAATGGAACGAATACAATCACAGGTTTTTTTGGTTTTGCAGTTTTTACAATTTGGATCAAAAACGAGCGCAACTGCATTTTTACCTAAAGCCTTCCATCTTCCTGGATGAATTGGTTTGCGAGCAGAAAATAACCCAATTGCTTTAATTCCGCACAATCCTGCAATGTGATAAGGTCCAGTAGAACAAGCAACTAAAGCATAGGATTTTGAAATTAGGAATTGCAATTGATCTAAACTTAACTTTCCAGTTGTGTCGATAATTGCGGGATCAACTGGGATTTGATTTCTGAATAGTAGCCCTTCATTTTCTGTCCCTGTGAAACAGACCGTTTTTCCTGCTTTTACTAATTCTGTAGCTAGTTGAAGGTAATTTTTAATCGGCCATTCAAAAGCGCTTCCTTGTGATTTGGGGTGTAAAATGACCAAGTTTTCAAAGTCACAATTAGTCAAAAAATCAGGAAGTTGTGTTGGCACTACTTGAAAATAATCCCTTGCTTTTTGGCATTCTTCAAAACTAGGAACTTTGTTCAATCCCAATGGTTTAAGCAATTCAAAGTTGAGTTGTGACTCGTGAAGTTCAGAATTTTTCCGAGTGAAATTGACACGTTTATTACACGTCAACAAATGAAACAAGCGGTGAGAAGTTCCAATGCGAAGCGGAATTTTAGCTTGTTTTGCCAAAGACGCTATTTCTTTATTCGGGAAAACGTGAATAATGCAGTCTGCTCCTTTAAGTACATTGATTTTTTCCAAAGTAGGTTTATTGCTCAATTCCTCTAAAGCAATAAAATCATCGATAACACTGAAAGAAGCGATAACACTTTTGGTATAATTTCTACCTAAAAAAATCAGTTTCGCTGCTGGAAAATGAGAGCGCAACCAGCTACACATTGGCAAAGTCAATAATACATCACCAATGCTATCTGTTCTAGAAATGATTATTTTATTTATGAGCATTTAGTTCTCTTAGTATAGAATATTTTCGAAATGTTGCAAATGCGGATAATTTTGAAATTTGCCAGCCTGTTTTGCCGTCTAACAATCCTAATTTTAGAACAAAGCTTTTAAAGAATTGTGCTGCCATTTTGAGGTAAACAGTAAAAACACCAACGTTTTTCCCTTGTTTTAGCAATTCACCAGCTGCGATTTTACTGAAATATTCTATTTGTTTGAGGTGATCTTCTTTTGTGTAATAGGAATAATGTAGTAAATCACCTTTTAAAAACCCCACCGATTCAGAAGCATTCCCTTCTAATTTATCGTGTGGATTAACGCCTCCCCATTTGGCAAAATTACGATTTACCAAGCGCACTTTCGTGTCTGGATACCAGCCGCAATGTTTCACCCAAGCTCCGCAGTAATTTGTTAAACGGTTCAGTTCATATAATTTATGACTTGTAATTGACGCATTTTTAATCGTTAAAATCGTTTGAGTGAGTTCTTCTGTCAAAGCTTCGTCGGCATCAAGTGAAAGTATCCAATCATAAGTTGCTTGTTTCATTGCAAAATTCTTCTGCTGGATGTGACCTTCAAACGGATTTTGAATCACTTTCGCTTGATACTTTTGACAAATTTCAAGTGTTTTATCTTTTGAAAATGAGTCAACAACTAAAATTTCATCTGCAATAGCTTTAATGGATAGTAAACAGCGTTCAATATTTCTTTCTTCATTGAAAGTGATAATGACAACAGATAACTTCATTTTATTTTGCTATTTCAACACTTTTCCAAATTGCTTCTATTTCACGAAGCGAATGTGTCCAACTTGTGGTTGAAGGTGCATCCACATAGCCGCTGACGCAAATCAACTTCTTTGTTCGAGGATGAACAAAATGAAAGGACCAAAATGCTCCACCAGTTGAATAGCTAGAATTACCTTTAAATTGAAACATTCCACGCATTTCTAGTCCTTTGATAGTACTGTTAAAATTGGTTGATGCGCTCATTTCTGGGTACACAAATTCCGTTAATTGCGTTCCCATGTACAAGCCTTGAATTTCGTGTGGAACATTGTACTTCAACATAGTATCTCTCGCTTGTAATAAATTTTTTAATTCTAATTGTGATTTGTCTTTGAAGTCATATTGATAAATCATTACTCCGGAATAAATTGCACCAATATCTTGTGTTCCAGAACCAACGAATTCAATCGGACGTGAGGCTGTTGGCATTTCTATTCGGTAAAAATTCGGACGAGTGCTCACAATTTCCGCACCTTGTGGCAATGCGATTTGAATCCCAAAATTCTTTCTAAGCTTACGTTGAATACGTTCGTCGTCATTAGATTTGAAGTATTTCATCAAACGTTTCCACTCGATTAAATCAAATTCTGCATGAGCAAATTTCAAACCTGTTTGGCACGTTTCTATTAGTTGATTCATGTCTTTAGCAATCACTTCTACAACTAATTGTTCATCAGCCCAAACATTTTTACGCTTTTGAATTTTGCCTTTTTCAATTTTCGTTTTTGCATCGAGGGTAATAAATAAAATGTTTCTATGGCGTTTGATTGCACCATCAAAATTATTCGGTGTGCGATGTATCAATTCGAAAGTTGCCACATCTGGAAAATAAGGCATAATGAATTGAGTTAGATTGGTATCTAAACATTGTTTGACTTGTGAATTCCAAATTCCTTGGTCGCAAACCACTAATATTTCACCAACTTTTCCAGTTACAACGAGTCCACCTGAATATCTTCGCTCATCACAAGAAGTTAAAAATAGCGTGGAAAAAAGCAATAAAAACAAAAAAAGGCGCATAATCTAAAGTTTATTTAACTCGAATTCTTTGTCCAACAGTCAAACGACTAATATTGATTCCAGGATTTATTTTTTTCAATTGTTCCAAGGTCATATTGTGTCTTTGGGCAATTTTTCCAAAGGTATCACCTGATCGTACATTGTAATATTTTTTCGCTGGGGCAGGTGGAGTAGGGGTAGGAACCACTTGTGGAGCTTCTGCCGTGTACACTTTTAATTTTTGCCCGACGTAAATACTAGTTGAGCGCAACGCGTTCCATTCCATTAGATTTTCAACCGTTACATTGTACTTTAAAGCAATATTTTTGAGGTTTTCTTGAGATTTTACTTTATGATAACTCAAATACAAAGAAACAGTCGGTGCTAAAGAATCTGAATTATTAGATGAGCCTACTTCACCATTTACCGTGTCGTTGACTGTTGGAGGAATCACAATTGGTTGCGGAATTATAACTGGCGCATAAATCGACTTTTCTAAGCGATAAAGCGAATCTTCCATTCCTGCAAGTGTACTTATTTTGTGATGAGGCCCTGTGATGCAACGTCCTTTTTCAGATTTTGGAATGAAAGTCGTTTTATAAATCGGGTTCAATGATTTTATTTCTTCTAATTCCCAATTCAGCAATCTAGAAATGGTATTCATATGAACAGCTTCTCGTAAACATACAGTGTCCAAATGCACATAATGAATTTTTGCCTCCATCGGAATGATGTTGTGTTCCGCGTGGTAGGTTAGCAAATATGCCGCTGCGATAAAATTTGGAACATAGCCTTGTGTTTCTGAAGGTAAATAAGGTCTGATTTCCCAATAAGTTGTTTTGTTACCTGAACGTTTAATTGCTTTATTGACATTTCCAGGGCCAGCGTTGTAAGCAGCCAAAGCAAGATTCCAATCGCCATAGATTCCGTATAATTTCTTTAAGAATTTGCAAGCAGCATCCGTAGCTTTATCGGGATCCATTCGGTCGTCAACGTAATTATTTTCTTCTAAACCATATTGTAAACCTGTACGATACATAAATTGCCAAAGTCCTAATGCACCTGCACGCGATTTCACTTGTGGACGTAAACCACTTTCAATAACCGCGAGAAAGCGCAATTCTTCTGGAAGCCCGTTTTCAATGAGTTTTTCACGAAACATATCGAAATACAAGGCGGAACGTCCCATAACTATACGAGCAAAACTTCGTCTTTTTGCAGCGAAAAATCGAATCGTTGAAAGCGTAATTGGGTTGCAGTCCATCGGGAAAGTGGACATTTCGTTTATTTTTGCCAAACGCTGACAATAGATATCATCTGAAAATGTAGGCGCTTCATTTGGTTCGTAATTCAGCGCATTGATGATAGAATCATAACGTCGATCGTTAACATAATCGGCATAGAATAAATTTAAACTTTGCTCTACCGTGTTGATAAAAGCAATTGGATTTAAATCGTTTTTATTGTAATTGTGGGGTAATTGAGCAACGATTTGCCCGAGTGAAAAAAGAATAAAAATAAAGCTTGTAATTAATCTCATTCCTTTAATTTCTCGATGCTTTGGGCAAAATTGAATAGTTCTTGTTCTGCAAAATGCGCGGTCATTAATTGTAATCCGAAAGGTAAACCATTGGAATGAATTGCCAAAGGAATACTAATTGCTGGATTTCCAGTTAAGTTAGCGTGAACCGTAAAAATATCTTGTAGATACATTTGAATTGTATCTTTAACTGCATTTTTTTCAAAAGCTGTTGATGGAGTTGTTGGCATAATTAATACGTCAACTTCTGAAAGCATTTCGTTTGTTTTATTTTGTAAAACGCGTCTTACCTTTTGAGCTTTTGTGTAGTATGCATCGTAATATCCGTGAGAAAGAACGAAAGTACCCGTCATAATTCTTCGTTTCACTTCTGGGCCAAAACCTTCACTTCTTGATTTAATATACGTTTGTTCCACTCCTTTAGCCTCTGAACTTCTGTGACCGTAGTGCACACCGTCAAAGCGCGATAGATTGGAAGATGCCTCTGCCGTTGTCAAAACGTAATAAGTTGGGACTAGATAGTCCAAATATGGAAAACTCAATTCTACAATCTCGTGACCTGCAGCTTTCAATTTTTCAATCGTGTCGTCTAATTTTTCTTTTACCTCGGTATCTAAACCTGGGTGAGACATACATTCTTTAATGATTCCAATTTTACTTTTGCCAACAGTTTGAATTGTTGTTAAAGCTAATTCTTTAGAGGAAGATGTTGCGTCCATCTCGTCTTTACCTCCCATAATTTGTAATAATAGTGCGGCATCATCAAGGTTGTTGGTAAAGGTTCCAATTTGGTCAAATGAAGATGCATAAGCAATTAAACCATATCGACTGATGCGTCCATAGCTTGGTTTAAGTCCATAAGTTCCTGTCCAAGATGCAGGTTGACGAACTGATCCTCCTGTGTCGCTACCGAGGGAAACCGTACAAAGGTTAGCTGAAACTGCAACAGCTGAACCTCCAGAGGAACCACCGGGAACATAATTCTTTTTCCAGTTATTTTCAACCGAGCCAAAAGCTGAATTTTCGTTGGAACTTCCCATTGCAAATTCATCACAATTCAACCTTCCAATGATTACAGCATCCTCATCAATCAAACGTTGAAGTGCAGTTGCTGTGTACACAGATTCAAATCCTTCTAAAATTTTGGAAGAAGCAGAAACTTTATGATTTCGGTAACAGATATTATCT
This sequence comes from Crocinitomicaceae bacterium, assembly GCA_044350515.1. GTDB lineage: Bacteria > Bacteroidota > Bacteroidia > Flavobacteriales_D > Crocinitomicaceae > UBA952. The sequence continues at coordinate 18,720 of JBILHL010000034.1, read as the reverse complement.
TTAATTCCGATAACAACACCAGCTAAATTGCCAGCTGTTCCATTTTTTATTTTTTCATCTACGATTTGTGCCTGTTCTTTTGCAGAATCAGTAAACACTTCTAAAAAAGCGTTTAAGTGCTTGTTTTCATCAATTTTATTCAGAAAGTACTGAGTTATTGATAATACAGTTTCACCGGAGAGCAATGCTTCCTTTACTTCTTTTATCGTACGATACATAGGAATTACTTATCGTCAGTTGTTACAATGTCTTTCGATTTTTCAGATTCACCTTTAGATGCATCTTTAAACTCTTTAACACCTTGTCCTAAACCTTTCATTAATTCAGGAATTTTTTTTCCACCAAAGAAAAGTACAACAATCACTAGAATAATTATCAAACCTTGCCCTGGACCTACTACTAATGCGAACATAACTATCTTTTTTTTGTAAAATTAATTGTTTTTACTGAGAATGCTGATTCCTTAACAAATTACAACTTTCTAGCAACTTCTACTTCTTCAAATGCTTCAACTATATCACCAATTTTTATGTCATTGAATTTGTCGATGTTCAAACCACATTCATAGTTGTTTTTCACTTCACGAACATCGTCTTTGAAACGTTTCAATGAACCCAAAGTTCCGGTGTGAACAACGATTCCGTCGCGAATAACACGAATTTTAGAAGAACGTTTGATTATACCATCCATTACGTAACATCCTGCAATTGTACCCACTTTCGTGATGTCGAATGTTTCACGGATTTCAGCAGAACCAAGTACTTTTTCTTCAATATCTGGAGATAACATTCCTTCCATCGCAGCCTTCAATTCGTCGATCGCTTTGTAGATTACAGAATACAAACGGATATCAATTTGTTCAGATTCAGCTAATTTACGCGCACTGATTGAAGGTCGAACTTGGAAACCAATGATTACAGCATCTGATGCAGAAGCTAAGTTTACATCGGCTTCAGTAATTGCTCCAACTCCTTTATGGATAACATTAACCTGTATTTCTTCAGTTGATAAGTTAATCAATGCATCAGATAATGCTTCGATTGAACCATCCACGTCACCTTTAACGATGATATTTAATTCTTTGAAATCACCAATTGCCAAACGACGACCAATCTCATCCAAAGTAATGTGTTTAGTTGTACGCAATCCTTGCTCACGGTACAATTGTTCACGTTTCTGAGCGATAGTTTTTGCTTCTTTCTCATCGTCCATCACATTGAACTTGTCACCTGCACTTGGTGCGCCACCAATACCTAAAACGGATACTGGTTGTGCTGGGCCAGCTTCTGCTAATGCTTTTCCGTGTTCGTCGTGCATCGCTCTTACACGACCATAATGACGACCAACAAGAATAACATCACCCACTCTCATTGTTCCAGCTTCCACTAACATATTCGTTACGAAACCTTTTCCTTTATCCAAAGAAGATTCGATAACTGTACCTACAGCGTTTTTATTTGGATTCGCTTTTAAGTTTAACATTTCTGCCTCTAAAAGCACTTTGTCTAATAGTAAATCTACGTTTACATTTTTCTTCGCAGAAATTTCTTGAACTTGGTATTTACCACCCCAATCTTCCACCAAGATATTCATAGCTGAAAGTTGTTCGCGGATTTTATCAGGATTTGCTCCCGGTTTATCAATTTTGTTGATTGCAAAAATCATCGGTACATTCGCTGCTTGAGCGTGAGAAATTGCCTCTTTTGTTTGAGGCATCACGTCGTCGTCTGCCGCAACAATGATAATCGCAACGTCTGTTACTTGAGCACCACGAGCACGCATCGCCGTAAAGGCTTCGTGACCTGGCGTATCTAAGAACGTCATTTTTCGATTGTCTTTCAAGGTAACCGAGTAAGCACCGATATGCTGTGTAATTCCTCCAGCTTCACCTTCAGTAACGTTCGCATTACGAATTTTATCCAAAAGGGAAGTTTTACCGTGATCGACGTGACCCATCACCGTAATGATTGGTGGTCGAGAAATTAAATCTTCTTCCTTATCTTCAACAGTTTGAATTGCTTCCTGAACTTCGGCACTAACAAATTCTGTTTCAAAACCGAATTCATCTGCCACAATTTGAATTGTTTCTGCATCTAAACGTTGGTTAATTGAAGCAAAAATCCCCAATGACATACACACAGAAATTACTTGTGTTGGTTGTACGCTCATCATTGATGCAAGCTCAGAAACCGTAACGAATTCTGTTAATTTCAAGATTTTGTCTTCTAACTCTGCAGCTGCCATTTCTTCTTGGCGACGTTGAGCAAACGATTCACGCTTGATTTTTCTATTTTTAGATGATTTAGATTTACCACCTTGATTCGAAAGTCGAGCTAATGTGTCTTTAATTTCTTTTTGAATATCGCGTTCAGTAACTTCTTTCTTCTCTACTTTCGGAGCGCCCGGTTTGTTGTTATTGAACTTATTCTGATTATTCCCTTGATTATTTCCTTGGTTATTACCTGGGGTTGCTGGCTTGTTAGGGTCAGCTGCAGTCGGCGTTTCAACCTTTTTAATTCTTTTTCTTTTTCTTTTAGAATTCGCACTTTCGTGAGACGGACCAGAAGATTTAGGTCTTTCAACGGGTAATTCAATTTTTCCAAGAACGGTTGGACCAGTTAAAACTTGACGTTCAAAACGAATCGTTTCGATTTCTTTCGGTGCTTCAACAACAGGCTCAGCAGGTTTTTCAACTTTCACCTCTTCCTTAACAGGCGCAGGTTTTGGTTTTTCGTTTTTAGCCTGATTAGCTTTCGGGTCTTCGTATTTCTTTTTATCAGGACGTGTTTTTTGGTTGAGCGCAGCTAAGTCTATTTTACCAATAATTTGAACGCCTTCTTTTTTCTCTTCTTGAACTTCTTTTGGAGCTTCAACAACAGGTTCAGGAGTAACAACAACTTCTACTACAGGCTCTGGTTTTACTTCGATAACCGGCTCAGCAACAGGTGCTTCTTGAACAGGTTCTGGCTTCGGAACAGGTTTAGATTCTAAAACGCTTCTTTTAATTTCCTCGAAATTAATATCTGTTTCTTCTTCCTCTTCTTCTCGCTCAACAACTTTTTCTTTTTCCTCTTGAGGCTTATCTTTCAGAGAAATGGATTCTCTTTTTTCTCTTCGTGAGTTGACCCCTTTAGATTGTTCTTTAAGATCGTGATCAGCTGCAAATTCTTGACACAAAAGGTCATAATGCTCTGGCTCCAAACGAGTGTTCGGGTTCGAATCAATTTTTACTCCTTTTTTGTCAAGGAAGTCCACCAAGGTTGGTAACCCAACATTTAATTCGCTTGCTGCCTTTCCTAATCTTATTGGTTTTCCTGCCATTTTATTCTATTTCTCCTTAATTGTTCAAAGTTATTCAAATTCTGCTTTCAAAATTCGGAATACTTCTTCTATTGTTTCTTTTTCTAAATCAGTACGTTGTACTAAGTCGTTTACGCCAATTTCCAATACTGATTTTGCTGTATCACAACCAATAGCTTTTAATTCATCTATAATCCAGCTATCGATTTCATCTGCAAATTCTTCTAAGTCAACATCTTCTACGTCAACTTCTCCATCTCTGTACACATCAATTTCATAACCACAAAGCCTTCCTGCCAATTTGATGTTGTTACCACCTTTTCCAATTGCCAAAGACACTTGATCTGGTCGTAAGAATACTTTTACGCGTTTGTCTTCTTCTAAAATTTCCATTGAAGTAACTTTCGCTGGAGACAAAGCACGTTGAATAAGTAATTGATTATTAGTAGTGTAGTTGATAACGTCGATGTTTTCGTTTCTTAGTTCACGCACAATTCCGTGGATACGAGAACCTTTCATACCAACACAAGCTCCAACTGGATCGATACGGTCATCGTAAGATTCAACTGCAACTTTAGCTCTTTCTCCTGGTTCGCGTACAATTTTCTTAATTGTGATTAAACCATCAAATACTTCAGGAACTTCCAATTCAAACAAACGCTCTAAGAATTCAGGTGCTGTTCTAGAAAGAATAATCACCGGTGAGCTATTGCGCATATCTACTTTAGAAACCACTGCACGAACAGATTCTCCTTTTTTGAAGAAATCGGAAGGAATTTGTTCTGATTTTGGCAAGATCAACTCGTTGTTGTCGTCGTCCATAACCAAAATTTCTTTTTTCCAAACTTGGTAAACTTCGCCAGTAACGATTTCGCCAATTCTTTCTTTGTATTTTTTGTATAAATGATCTTTTTCTAATTCTAAGATTCTAGAAATCAAGTTTTGACGAAGCGAAAGAATGTTTCTTCTTCCGAAGTCAGCGAATTTGAATTCTTCTGTTACCTCTTCACCGATTTCAAAATCTGGTTCAATTTTGATTGCGTCTGAATAAGCGATTTCTGTGTTAGGATCTTCAACCTCACCATTATCAACGATTTCTTTATTTAAGAAAATTTGAACGTCACCTTTATCGATGTTTACGATGATATCAATATGCTCGTCCGTATTAAATTTTTTCTTCAACATGGCACGAAAAACATCTTCAAGCACATGTTGCATTGTTTGCTTATCAATGTTTTTTAATTCCTTAAACTCCGAAAACGAGTCTACTAATTCAGCACTATTCATAAATTATTATTTAAATGATATAACAATATTTGCTTCTTTAATCTCAGTAAGCATTATTTCATAAATTACTTCTACTTTTTCTTTTTTCTTTTTTCCTTCCAACAATTGCATTTCTTCAGCAGAAAGAATGATTTTTTCATCTGCTACTTTTACAATTTCTCCTTCGATAGTGCGACCGTCTTTTGTTTTCACATTGATTGTTCGTCCTACGTTTTTGATGTATTGGTTGATGTGTCTAAAAGGTTTGTCTAAACCTGCGGAGGAAACGTGCAATTCGAAGTCAGCTTTTTCGCGATCGAGGTTGTGTTCAACGTTGCGAGAAACTGATACGCAATCACTTACGGTAACACCTCCATTAATTTTATCAATTTCAATGCGAATAACATTGGTGGAAGAAATAGTCATTTCAACAACGTATAAACCGTTGTCCAATTCTTGAATTCTTTCCTCAACTAAACCTTCAATTTCTTTTCTATCAATCATACTCAACAAAAGAGGGGACTTTCGTCCCCTCTCATTTTAGTTCCATAAATCTGTTGCAAAGATAGTATTATTATTGAAATAAAAAACAGTAGGGCGATAAAAAATTCTGGAGTACTAAGAATCTTGTCGGTTTTAAGTTTAGTTCGTTTTTTAATAAAAAACCCCAAACAACGAATTGAGTCGGGATTTGAACTACTTAAATTTTTGAGTTGAAACTATCTTCAATTTTTCTTCTCAATCACAATTATCACTTTTTTACCGTTGAAACCTTTGGTTGTGCTGCTCTCAAATTTCATGGTTTTTCGATTGCGCTCCAAGACAACATAAGTTCCACTGATTGAATAAGCAATAAAATCAATTGAATCTAATACTTGACCGTCTATATTGTTGCTTTCAATAGAGTCATTTAGATAACTTAAATAGAATTTATTTCCCTTATCGTTAAATTGCCATTGTAAAATAGATTCGTTTGTTTCCGAAATTTCCCATTTCAACGAGGGAATCTGAGCGTAAATATCCGTTAACAGATTTCTTGTTTCTGTTGATACAATCCAATTTCCTTTGTAGGGCATTTCAATGTTATCAAATGATACTTTGGATACTTTCCAAACTTTTTCTTTTTCAAATTTATTGGAGTACCTTTTGTCTTTATCACATGAAAACAACAAAAACAGAAATGCTAAATAATATATCTTCATAATTTTCGTCCTTCGTAATACCAATCTTTATAGACAATGGGATTCCCTCCATCTTTATAAGCGGAATGAAATTCCAATAATGCTGAATTATTAAAGCGATTTTCAATTTTACCTGATATTCCTTTACAATATGTACCAACACCTAAACGTTCAAATTCTAAAATTCTATATCCAACATATGTAACTGTTCGAGCGATATCATCTTGGTTGCAGGTACTTTGAATTCCATCAAAATTGATTACATCAACAATACGTCTGCCTTCATAACGCCTAACATTAATTGTTATATCAATGCTATCACTTAAACCATCTTTATTCTTCACCCTATAAGTTCCTTCTATCGGTCCATATTCAATATCTGCATTATCACCGTGGTCAATTGGATATTTGGACACGTGAAAAACTTTAACAATTGAGTCATAACCATCATCTGTTGGAAAACAAAATAAATTAGGATTTTTCTTAACAACTAAAGTAACCGGGATATCACTGTTTGCAAGTTCTTCCCCAAAAAACCTACTTGCTTTACTTTGAGTAAAAGTTTCACTACCGATATACCATTTGTACGCAGCAGCTGTTTCAATTGCATTAAATCCTACAGTATATGAATGAAATACTGTATCTGTTTCTGTCCAAATGTCATTTGGTGGAGAAGAAAGTTCTTTTACATTAAAGTTTGCACTTACTTCATGATAAAAATCACAAGGGTTTTTTGGCTCTGGAATTTCAGGCTTTATCTTCTTGCAAGAGTATTGCGCGAGTAGGATGATGCTAAATGCTATAAAAATCAGTTGTTTCATGGTTTATTTGTTTTCGAGTGCTTTTGTACGTTCTTCTAATTGAAGAATGTATAAAGTTAACTCTTCTACCTTTTCAAGAAAAAGTAAATTAAGTCTTTAACAAAATAACATCTTAATTCCTCTAACTTTGCTTTATGCTTTTTGAAATTGACGATAAAATTATTTCCACAGAGATTTTCACGAAGAAATTTGTGTGTGATTTGAATGCGTGCAAAGGTGCTTGCTGTGTGGCAGGTGATGGTGGTGCTCCGCTTGTGGCAACCGAAATTGAAAATATTTCCACTCACTATTCCAAAATAACACCTTATATGCGTGCAGAAGGTTTGGCCGCAATTGAAGAAAATGGCATTCATTACGTTGATAAAGACGGCGATCCCGTGACAACCTTGGTCAACAATCAAGAATGTGCGTTTGTGTTTTTTGACGATGAGAACAAAGCGAAATGCTCGATAGAACACGCTTACAACAAAGGAGAAATTGATTTCAACAAACCTTTATCATGTCATTTGTATCCGATTCGCACCAAGAAAATTGGAGAATACACAGCAATCAATTATGAAGAATGGGACATTTGCAAAGCGGCTTGTGCGTGTGGTGAAAAACTAAATGTTCCCGTTTACAAATTCTTAAAAGGTCCACTCGTTAGAGCTTTTGGAGCAGATTTTTACACAGAACTTTCAGCAATTGAGAAAGAGTTGAGGTAGATGAGTTTTAGTCCTTATCTTAATAATTGAATGAAGCCAGATTTTGTAATCGTTTGTTGTTCTCCTCCAGAATAAAACTCTAGCTTATAAAAATAAGTTCCATCAGCTAATTCGTTTCCATTTGCATCTTTTCCATTAAAAGGTGTTTCACCAAGTTTGTGGTTGTAAACAAGTGTACCCCAACGATTGAAAAAGTAGATTGAATAAGTGTCACAAGTTTTATAGATATTTTCTATATCTAGGACATCATTTATTCCATCATTGTTTGCAGTAATTACATTTGGGAAGTTAAAGTCATCGAAAGAATAAACATTATTGATTTGAACATTGATTGTTGAAATCGTAGAAAGACACGTTGGCGAACTAAATTGATAAGCTTGATAAACTCCAACATCATTATTTGAAATTGGTAAAGTAACATTAATTTCATTGGAAGAAAATCCATTTGGACCTGACCACACAATTTGATTTCCTAATTCAATTTCAGCACTTAAAGTTAAAATATCCCCAGGACAATTCACTGGACTTGCGGTCAATTGTGGTGCGGGCGGTAAGCTCACTTCCGTAACTATTGTATTAATGGACGCTGAACATCCGTTTGCATTCGTAGCGGTTAAAGTGTAGAGTCCTTGGGTTAGCGTAATACTTGAGTTTGTTCCAATTACTGCAGTAGTTGAACTACTCCAAGAATAGCTTGTACCACCACTTGCAGTTAAGGTTGTATTACTACCGGTACAATAAGTTAATTCACCCGTTATTTCAGGAATTGGAGCAGGAAGTTGCTCTGCATTACTAAATGCTGTACTAGCAATTGAGTTACAACTACCATCATTTGCAACAACTGTGTAACTCGTTCCTGCAGTCATATTTAGTATAATTCCAGCTGTAGAAACTGTTGGTCCTGTTGGCGAAAATTGATAGGTAAAGTTTGGGTTATAATTTCCAATTGTAGAAACTCCATCTGCTGTACAAGTCGGTGAAATTGTGGAAACACTTGGTGAAACAGGTGGTGGTGTAAGCGCTTCATTACTAAAGTTATTGCTCGCCAACGAGTTACAACTTCCATCATTTGCTATAACAGTGTAATTAGTTCCTGTAATCATTCCTGATATAAGTCCCCCAACACCAACAAGCGGTCCAGACGGATTGAATGTATAAGAATGGTTTGTGTTGTAATTAGTGATTGTGCTACTTCCATCGTTTAAACAAGTAGCTGGAGTGCTTAATAGGGTTGGAGTTTCAGGTGTACTTAATGCCGCTAAATTCGTAAATGTAGCACTTTGGCTTGACGAACAACTTCCATCATTTGCTTCTACGGTATAATTTGTTCCAACAATTATTCCGCTTATTACGCCCGTTCCATCAACTGTTGGACCTGTGGGTGAAAAAGTGTAAGAATAAGCTGAGTTGAAATTAGAAATGTTACTGATACCTTCATTCGAACAAGTGGGCGGAGTGGAAGTTACAGTTGGTGTTATTGGAGGAGGAGTTGTGTTTGCATTACTAAAAGGCGAACTAGCTAAAGAAGAGCATCCAGATAAACTTGCAACAACCGTGTAGGCAGTTCCTGTTGTCATACTGTTTATAATTCCACCAGCTCCAACTGTTGGTCCAGCAGGAGTAAAAACGTAAGTCATTGTTCCATCATAATTGCTGATGGTACTAGTTCCAATCGTTGTACAAGTCGCAGCGCCACTTGCAATTATTGGAGTATCAGGAATAGATACTGTTCCATTGTAGGTTATTATAATTCCGCCTTGAGCACCTCTTCCACCTTGACTATCTCCTCCTCCGGCACCACCACCGCCATAAATAAGACCTGCAGCACCTGTTATAGCGCCACCGGCACCTCCAAGTATTCCTGCACCAGCTCCACCTGCACCACCTGTTGCTCCGTTTCCATTACTACCAGCTATACCATTTGTGTTTGTGGTTCCTCCTGAGGCAGTTCCTCCCGCACCTCCAATACCTGTGTTTCCATTTGTTCCTGATCCCCCCGTTCCTCTTGCGCCACCATTTGCTAATAAATTCACAGCCGCACTGTTTGCATCTGTCCCTGTAAAACTTGTATTTCCTCCTGCTGTTCCATTTCCTCCACTTGATGCATCACCGCCGTTACTTCCTCCGCATCCACCAGTACCAATGCTATATGAAAAAACGGCACCGGTTACAACACTTATTGTTGATGAACTGTAAGCGCCTCCGCCACCTCCTCCACCTCCTCGAGTATTGAAAAGACCTCCATTACTACCACCTCCGCCACCACCAGCTCCACCGCCTCCACCATATATTTCAACAGTTATTGAAGTTACCCCACAAGGAACCGTCCAAGTGCCCGTTACAGCAGCACCATTACAAGCTGTAGGTCCACTCAAGGTAACGTTTTGTGCGAATGAAACAAGGCACAGAAAAACGAAAACAACTGTTGTGAGTATTGGGTTTTTCATAATTAGTATAGATTTAATATTGTTTTACACGAAGTTAAAAATATCAATATAAAACCTAAAAACCTAATTAAAAGGTATTTATAACTTATTGTTTAATTAACAACCTATTTAAGAACTCTTAACACGAAAATAAAAACCAAATACTTTTTCATGTTTTTTATGAAGCTTCTTGTCTAAAAATTGAAAATTAGCTTCTCAAACTGAGAATCTTAATTTAAGCGGTTTGTGTTTCTTTTATAAAAAACAAAACCATTTTTTTCAAATAGTCTTTTTATATGTGGAAAATTTCTTTCAAACTCTTCACTTCGTGTATTTTTCATAACGAAATAAACAGGTTTATCAATTTCACCAAAAATCAACCAGTCTTCGTTATTAGCATTGAGGTTTTCGGTTGGGGTTTTTGCTGTATAAAATAGGTCTGCATAACTTTTGAAGCCAACTGTTTTTACATAACAAGCTTCACCTTGACGACTTTTGTAAAATGTTATTGCTGCATTTTGTGTGTAACCCTCAACACGAGGTACAATTACAACAATAGTTGAATAGATAAAAATCAATGTAATGAAAAGCGACCCAATGATTTGATTTTGAACTGTGAATCGCTTGGAAACGAAAACGAATACTAAAGCAACAAAAAACAACAAGCCGATTAAAAATTCAAATCCACTCCAATGCACATTTGCCTGAAGATTTCCGAGTGCAAATTCATCTTTAATACTCTTCATTTTGATAATCTCTTCTTTGTTTGCTGCAATTATTTGAATTACTACTACAATTAAAGACCAAAGAAATCCGACAAATAATACCAAGATTTTAATCCATTTAGGAAGCGTTTCTTTTTGTTCTAATTGCTTGTAAATTAGGAAAGCTGCGATGAATGTTAGTGGGAAATATCCAAGTGATGAATAATGAATGATTTTTGTTTTAACGATAGTGAATAGAATTAAGACCGTCCAAAATAAAATAAGCATCCAGTTTTTGAATTCGAAAAATTGCTTGCGTTCATCTTTACGAAAACGATTAAAATTCAGAAATGCATAAATGGAAGCTGGGAAAACACCAATAAATAAAACAACAAAGTGATAAAAAAGAAATCCACCATGCCCAGCGTCCTCTGTTTGAAATAAGCGAATTTGGTATTCGAAAAAGTCCTTTACAATTTCTATGTTACCGTTTAATAGTTGTAAGATAAACCAAAAACCGCCGACCAAAAGAAAAATAATAGAGAAAAGTAAAATGTGCCCAAAAGAAAATTTGACCCTAAATTTTTTAGTCACAAAATAAATGAATGTTACCAACCCAAAAATCAATAACGCCACTGGACCTTTCGTTAAAACACCCAACCCAATGAATAAAGCAGAAAGTCCAACGAATTTGTAGCGTTCAATAGAAATTTCAGAGAATGTGAACTTAGCGATGTAATAAATTCCAAGAAAAATGAAAAGATTGAACCAAGGATCAATAATTCCCGATTTGAAATACAAAAAAGGAAGAATTGAACAAGCATAAAGAAAGGACCAAAGTAAACCGAGTTTTGAATTAAGGATAGAACGACCTAAGCGAAATAAAACCAATAAAGTTACAACCCCACAAACAGCATTTGGAAAGCGAGCAGCAAATTCATTTACACCAAAAATTTTCATAGAAATTGCTTGCATCCAGATAAACAAAGGTGGCTTTTCCCAGAAAGGTAGATAGTTAATTTGTACTGTCAACCAATCTTTCGTTACAAGCATTTCGCGAGCAGCTTCAGCAAAATTTATTTCATCCCAATCAAACAAATGACTTTGACCGATAAAAGGTATGTATAAAAAACACCCAATGATGAAAATTAAAACTTGAATGGTTTTATCGGACAGATTTGTCATTAATCTTTAACGTTTTTAGAAATCATTGCATCGAATAGTGTTAATATCCATTGTTGAATTCTTATTTTGAGTGCAAATATACCTTACATTGATTTGCGGACAAGGAAAACACTACAACATCAAATGTTGATTTCTATTAATTTTTGTTATAAAACTTATATCCTTATCTCAAAGTTCCAACACATAAATCACAATTCGTCCTTTTTCCGTTGTAAAGTACTTTTGAAAACGACTCGTTGGTTTGTCAGGAATTGTTCTTTGAATCAATCCTTTTTCAAGTAGTGGTTCAATGTGATTTTTAAAATTATCTGTATGCGCTTTCAAACCCAAAACAACTTCTTGAATTTCTTTATTCGATTTTGGTGATTTTGCAGCAGAAAGAACTTTCAATTGGTCTGTCGAAAGTTCTTTTGATAACTTTAAATACTTTTCTTTGTTTTTGTCGGTTAAGTCGAAATTGGTACGGAAAAGATCTAGTTTTTTTAAATGATTCACAAGCGCATTTGAACCTGAAAAAAAGCCATTTTCGACTTGGTCGGTGACTTGGTCGGTTTTTGTTTTTTTAGTTCGCTTTTTTGTAACGTCTGTTTTATTTAAATCATTGTTTTTCAGTTCTTTGACTTGGTCGGTGACTTGGTCGGTGACTTGGTCGGTGACTTGGTCGGTTTCACCGTTTATAAAAGCCTTATGAATTGGTATTTCAACGATAAAATGAATTCGTTCTGGCTCATTTGTGTCAAATTTTGGCATGGAAGAACCATTTGATTTAAGTGCATTGATGATTGTTGGAATTCCAGTCCCTCGGCCTTCTGTAAGTTTGAGTTCTTTTAAAAATTCACCAACTCTGCTGTTTCTATATCTTCGTGCTCTAACGCGTCCTTGATCAAAATCAGATTGTTTAAGTGAAGGATCAACACCATTGAAACTAATGATTTCAATAGATTCAGGCAAAACTCTTATTTCAATAGCTTCTTGTAATTCGTAATTTCTGTGATAAACTGCATTTGCTAATGCTTCTTCAATTGCGTCGTAAGGATAATTCTGAAACCGGTCAGCTTTCTCTCTGTCTGAATATTTTACAACTTTAGTTTTAATGACATTGTTCTTAATATACTCCAAAGCGTCTACTAATTGTTTTTGTATGGTTCCAGCAAATGTTTTTTCTGTAAAATCTTTTGAAAGTCCATTTGGAAACTCAACCAATTCAATGATTGCTCCTTTGAAATAATGTTGAGTTTTCTTTGAAAACATCAATAATCCAACGTTTTTTGGAAATAAATGCTCATTTGCACCTTGACACAAATTCATTTTTTCCGCCAATTCTTGAACCGACATATTTTCACTCTCTTCGTACAATTTGCTCTTTGTCTCTTCGAGGTGCTCGCGCATTAACGATTTACTTAAATCAGAAACAGAAGCAAAATGATTGACTCTATCATCAAAAGGAACTTTGGCAGTTAGGTAATTTAATTCAATTGTTTGCTCTTCATTTGGAACAATACTATTTGAACGAAATCGGATGCGATAATTGTAAACTTTGTGTTTCGATAAAACATTGTCAGGTACTTTATATGGACGATTCGCTCCAGCGGGACACCAAATAACCATTACATTTTTGTTATCGATTTCTTCCATCGAAATTCGTGGGAAATAGGAAGGTTGAATTTGCTTTAAATAATTTAAAAGTTCTTTCTCTACCTTTTCTAAGTTGTTTGGATCAAAACCAAAAACTGGTCGCACAGGTTTTCCATCGTTATCTTCAACGCCAACCACAATATAACCACTTCCTTCGTTTTCAAAATCATTCGCAAAGGCACAAATTGTTTTTAAGATAGCTTCTGGATTCCAACTTTTCTTTAATTCCATACGGGTTCCTTCCACGATTTTTCCTGAAAGTAAATCTTCGATATGGATAAGTAAACTCATTGCTTCGTTAAATTTGAATGAACTAAATTAATAAATTATTGGAACGAAAATTTTCTTTTGAAACCTGAAAGTCGAATTCATTCAATATTTCCAATTCAACATTCAAAATTACTTAGAGATTTCAATCTTCAACTTCTTCCCCTTCACTTTTTCATGGCGAATTGTGGCAAGAAGCGATTTCACATTGTCTCTTTTCACAGCTGCATAAGCTGCAAAATCTAGGACGGTAATCAAACCAATTTCTTCTTTCAATAGATTTCCTTTTTGACCTAAAAAGCCAACGATGTCGATTTTATTGATTTTGTCTTTTTTACCTCCACTGAAATACAAAGTCACCCACGGACTTGCAGCAGGAGGAGGTAGATGCGTAGGTACTTTGAATTCAGCACGTGGAACTTCCAAATAATCAGGTGTGTTTTCGTCTTTGTTGAGCAATAAATACGATGAACCATTCGCTTTCATTCGCGCCGTACGACCGTTTCGGTGAATAAATGCTTCTTCGCTATGAGGAAATTGAAAATGAACCACATGTTGGATTTCAGGAATATCCAAACCGCGTGAACCTAAATCGGTACAAATCAACGTGTGATAACTGCCATTTCGAAACTGAATTAATGCACGTTCGCGTTCGTCTTGTTCCATTCCTCCGTGGTAAATGATTGAATCGTAACCGTTGTCGTATAAATGATTGCGAACCGATTCTGTAGCTTCTCTGAAATTGCAAAACACAATCGTTAATTCTCCATTGAATGAACACAATAAATCGAAAAGTTTATCGAATTTATTACTGTTACGAACGGGATAATTCCAAAAAGTAATCGCAGGATCTTCCGAATTTGCTAAATGATTTACGATTTCAGGATTTCGAAATGCCAAATAATCAGGGAATTCTTTGTGTTCTGTGGCTGAAACCAAAGTTGTAAATTCTAAAGCGTGTAATTCCTGATAAATGTATTTTATTTGATCCTCAAAACCAAATTCCAAGCTCTTATCGTATTCATCTACAACGAACTGCGTAACGTGTGACAAATCCAAAGTATTTCTTGAAATATGGTCGCAAATTCTTCCAGGCGTTCCAATCAAAACTGCAGGAGCTTCTTTCAAACTTTTTTTCTCCACTGACATTGAGTGACCGCCGTAGCAAGTTAAGACTTTGAAATTTGTTTTCATCGCCCGAAAAACACCTTCAATTTGAATCGCCAATTCACGTGATGGTGCTAGGATTACCGCTTGAATTTCTTTTGAATTGGTATCTAACTTCAAAAATAAGGGCAACAAAAAAGCAAATGTTTTTCCTGAACCTGTTTGTGAAAGAATCATTAGGTTGTGCGCAATTTCACTTTTACTCAAGGTTTCTTGCTGTAAAGCATTCAGTTCTGAAAATCCTATATTGGAAAGAACAGTGTCGATTTGTTGTTTTGAACTCATTGTGCAAAGATAGTTGGAGTTCTAGGAATAGAACCTATTGAATTATCAAAGTTTACAAAAGGAATCTGTTTTTATGACTAAAGAATTAAGCTTGTTAGAAAATTTCACAGCAATGCTAAAAATGCCAATTTTAGTTTTGGAATGTTGTTATTTCTTCAAATTGTAATAAACTCTTTAAAAAGGAATACTTATAACAGATGGATTTACTTCAGTCTAAAAGTAGAATTGCAAAAATATCTGACTAGCATAAAAAGCATTTATCAACTCCCTTTCGCTATCATTTTCTCATGAATCCAAATCACAGGAAGTAACATGCTGTAATTATAAAATAAGTCTTCAACTGGAATGGTGACAATTCGCCAGCCAATAATGTGTTCTTCATTGTACCAAACGATAGGTTCTGGAGTAAACATTCCTGTTAGAATGCCATTTACAATCAAAAAAGGGAGAATTGAAATTAAGTAAGTAAGAACAAAACGTGGAAACCAAACTGCCTTTTGGAAGTAAAAGTAAAGACTTAAAAACAAGGAAGTTGATGCATAAGTCACCGTGTAATAATTACCCCAATTGAAAATAATTAGAAGTAAACAAATCAATCCAAACACTGGAAGAAAGTAGTTGGATAATTTTTCTAATCTAAGGTTGGGAAAGTAAGCTTTTTGAACTTCGTGAATAAAGAGGCAATTGTAAGGGACAATGATAAAAAACAAGACTTCTTCAAGTGGAAGATTTCCAAAGTAAATCCCCAAAATATAAGCTGGGTTGAATCCCCAAACTTTCCACTGAGTAAATAATTCATCTCCAGCGATAAAAACACTTGCGACGATTAGGATTCCAATAAAAACAGATTTCCAAAAGGTAAAAAAATGAACTTTTTTATCGAAACTCAAAACTAAAGGGCCCACGAAAGCTGACAAAACAACCCATAAATACAAACTCATTTTGTACTTGTTTTGCGCTGATAGGTACGCTTGGCTTCTTGGTAAAATTTAGGCGGAACAATTAACATTCCAAAACATTCTCCGTGTTCTTTCCCTTGGTGTTTGTGGTGAATTTTGTGAGCTTTACGAATGGCATAAAAATAGGGGTGATCAATGTCTCTAAGCCATTTGAAACGACGGTGAATGTACACATCGTGTATTAAAAAATAAGCAAAACCATAAGCAGCAATTCCATAACCAATCCAAACTGCAATGTAGTTGTTATTCATCATTCCGAGCATGATACACAACCAAGAAGGAATCGCATATATCAAGAAAAAAACATCGTTTCGCTCAAAAAAACCAGGTTCTTCCTGATGGTGGTCTCTGTGAAAATACCACATTGTTCCATGCATCACAAATTTATGTGTTGCCCAAGCCATGAACTCCATTCCAAAGAAGGTCAAAATCAAAAGAAGCGGTCCCCACCAATACATATTTAGAATATATTTAAAATTATAAAAAACAAAGCTAGAATTACAAACAAGCTATCATTCACTTTGTTTGATTCGTTTAACTTTAATAAATGATAAATCAGCTGTAAGAAAAGCCCAACAATGTACCAACAAACGTAATTGTAAATGGGAATGTAACCATCTGTCCAGATCCAAAAATCACTTGCAACAGCCACGGGTTCCATTAATACATCTAAACCTACCATGAATAAAGCAGCAACAAAAGGAGTAAGGATACTGTAGCGAAAAAAATGCTTTGCTAAAGTAGCCGAACTAACTACAATCAAAGCCCAATTGAATCCAATTACATAAGGAATCCCATCTAATTTATCGCCTAAATTCTGACCATATTCATAATTCCCAAACAAATAACCTGTATGAACACCAATCCACTCAACTGACATACCAATAAAAAAAGTAAAAGCGATAAAGGCATACCAAGTCCACACTTTTCTTTTGCGAGCTGCAATTAAAACTAAAAAGCAAATCAATAGGTTTACTGGCGTTAAATCCAAAATCATGTTACTGTATTGTGGCGTAATAATTCCAAATACTCCAACAGTGTGAAGAATAACTAATATAGAAATTAATATTTTGCTTTTAAGTGACATTATCTTTTAAACGCTTGATATCATTGAATTGTTCGTGCTTTCAAAACATTTTCTATTGTTTCAGATAACGTATGAAACTGAATTGGAACAACAGCCTTTATTTTAGCAACATCATAGGAAATATTTTTGTAAGCAGAATAAACAGTTTCTTGCGATAATCCACTTCTTTTTCCACTGAAACGGCTAATTAATTCACTGAAAAATGCTACAAAATGTGCTAAAAACTTAGGTGCTTTATAGGTTGGTAATGTGGTTATCATCTGCGAACAAACAGCGGTAAATAGTTCTTTAAAACTTTGATTGGTTCCAACACATAAAAATCGTTCAGTTTTGATAGTTGAGAGCATCAATTCGCGCATACAAAAAGCTACATCCCTTGCATCCACAGTTGCATTGCTACCACTTGGATAAAACAATAAACCTTTTTGACCTGTTTTAAATATTGAAAGTGAACCACTATCCCAATTTCCTGGACCAAGAATCACACATGGATTTATAATAACTGCATTTAAACCCTCTTCTATACCTCGCCAAACTTCTTTTTCTGCTGAAAATTTAGAGATAGAATAACCGCTAATTGTATCGTCTTTTTCCCATTTGTCTTTTTCTGTGGTTGCACCTAAAGGATTACTACCAATGGCAGCTGTCGAGCTAACATAACACAATTTATCAACTTTAAACTTTAAACAAAAGTTAACAACATTGGCTGTTGCCTCCCTATTCTGGCGCATACAATCTGAAAAATCAGCTTTTAAAAAAGATACCTTTGCTGCGCAATGATAAACATGTGTAATTCCTTCAAAAAGCGTTTTGAGAAAAAATAAATCCAATAAATCACCTTCTTTCCAAGTAATATTGCTCAATAAATTTGATGCTTCACTTGGATTGTAATAGTTGAAAAGCGCTTCTACTTGACTGATTTTTCCTTTAGAATGACAAAGTGCAACACAACTTTCTCCTTTAGAAACCAATTCGTAAAGTAAATGACTTCCTAAAAGTCCTGTTGCTCCTGTAACTAAAATCATACTGTAAAAATAGCAAGAAACTCACGGGACTCGTGTTTTTTTATTGTTTTCTAAAAAGTGAAATTGAATAATTAGATTTATTAATTGCGAACGAGATAATTGCGAACGGAAGTACATAACGCTTATTAATTGCGAACGGGATAATTGCGAATTGCGAACGGAAGTATATAATGCTTATTAATTGCGAACGAGATAATTGCGAATTGCGAACGGAAGTGCATAACGCTTATTAATTGCGAACGGGATAATTACGAATTGCGAACGGAAGTACATAATGCTTATTAATTGCGAACGAGATAATTGCGAATTGCGAACGGAAGTACATAATGCTTATTAATTGCGAACGAGATAATTGCGAACGGAAGTGCATAACGCTTATTAATTGCGAACGAGATAATTGCGAATTGCGAACGGAAGTACATAACGCTTATTAATTGCGAACGGGATAATTGCGAATTGCGAACGGAAGTACATAACGCTTATTAATTGCGAACGGGATAATTACGAACGAGATAATTGCGAATTGCGAACGGACATATATGATGCTAAGGAATTGCAAATTAAGTTTAGACTGTTTATTAGTTGAGAACTGATGAGCCGCGGCTCTTAGATTTGTACGAAATTAAATTTATCATTAATTTCCGAAAAAAAGAGAAGGGGTGAACTATCGCCGCGGCTAGGAATTGAGTCCTATTTTTCGTTTTAGTC